>NC_014248.1:977500-1288125 GCF_000196515.1 'Nostoc azollae' 0708
CACAGCTGCTTGCCGCTACTGCTTCTCCCTACTACGGAACGCTCCCCTACCACTTAGAGTAAATCTAAGTCCACAGCTTCGGTACATCACTTAGCCCCGTTCATTTTCGGCGCAAGATCGCTTGACTAGTGAGCTATTACGCACTCTTTCAAGGGTGGCTGCTTCTAGGCAAACCTCCTAGTTGTCTGTGCAATCTCACCTCCTTTATCACTTAGTGATGATTTGGGGACCTTAGCTGGTGGTCTGGGCTGTTTCCCTCTTGACAATGAAGCTTATCCCCCACTGTCTCACTGGCAATGTGTTCTCTGGGTATTCTGAGTTTGTCTCGATTTGGTACCGGTCTCCCAGCCCGTACCGAAACAGTGCTTTACCCCCCAGATTTAATCATTACCGCTGCGCCTAAACACATTTCGGGGAGAACCAGCTAGCTCCTGGTTCGATTGGCATTTCACCCCTAACCACAGTTCATCCGCCGATTTTTCAACATCGGTCGGTTCGGACCTCCACTTGGTGTTACCCAAGCTTCATCCTGACCATGGTTAGATCACCAGGGTTCGGGTCTATAAACACTGATTATCGCCCTCTTCAGACTCGGTTTCCCTTTGGCTCCAGCATTCTCGCTTTAACCTACCAGTGCCTATAAGTCGCCGGCTCATTCTTCAACAGGCACGCGGTCATCCGTTTAATCGGACTCCCACTGCTTGTAAGCTAATGGTTTCATGTTCTATTTCACTCCCCTTCCGGGGTTCTTTTCACCTTTCCCTCGCGGTACTTGTTCGCTATCGGTCACACAGTAGTATTTAGCCTTACGAGGTGGTCCTCGCTGATTCACATGGGATTCCTCGTGCCCCATGCTACTCGGGATGCAGCTACTATCCTTTAACTTTCGACTACAGGACTTTCACCTTCTCTGGTGCAGTATTTAGCTGCTTCGTCTAGTCTCTAGATTCGATATCGCTGTCCCACTACCCCAATCAGTAAACCAATTGGTTTAGGCTCTTCCCCTTTCGCTCACCACTACTGAGGGAATCTCTAGTTTGATTTCTCTTCCTCCAGCTACTAAGATGTTTCAATTCGCTGGGTTGGCTCTTTCCTGCCTATATATTCAGCAGGTAGTATTTAGGGTTGCCCCATTCGGATATCTCCGGCTCATAGTTTGCTTCCAACTCCCCGGAGCATTTCGTCGGTAACCACGTCCTTCTTCGCCTCTGTGTGCCTAGGTATCCACCATTAGCCCTTATTAGCTTGACCACTTTTCCATTGGTTCGACTTGCATTCACTTTCATTCTCATCGAATGTCTATGTCTGCCTGCTTTTTTTCGCGTTACTATGCAGTTTTCAAGGTTCTGACTGGAACTTCACCCAGCAGTCTGTACTATCTCTCTAGCTACAGTTGCTGAACTTTTTCCATATTTTTTCTGTTTTTTCCATTGCTACTTATGAACCAAACCAAACCAAGATAATACTTTGAAAGTTTTCAACCAATCTCCACCGACCTAGGATAGACCAATTCAGAATCTAATTACAGAATAACAGAATGTGTTCGATTTCTAAATGGATTAGGTCTCCCTAAAAAGGAGGTGATCCAGCCACACCTTCCGGTACGGCTACCTTGTTACGACTTCACCCCAGTCACCAGTCCTACCTTAGGCATCCCCCTCCAAAAGGTTGGGGTAATGACTTCGGGCGTGACCAACTTCCATGGTGTGACGGGCGGTGTGTACAAGGCCCGGGAACGAATTCACTGCAGTATGCTGACCTGCAATTACTAGCGATTCCTCCTTCACGAAGGCGAGTTGCAGCCTTCGATC
Organism: 'Nostoc azollae' 0708; assembly: GCF_000196515.1. NCBI lineage: Bacteria > Bacillati > Cyanobacteriota > Cyanophyceae > Nostocales > Nostocaceae > Trichormus > Trichormus azollae. The sequence continues at coordinate 979,312 of NC_014248.1, forward strand.
TGAACTGAGCTACGGTTTATGAGATTTGCTTGCTATTGCTAGCTTGCTGCCCTTTGTCCGTAGCATTGTAGTACGTGTGTAGCCCAAAACGTAAGGGGCATGCTGACTTGACGTCATCCTCACCTTCCTCCGGTTTGTCACCGGCAGTCTCTTTAGAGTGCCCAACTTAATGCTGGCAACTAAAAACGAGGGTTGCGCTCGTTGCGGGACTTAACCCAACATCTCACGACACGAGCTGACGACAGCCATGCACCACCTGTGTTCGCGCTCCCGAAGGCACTCTCAGCTTTCACCGAAATTCGCGACATGTCAAGTCTTGGTAAGGTTCTTCGCGTTGCATCGAATTAAACCACATACTCCACCGCTTGTGCGGGCCCCCGTCAATTCCTTTGAGTTTCACACTTGCGTGCGTACTCCCCAGGCGGGATACTTAACGCGTTAGCTCCGGCACGGCTCGGGTCGATACAAGCCACGCCTAGTATCCATCGTTTACGGCTAGGACTACTGGGGTATCTAATCCCATTCGCTCCCCTAGCTTTCGTCCCTCAGTGTCAGTTGCGGCCTAGCAGAACGCTTTCGCCACCGGTGTTCTTCCTGATATCTACGCATTTCACCGCTACACCAGGAATTCCTTCTGCCCCGAACGCACTCTAGTTCTGTAGTTTCCACTGCTTTTACAAGGTTGAGCCTTGCTCTTTAACAGCAGACTTACAGTACCACCTACGGACCCTTTACGCCCAATCATTCCGGATAACGCTTGCATCCTCCGTATTACCGCGGCTGCTGGCACGGAGTTAGCCGATGCTTATTCCTCAGGTACCGTCATTTTTTTCTTCCCTGAGAAAAGAGGTTTACGACCCAAGAGCCTTCCTCCCTCACGCGGTATTGCTCCGTCAGGCTTTCGCCCATTGCGGAAAATTCCCCACTGCTGCCTCCCGTAGGAGTCTGGGCCGTGTCTCAGTCCCAGTGTGGCTGATCATCCTCTCAGACCAGCTACTGATCGTCGCCTTGGTAGGCTCTTACCCCACCAACTAGCTAATCAGACGCGAGCTTATCTTCAGGCAATAAATCTTTCACCTCTCGGCATATCCGGTATTAGCCACCGTTTCCAGTGGTTGTCCCCGACCTAAAGCCAAATTCTCACGCGTTACTCACCCGTCCGCCACTAAGTTCCTAAGAACTTCGTTCGACTTGCATGTGTTAAGCATACCGCCAGCGTTCATCCTGAGCCAGGATCAAACTCTCCGTTTTGGTAAGTTTGTTTTTTAGCTCTCTTGACCAATTTTTACAACCACGGTCAGGTTATTTTCTTTACTGACGCTATTTCCTGTTGTATACTGGCTTTCAAACTATAATATTTTCAAGGTTCGGTAGTCCCTCCGAGTCCGCTCTTTGGCGCTCTCTCTTTGGCACTTATTCAATATATCGAACCTATCTTTTAATGTCAACTACTTTCACTAACTTTTTTTCACCTATTTTTTTCAGGCTTCAAAACTGCTCAGAATGCTGGGTTTAGGCAACAATGGTTTATGCATTTTTGACTCAAGGAAGAGTAGATAGTGAATTTTCAGTCAGTAATAGCGGTTTTACATCAGTTCTGGGGTGAGCGTGGTTGCTTGATTGCTCAACCTTATGACATAGAGAAGGGAGCAGGCACTAAGAATCCCCATAGTTTTTTAAGGGCTTTGGGGCCGGAACCTTGGGCTGTGGCTTATGTTGAACCTTGTCGTCGTCCGACTGATGGGCGTTATGGGGAAAACCCTAATCGGTTTCAACATTATTATCAGTATCAAGTTCTGATTAAACCTTCACCAGATCATATCCAAGATGTTTATCTTGATTCTTTAAGGGCTTTGGGTATTCGTCCAGAAGATCATGATGTTCGGTTTGTGGAAGATAATTGGGAAGATGCAACGGTGGGGGCTTGGGGTACTGGTTGGGAAGTGTGGTTGGATGGGATGGAAATTACTCAGTTTACCTATTTCCAACAGTGTGGGGGTATTGATTGCCGTCCAGTGTCAATTGAGATTACTTATGGGTTAGAGCGACTGGCTATGTACCTCCAGGAGGTGGAAGCCATTACTAAGATTCGCTGGACGGATAATATTACTTATGGGGATGTTCATCTTCAGGGTGAGATTGAGCAATGTACTTACAACTTTGAAGCGTCGAATCCTGAGATGTTGCTGACACTATTTAATATATATGAGCAGGAGGCTACTCAGTTAATGGAAAGAAGACTAGTTTTACCTAGCTTGGACTATGTGATTAAGTGTTCCCATACGTTTAATTTACTAGATGCACGAGGTGTAATATCCGTGACGGAACGCACTCTCTACATTACTAGGATTCGACATTTGGCGAGGAAAGTTGCTCATTTATATGTTGAGCAAAGGGAGAAGTTGGGTTTCCCATTGCTTAAAAATGCCGTAAGTTGAAAAATAGGTATTAAATTTTTAACCCCCCCAGCTTGGCTACCGTATACAGACAAGTCTTACCTGTCTTCTTCTGAGCCTATTTCGCCCCCTAAATCCTAGGGGGATTTATAAAATTCCTGTTTTCCCAGAATTGAGGGTTAGGGGGTGATTTGGTGAGGGCTTGGCTAAATTCGATTACTTGTGTTTACACTTTAGCCTGCTTGGGGGATCTTGGTTTACGGTACAAACATTGCTGTGTGTTAGATGATAAATTTCACTGAAACTTTACAACCTATTGCAGCTTGGTTCAGTGCTTTAGGTCTTCGTGAAGGAATTGTGCATTGAGGACATCCTGTGATGATGGGAATTATGGTTTTTGTCGTGGGTAGTTTTGTGGGTGTGGCAGGTTGGCAAGGAAAACTGCTGGAAGATAAAAATAAAGATACTGATGTTAAAAGTGGAAATGCCCATCATCAGATATACTGCAAACGGGTGAAACTTGGACTTATGTCATACTGATAGCGGAGGCTGGCGTGAGCCATGGCTAACGTAGTGCAGTGAAGTATCTCCGAGATTCTTCACTATCTCTTTCAGAGAGGCTCCGCGAACGTTTACAATGACACTTTTAAACCGCTTTTAGTATAGCACCTTGGTTATTTATTTTTTTGGCAGGTGGCTATACAGGGTGGTGTATTGTCCTTGGTGATGCAGCATCAGCCACTTTTTGAAAGCCCTCAGTTTTGGACTGGTTCAATTGTGCTGTTATTGCTCTTTGTTAATGGTGCAATTTCTCTAAGTGGATTTTTCGGAGATAAAGCAGGACTACGTGTAGTTCATGCTTATTTAGAAAGTACAGCACTTTTGATTTCGTTGGTTCATGCTGTCTTAGCATTTAACCTGGGTATATCTTTGTAAAGTTGGTATTATCAGGGCGGATAAGTAGGGCAGAATGAAGGTTAACTTTTTTTGATTTTGTTGGGTTAAGCGACAGCGCAACCCAACCTATATTTTTACCGAACTGGATTTATATATATATATATAAATTTGGTTATATATATATAATGAACTGGGGCTGGGTGCTTTGGCTATTGAAGTTTTATGATGCAGAGTAGTAGCGTTATTATTTGTCTTGCCTATATTTTAGGGTTGCTGTTTACAGCGGTTCCTTGGGGTGGTATATGGGTTTTGGTGCTAGGAATATTAGCCGCAGTTCTATTTCGTGCAATTTATATTGGTTTGCGTAAATTTGCTCAGAAACGAGAAAAGTCCATTACCAAAGGTAAGGCTGGGGCTAATGTTACGCTAACTACTCCTGATCCTAGAGTATGGCTAATAGCTGGCTTAGTGGGCTTGTTGGCAACTCTGTATTTTCAATTGCGAGTACCTCAACCAGGAGAAAAAGATATTAGTCAGTTTATTTCTAGTGAAGATAATAGTAATCAAGAACGATTGGTAATCGTGCGTGGCGAAGTTGCAAGTACTCCCCGTTTAACTCGCAGTCAGAGGGGTCAATTTTGGCTGGAAGCAACGCAGCTAGATGAGGTTAAAAATGATAAGGGACCGGCAAGTTTACCAAAGGGGGTGACGGGTAAACTTTATGTGACTGTGCCTATACTTCAAGCTACTGGTTTATATCCTAGTCAAGAAATTGCTGTGACTGGGATGTTGTATAAGCCAAAAGCTGCATCAAACCCTGGTGCTTTTGATTTTCAGAAGTATCTAAAGCAGGAAGGTACTTTTGCTGGTTTGATTGGTAAACAGATCAATTTTATTGATGAAGAGAAGAAATGGGGATGGTGGCAGGTTAGGGAAACAATTATAAGATCGCAAGTTCGTTGGTTGGGTGTTCCTGAAGGTCTGCTGGTCAGTGCGATGGTTTTGGGTAGTAAGGCTGTAGATTTACCTTATGATATCCGTGATTTATTTGTGAAGGTGGGTTTAGCTCATGCTTTAGCTGCTTCGGGATTTCAAACTTCTCTAATTTTGGGTGTAATTTTACAATTAACCAAACGTGAAAAAAAGGCTACTCAAATTATTCTGGGTGTTTTGGGTTTAATCACTTTTTTGTTTTTGGCGGCGTTTCAAGCTGCTGTAGTTAGAGCAGTAATTATGGGTTTTGCTGCTTTGGTTGGTTTGGCTTTGGAAAGGAAAGTTCAACAACTTGGATCTTTGTTGTTGGCTGCTACATTGTTATTGTTATTTAATCCTCTTTGGATTTGGGATTTAGGTTTTCAATTAAGTTTTTTGGCAACTTTAGCATTAATTGTTACAGCTACACCGATCACTCAACGTTTGGATTGGATACCACCTGCGATCGCTTCTTTAATTTCTGTTCCCCTAGCTGCCACGATTTGGACTGTGCCTCTACTGTTACAGATTTTTAGTGTGGTCGCAGTTTACAGCGTACCATTAAGCATTATCACTACACTATTGATTTCTATTGTTAGTATCGGTTCCATGATCAGCAGTTTAGTAAGTTTAATTGTGCCAGACTTAGGCAGCACTTTAGCGAGTTTTTTATATTATCCAACACATTGGTTAATTCAATTAGTAGATTTTTCTGCTAGTCTTCCAGGCAGTTCTGTTGCAGTGGGTAGTATATCTACTGAGCAGATGGTGGTAATTTATGGTTTAATTATATCTACTTGTATGGTGCGTTGGTGGCAGCAGAGATGGTGGTTTGCTGGTTTAATTGCTATTGTTTTAGTTATAATTCCTGTTTGGCATTCTGCCAATAGTTTATTGCTAATTACATTACTTGCCACTGATAAAGAACCTGTTCTAGTAATTCAAGATAAGGGGCAAGTAACTCTGATTAATAGTGGTGATGAAGGAACAGGACGTTTTACTATTTTACCCTTTCTACAACAACAGGGTGTGAATAAAATTGATTGGGCTGTTTCTAGTAAGTTTTTAGCTAATGAAAGTGATGCCTGGTTAGAAATTCTGGAGAGTTTGCCTATCAATAATTTTTATGCCTATGCCTCCCAGTTAGGAAATAATATTGAAACTCAAGCAATTCAAGAAAAATTGCAAAAGCGCCAAGGCATTTACCAACCTTTATCACTCGGTCAAACTGTAAATAATGGTTCAACTACTGCTCAATTTGTTAATGACCAATTACCCATTTTACGGTTGCAAATTTTTGGTCAGAATTGGTTGCTAATAGGTAGTGTCAAGTCTCAACAAATAGAAGAACTAATTAGAACTGGCGGTTTATCTAGTCCAGAGGTGCTTTGGTGTCCATCAGAATCTTTGCAGGATTTGGTTTTAGCATTGAAACCACAGGTGGCGATCGCTAATCGTTCTGTAGGTATCACATCTGCAAATAATCTTCACAACAAAACTTTATCGGCTTTAAGTAAAGGAAAGACTAAACTGTTCTTTACAGGCAGCGATGGTGCTATTCAATGGACACCTGATGGTGACTTTGAAACTTTCATCCAAGTTACAGAAAATAAATCTTCGAGTTTCTAGCAAGTTTGCCAACAGCGATCGCTTGTTTGATATAAATGCTATAATTGGAAAGAGGATAAAATAAAATCTCCCGTATTAACTACAATTAGTGAATAATATGGTTGGAGAGGTGTCCGAGTGGTTGATGGTGACGCACTCGAAATGCGTTTTGGGGTAACTCAACGGGGGTTCGAATCCCCCCCTCTCCGTTTAAAGAATTAAGGTAAGCATTCAGCTAATGGCTAACGGCACGCTACGCGAACAGCCATCACTAGTCAGCTTTTTCAGACTAACGCCGAAAATACCTATTTGATAATTAACCTATTTCTCAAACATTCTGACTCCTGACTCCTGAGACCTGAATTTCTACGAATTAACTAGGAACTGTTTCTCTCCACAGTTCTCGCAAAGCTGGTGGTATCATGTGAATAACATCTTCAATTTCTCCTTGGGAAACCCGTTAAGCCATAATTTTGAAGACAGCACGTACCAAAGATTCAGCATCAATATCAGCGTTAATGTTGGAGAAGTAATGACGGATATGGTTCAAAAATTCTTCCTTGGTCCGGTCTTTAGTAGGTCTTGCCGCTGGTCGCCAATTTTCGTAGTAAAATCCACCTAATAAAATCGGTAACTGCGCTTCTAAATGAGCAGCTTCTTCTACAGTGAAGCGATCGAGTAATGCGTGTAACGTCGCTCTCAATCCTTGCAAAACTTGGTGTTTATCTTCCCAACCCAATTCTTCTCCCAACTCATTGACCCAAGGAACTGTTTTTTGTAAAGTAGCATCAAAGATATCTAATCCTGTCGTAGTCATAATTATTTCTCCTCTAGCACAGCACTATAAATAAATAGTGTTTTAAATCTAAAGAATCTATTAATTATTTATTACTTCAGCTCATAATAAGGCTGAATACTTATCAACTTCTAGCTAGCTAATGAAGTTAGATTTTATATCTATTCCTCTCTCTATGAGGAGATGAGATTAAGAGTATCTCTCGACCTTAATAGACCTATTGCAAAATTATTTCTTATGATAGACAGTTTTGGATTTTATGTATTTTTGGTGTTCTTTGCGCTCGCTAATTGAAACATAACCTTGTAACTCTAACTTTTGGCTAAAACAAAAGTAATACTCTAATATAACATAAAATTAATTCTTCAATAGGTCTAATACAAAACTTCTGCTAATCATTTGCATTTAGTTTTCTGAGTGTTTGCTTTTGTTTGGGTATTAGTTTAGGAGTAACTATCAAATTTGGAAAGATACAGCAATCAGATGCTGCTTGCTGGGACAGAGATTCCTCTATTTACTCCCGATTCTCCTGTCCCCAGTTTAGGTGATGAAGAACAAACAATCACAATAAAGGCCGTTGGGGATATCATTCCTGGTACAAATTTTCCTAACTTATAGATTGCCACAAAATCCCAACCAGCTATTACCAGAGGCTGTCAGAACCTACTTACAAGGATCAGATATTTTATCTGGTAATTTTGAAATTCGCTTTTCGTTCACCACCTGCGTATGCTCAACTATTCGCCGAAGTTGGTATTGATGTCTTGAAGATAAGCAACAACCACAGAATGGATTTTGGTGCAGTTCAGTTTACAGATACAATCAAAAAAGAGGCTAAGGGGATAAAAATATTAGGGCATAAAAATTAAATTCTCTATTTAGAATATAATCAAATAACAATTGATATAATTGTCTTCAGAACTTATGGACTGAATTGTACAGTCCATAACTTAGAAACAGCCAAATCCCTGGTAAAAAAGCCGAAAGATAACGCCAAAGTGGTCATTGTTTCCATGCAAATAGGAGCATAAAGAACTGCTGCTTTGCACGTAGAGGTAATTCCTGAAAATTTGCGCGAACAATGATTGATACAGCAGCAGATTTAGTTTCATAACATGGACATCATATTCCCAGAGTGATGGAACTTTACAAAGGAAAAGTCATTGCTTATTGACTAGGAAACTTTTTAGGATATCGAACTTTAGCGACCAATACTCAAAAGGGTTACTCAATGATTTCAGATGACAAAATCAACTCAGAAGGTAATTTAGTATCTGGTAAAATTATCCCCATTCATTTATATCTGTAAGGTATTCCAAAAGTTGATCAATATTTTCGGACTGTAGGACTATTATGTCATTTAAACAATCATGATTTACCTGATAGTCCGCTAGAGATTAATCAAAAGCAAGAAATTGTGATGTTGAATCAAAAACAAAATTACAGCCGAGTTCAAGAGTCAATCCCTTTGGGAAATTAAAAATAGTGTTATAACTTCTTAACCTATCTTGAACTCCTACTTGTTTACGAATAGCTTTTTCAGCAAAGCCTAATTACTCTGATCTTCTGATTTCTCCTCTTTTGAGGATTGGTTATCGGTAGACGAATTTGATTTTGTGTCTTCGGTTGGTACAACCACAGCAGAAGAATCTGTACTCTTAGATTCCTTTGCTGGTGCTGGAGGTATGACGACAGAATTTTCAGGTGGTGATGCTTCTGGGATGACTACAGAATTATCTGGTTTTGTCCGTTGGGGTGAATCAGAATTGTGACTAGAAGCGGGTGGGATATTTTCTGAGGATGGTGTGGAGATAACAGGAGGAGATGATTTGGCTTCCCGCAGTTTCTCACTTAAGGATGGTGTGGGAGTAACAACAGGTGTGGATATGGTACGCTTAGTTTTGCGGGGTAAAGATTCTGAAGAATTATCTTGAGATTGTTGAGGAAAGTTTTCTGGAGAAATACTATCACTTGTCGGAGTTGCTTCTGGATAAATCCGACGATTGCGTCTGCGTCGTTCAGAAGTGGACAATGATGCAGCAGACTCATGGGAAGAGGAAGTTTGATTTGCTTGATTTTCAGGAGAATGTGTACCCTCAACCACAGGTTCTGGAGTACTGGTAAATTCTGGAGTGGATTCTTCAGAAAGGGGGTTAGGCGCTTGTAACTGAGACCTAGGTAATATACTAGTCATGCTAAACCCTACTGTACTAGCAACGAAGACTACACCAATGCTTGCTAATACCTTGGCCAGTGCTAATTTTCTGGGCGGAGTTGTAACTGTCTCCACTGGTGATAATATGGTGTTGGGACCAGTTTGTTTAAAGCTATTTTCTGACTCTTGGGTAGATAAATCAATGGTTGGTGCTGGTTGAGTTGGTAATGATAGTGTTATCTGAAATCCATTGCCTGGTAGTAATTCTAGCCACTCTGCTACTGTAGTCGGACGAAAACGGGACTCTACAGCCATACCTCGCATCACTGCTTGATTAATAGATGCACTGAGATGGGGTTGTAGTTCACGGGGAGAAGGCATTGGTTGGCGCTCGCGCAATAATGATGGAATAGGAACATGTCCTGTTAACAGTGCATATAAAGTTGCTGCTAAACCATAAACATCAGTCGCTGTGGTACCTGGTGCTTGGGTCAAATATTGTTCAATAGGTGCATAACCTTCACTAACTAAACCCGTGTGAGTTTGTTTTACACCGCTGTTAAATTCCCTGGCAATACCAAAATCAATTAGCACTACTTCCTGAGTTCCTTGGCGGAGGATGATATTATCAGGTTTGATATCTCGGTGTAGCAAACCATTATTATGTACTACCTGTAATGCTGCCCCAATTTGCCGGATATAATGAACTGCTGTTTCTTCTGGTAATGGTATTCCCGGTAACACGAATGCTTCACCTAAAGTTTCCCCAGGAATATATTCCATCACCATGTAGGGTAGTCCATTCTCCACAAAAAAATCACTTACCCGAACAATATTAGGATAGACACAAGTGGCTAATCTTCTGGCTTCATCTTGAAATTGACGTTCAAACTTGGAAAAATCAGGATTTTGTCGCAGTCGTTCATTTATAGTCTTCATCACTACTTCCTGCCTCAAGTAATGATGTTTTGCTTTGAACGTAATCCCAAATCCACCCCTGCCTATCTCTTGGATAATAGTATATTTTCCACTCTGTAAAATTGTGCCTGTTAACATAGGGAAACTTAAATCCTTACTGGGCGGTTGACACTCCGTTCAACGGTTTTGTCTTATTCATCATATAGCAGGAGACAAGTGACAGGTGACAGTGAACAGTAAACAGCGTTGACAGATAACTGATAACTGTTAGAATCGTTGACCTATACCAATATGTACTCGGCTATTTCCTTGGTCATTAATTCCATAATCAGCTCGAATTACCCCTAAAGGTGAGTCAACACGGACTCCTGCACCATAACCAAAACCACTACCAGGCTTATTTTGCCCACCCGCAGAATTTCCAATAACAGTATCACCAGATCCTAAATCGGAAGCAAAGTCGGCAAATATCACACCTCCAGCAATGGGGAAGATGGGAAAGCGATATTCAGCGGAGGCTAAAACATAACTGCGACCACTTCCCACCTGTCCTGCATCATAACCGCGTATCGAATTAGAACCACCCAAGTTAAAGGTTTCATAAGGTGGTAAATCACCAACTACAGTACCAGCTTGCAGATTTAAAGCAAATATTTGTGGCTGTTTGCTATTAAATAATTTAACTGTCATAAACTGACTATAATTACCCCGGAGACGATTCATGGTAATTTGACCGTGACCAACGGGAATAGATTGTTCGGTACTGAAAGTGAGGAGAGAACCTTGAGTGGGTTTAACTGGGTTGTCCCTTTCGTCCTTAGTGGCTGTGAAGGATACAGCAGTTAGGTCGTCTATTCCAGTATCACTAAAGGATAATTGATTATTATTCGTATCTCTGGGGGTAATATTACCTTCGTGATCGCGTATTGTAACACGAGTGTAATTAAGACCTACAGAAGTATCCCAACCATCTATTTGTTGTTGAACACTTACACTACCGCCAATTTTTCCTTCTCTCACTTTTTCACCATTTGCCAGACTGATAGTATCATCAAATGTATGGGAAATTTGTCGTCTACGGAAGGCTTTGACGTTGTAGCCTAAGCGGTTGGGGTTTATTTCTCGATAGGGACTGTTAAAATTACTATTAAATAATACGTCTTGGCGATTAACTTCCACATTGGCAGCTAAAGTATCATTAACGCCGCCAACATTTTGGTCTTTGTAGCTGACGACCACGGATATACCATCATCAGCATTGTAACCGCCACCTAAGTTAACTGAACGCGCTCCAACTTCTTGGAGTTCATAGGTCAAATCTACCTTTGTTGCATCTTCTTCAAAGGCGAAATTGACAGTTTTAAATAAACCTAATTTATATAAAGTTTGGACATCATCCTGGACTAATTTATCTTGAAAGACTTTACCAGGCTTTAACTTCAGTTTCTGTCTGAGGAAATCGTTTTTAGTGCGACCTTGAATGGGATTACCGTTATTATCAACTTTTTGCCCCTCTTCATTGACAAAGCGAAATTTGACATCACCTATTAAACCTTCAGCTACATTCACTATGAGAATACCTTGGCGGTTTGGTTGAATTGATAGTACCCTGGCTAGGGTATAACCATTTTCTATATACCACTGGTTAATTTTTTGAACTATTTGCTGGAGTGCAGCGGGGCTAATATCTTTACCAATTTGATTTTTAAAGTTTTTTAAGGCTACTTGATAGGTGAGAATCTTTACACCAGAGAGTTGTATTGCTTGTACTAATACAGGCTGAACTTGATAGGTTATATTCAAACCGCTAGATGTACTGATGCTGCTGACATTAGCACTAGCAAATAAACCAGTGTCCAGAATTGCTACTACATCTTTTTGTACCTGGGTTTGACTGGTTTCTCCACCTGTTTGAGTTTTAATTACTTTGCGAATTACCTGTTCTAATTCTGGATTGGCACCAACTATCTCCACATTGGTAGCTATAACGACTAAATCGTTATCTGTAATCAAGTTTTTATTAATGTTGTTGACATTGTTAGGTATAAGTACAGACTGAGAACTAAATTCTACAGCACAGGTAGTTTCTGGAGAGGTTACGACTTCTGTTTGTGCGGGCTGAGTTTCGACAAACGGTAGTACTACCACATCAGTGCCTGTTTCAGTTTGAGCCTCTGGATTTGTGGTTTGATTGGGTAGAGCATTTGCTTGCTGAGTGACATTACTAGCAGCTAGGGTAGCTAATGTCAGAATTACCGCAGAAGAAACTCGCATAATTAATATTGATTAACTTCATCAACTGGTAGTTAGTTGCAGTCGGATCAAGCATTGGGAATAATATACATTCCCTATACCTGTGGATGAACAGACTGTTAATTGTAATTTTTTGTTTCTGAGCAAAAAAGCGGTCAGTTTCCCCGATCAGTAAAATAATAGGTATTCATCTCCAGTGATTGTTTTTAGTATGGAAGATACAGGTTTATTTGGTAATCAACAATACGTACTATCAGACGCTATGATTACAAATTGCAATAGGCCGCAGCTATTCTCCATCAAAAATATAAAATATAAAATTCTATGACTGATTTATCCGAATTACCTTTAATTACAAATTCCCTGGAAAGTACTTCTCGTTTACAGTTACTGGTTTTGAGTAATGGTCATGGAGAGGATATAATTGCTGTCCGCATTTTACAGGAACTGCAAAGGCTATCTTCGCCACCGGATATCTTTGCTTTACCAATAGTGGGTGAAGGACGTGCTTACCAAGAGTTGAATGTGCCGCGTATTGGTGCGGTTCAAACTATGCCTTCTGGTGGCTTTATTTACATGGATAGTCGCCAATTCATGCGAGATGTACGGGGTGGTTTGGTGCAACTTACCTGGAAGCAAATTCAGGCTATTCGTTGTTGGGTTAATTGTCAAACTAAGTTAGGAAATAAGAAAGCTATTTTAGCGGTGGGGGATATTGTGCCACTGTTGTTTGCAGCTATAAGTGGTGCTAATTATGCATTTGTTGGAACGGCAAAATCTGAATATTATGTGCGGGATCAGGATGGTTTATTAACCAGAAGATCAAAATCGGTACGTTGGGAAAATTTTTCTGGCTCTATTTACCATCCTTGGGAGAGGTGGTTGATGAGTCGTCGTCGTTGTCGTGGTGTGTTTCCCAGGGATTCGCTGACGACGGAAATATTAAAGAAGTCGCAGATTCGGGCTTTTGATTTGGGTAATCCGATGATGGACGGTTTAGAACCGATGTTGACAAATTCAAAGTTTTATAGTGCTGATACTGAACAAGAGGAGATTGTTCGGCCTTTGATTGTGACTTTACTTCCTGGTTCTCGTGCTAATGAGGCTTATGCTAACTGGGAAATGATTATGACTGCTGTATCTGGTTTGATTACTGGTTGGCAGGAGCGAGATATGGTATTTTTAGGTGCGATTGCTCCCGGTTTAGATGGGGATATTTTATCTCAAACTTTGCAAATTCAAGGTTGGCAGAGATGTCCACAATCTCCCATTCAACTTGCTGATCCTGATTATTTGACGTTTAAACAAAAGAATAATTATGTAATTCTCACCCAAAAAGCTTATGGTGACTGTTTGCATTTGGGAGATTTGGCGATCGCAATGGCAGGTACAGCGACAGAACAATTCATTGGTTTAGGCAAACCTGCGATCGCTATTCCTGGAAAAGGACCTCAATATAATCCCGCCTTTGCTGAAGCCCAAAGTCGTCTTTTAGGATCATCTCTAATTTTAGTAGAACAACCAATCAAAATTACCCAAGTAGTACGATCCCTGTTGAACAATCCTGACCTCTTCAATGAAATTGCCGAAAATGGAGTTCAGCGTATGGGTCAACCAGGTGCAGCCAAACGTATTGCTGAATGTTTGCAAGCAAGATTAGGTTGAAAATCAACTCAACCCACTAACCCAGAACGTAACGCGCGAACCGCAGCTTGAGTACGGTCATCAGCACAGAGTTTATTTAAAATGTTCCGAACGTGAGTTTTTACTGTCCCCACCGTAATGTAGAGTTTTTCAGCAATTTGTCCATTACTGCAACCAGCAACAATTAACTCTAAAATTTCTAATTCCCGTTGAGTCAAAGGATAGGTTTCCAAAACCTGTTCATATTCGGTAGCTAGGGCCTCAATTTTCACGGTTTTTGGTTTATCAGCTGCTGTACTTTCTCCTGGTATACCCAAGCGCATCTTCCTTAATACCACATTCGCAATAGCTGGATCAATCCAAGAGTTACCCGCATAAGTAGCTTGTATCGCCTCAGTTAATTTATTGATGCTTGTTTCCTTCATATAATATGAATCTGCTCCCGCTGCAAAAGCTGCTAGAACTGCATCTTCTGTATGATTCATGGTCAGAATCAGAATTTTTGTATTTGATTGCCCAGTTTCCGCTTGTTGGCGCTTAAACTTACGGGTAAGTTCAATGCCATCCATATCTGGTAAACCAATATCGACTACAGCCACATCAGGCTTAGTAGTTTCCAAAAGTTTTAGACCTTGAGTAGCATTAGCGGCTTCACCAATTACTTTTAAGGCGCTGTTTGACTGTAAGGCAGCCCTTAATCCCATGCGGGTTAAATCATGATCTTCAATTAAAAGAATGCTGATTTCATTCATTGTTACACCCAACTATCTAATATCTAACTGCTGCTTTAAACTTAAAACCTTTTGTAAGTATTTGATCTAATTTCCCCAAACCAAAGGTAGATGATATTTTGATTGACTTGCATCCACCGAGAGAAATAATAAATTTCACTTATTTTAAGTTAGGTAGAAGTAAAAATCTAGCTAGGGATATATGGCTATTTATTTCAAAAAAATGAAATATTGATACGAATGAAACATCATTCCCTGTTAAAAAGCTACATTCGTAGGGGTAAAGTAAAATGCTAAAGCGGCGCATGAAATGAATCGAAAATGAATCGAGTCAGACTACTATACAACTGTTTGATCATGTATCTGCTAATTATCTATGTATAACAGATCAGTTCATGAATAAGTTCTTGTAAATGATAATTGATGAAACAGTAAATTTTAGGCTAAGTTAAGCAACTACCCCTTCCTCCCGAAGTCGTAAACTTTTGCGTTAACCTGTCCATTAACTAAAGTAGGTATTTAGATTGTAACAAAAAACTATATTGTGAATACAGAAATTTACCAAAAAGATACCAACCTATCAATTTATAATTACATAGTGCAACAATTTGCATTAAAGTGCGATAATTTCTCCAGGTACTAACTCAACACAATGAACCAGAATTAGGTAGACTTAGAGCTATATCCTCTCAAAAAATACAGGTAACAGCTAACAAGTAACAAGTAACAGGAAACATTGATATGTGTTTCTTTGTTATGCAAAGAGGACGCGAGTCAATTCTTGGCGGTTAAGGAGGAAAAAGGAAAGAAAAAACCTTTATCCTTTACCCTTTAACACTTGCCCAAACAAACGACTAATCCCCGGTACTTAACCAAGTAGTATTGGGGACGGGGATTTAAAACTAATGAGTAATGATTTGTCCTTGTATGACACACTCAAGGTATGCACTTAAAGCTGGTTAATATTTAATGAGTGAAAATTCACTTATCAATACTGAATACTGTTTTAGTGAGTAAAATTGCTCAGGCTGATGATACACAATGTTTCTGTGCAACTCTCACTAATGGCTGAGGACGGTGAATCATCTACTCATTTACAATTGTGTTGAGATGGATAAAGTATTTTATTTTACTTTATATTGACTCTGTTTCATTTAGGAGTGAATCGTTTTCATCTGCAATAATTGCTAATTGTTTACCAAGAATTATTAATTAAACATGAGCAATTTTCTATGAGCTAGATTTCTAAGTAGCAGAATCCTAGTTAAATGGTTTAAAAAGAGTAATGCTGTACATCAATCCATACTGCACAGCTAAAACAAAAACTGATGGAAGAGACGTTTAAAATTTTGGTTGTAGATGATGATGAAGTAGATCGCATGGCAGTCCGTTTAGCCCTGACGAAAGCAGGTGTTTATATGGAACTGAGTGAAGTTAGTGACGGTGAAAATGCATTCTCTGCCCTCCAAAATGCTAACTTTGACTGCGTTTTTCTTGATTATCACTTACCAAACCAAAACAGCTTGACTTTAATACACAAGCTGCGTTCTTCCGAAATCAAAGTTCCTTTAGTCATTCTCACTGCTCAAGGAGAGGAAAAAATTGCTGTTGAGTTGATGAAAATAGGTGCTACAGACTATCTACTAAGATCTCAGTTATTTTCAGAAAATTTAACCAGAATTTTACGCAATGCCATTAAATTATTCCAAGCTGAAATTAAAGCAGATTTAGCCTATCAACAACTCAAAGAAAGTCATGAACAACTGATTTGTAAGAACCAAGAATTAGAGAGACAAAGGGAACAAATCCAGTTGCAAAATTTGAGATTATTGGAAGCATCACGGCTCAAAACAAAATTTTTAGCGACTATATCTCATGAATTCCGAACCCCAATGAATGCTATCATTGGTTTCTCACAAATACTCTTACGTCCGAAATTTGGTCAACTTAATAGTCAGCAAGTGGACATGGTAGAGCGTATTCTCAATAATGGCAAGCATTTGCTGATGCTGCTGAATGAAGTTTTGGATTTTTCCAAATTAGAATCTGGAAGATTAGAACTAAAACCAGAAATTTTGGATTTAGAAAAAATCGTGAATAATTCTGTATCAGAAATAATGTCTTTGGCTGAAGCTAAAAAATTATCTTTGGTGGTGGAAACAGATTTACAAAACACTTTGATATTTAATGATTCAGTCCGAGTACGCCAGATTTTAATTAATTTACTGGCTAATGCTGTTAAGTTTACAGAATCTGGAGGGATTTGGGTAGAAGTGAAAGAAATTACCCAAAACAGATTAACAATTACTATTAGAGATACAGGAATTGGTATTTCTTCCAAAGATTTCAAACATATTTTTGAAGCATTTCGACAAGTAGATCAAGGCATTAGCCGGAAATACCCTGGAACGGGACTTGGTTTAGCTATTACTGATTCATTGGTACAAATGATGGGAGGAAAAATCTTTTTAGAAAGTAAATTAGGAGTGGGTTCAATATTTAAAATTGAATTGCCACGGCAAATCAGATTAATATCCAATCATGGAGGAGATGGTTATAATTTAAATTTAGGTAATGAAGAAGGAATTTATTATTCTCATCACAACCCACCTCAACTACCATCTCAATTCAATAGAGCCTCAATGGGATATCCTCATCTCAAGCAGTAGATAAAGATGGATTAAGTTAGGTAACTTTACAAAAAGTGGATAAATTATGTCTATTGTCAAAAGTGATAAAATTGGCCGAATTCTCGCCGTTGATGATACTAGAGATAATCTAATTTTAGTGCGAACCCTTTTAGAAAGTGAGGGTTATAAAATTGATTTAGTATCAGATGGTGCAACTGCGTTACAAAAAGTGGCACAATCTCCACCGGATCTGATTTTACTTGATGTGATGATGCCAGGAATGGATGGGTATGAAGTAACACGCAGAATTCGTAATTGTCCTGACCTCAACTATATTCCGATTTTGTTGATTACCGCTTTTCATGAATCTAGTGTGGTGGAAGGATTAGATGCTGGTGCTGATGATTTCATCCGCAAACCATTTGATACAGATGAATTGTTGGCTAGAGTGCGATCTCTCTTGCGACTGAAGCACAGTATTGATGAACAGCAAAAAATGACCCGTCAGCGAGAAGACTTTGTATCTCGTCTTACCCATGATTTACGCACACCCTTAGTAGCAGCTGATAGAATGTTAGCTTTGTTCCAACAGGAGACTTTTTGTAAAATTTCCCCGGAAATGAAACAAGCGATCGCTGTCATGATTCGCAGCAACCAAAATTTAATGCAAATGGTCAACACTCTACTAGAAGTCTATCGCTTTGAGGCAGGTAAAAAAACATTAAATTTGGACAACTGTGACTTAAAGGAAATAGCTCAAGAAGTCATCAGTGAACTAGCTCCCCTCGCTATCGAGAAAAACTTGACCCTCAAATTAGATACTCATAAATTAAACCAACTAGGCAAAAATCCTGGAATTATCATCGCTGATAAACTAGAAATACGCCGTGTGCTGAATAACTTAATCGGTAATGCCATTAAGTTTACAGATACAGGAGGTATCGAAATTCTCATTTTTGAAACCTTACCTACTAATACTGAGGCAATTGAAGTTGTTATTGAAGTTGCAGATACAGGTTATGGAATTTTACCTGAAGATCAAGCAACAATTTTTGAGCGATTTCGTCAAGGTAGAAATAAGAGATCCGGTAGTGGCTTAGGACTGCATCTATCACAACGAATTCTAGAAGCGCATGGTGGGAAAATCGAACTTTTCTCAGAATTAGGTAAAGGTAGCGTATTCACAATTAGACTTCTAAAAGAAACTTAGTTTCAGTTATTTCTAACTTTCATGACATATTTCAAGCGCAGAATACGTTTCAAATTTGTCATCAAGCAAACGCCAAATCATCTCTTCTAAATCCTCAAGCATATAAGGTTTACTAATATAGTCATCAAAACCCGCTCTGAGGATACGTTCTTTCTCTTCCCTACCAGCTAAAGCTGTAATTGCAACTACCGGAATATTACAAGTAAGGGGTTCTCTTTTCAAAGCTCGCACAATATCTAAACCATTGAGTCCAGGTAACAAAATATCTAACAAAATCAAGTCTGGCTGATATTCCTTTGCTACCAATAGTGTTGTGTAACTTTCATTTTGACAAATACATCTACACCCTAATAACTTCAGAGCATAACTTAGCAAGAGTAGACTATCATCATGATCTTCTACTACCAAAATCAAAGGGGGCTGAGAGCTTTGCTTTTTTTCATCACTCATGAATGAATGTGTCAAATACATCTCTTCTCCAGAAAATTAAATTAGGCTTTATCGTCTTTATAGTTAAACCAGACAATAATCCCGCAAGCCATAAAAGAATGTTGATTCAGAATTAGCTCGTGTTTTGCTACCGATCAGTTGATAATCCTGACCAACACACAAAGGAAAGGAAAACTCAAGTGGAATGGCTTTAGCAGACACCCCTTGATTATATGCAAAATTACAGAACATTTCCCTCATAAGTTCACAATAACTTTATAAATAAAAAGATAGTAGTTATTTACTTTAGTATCAGTATTAACCTGTTTCTAAGTAAGAATTCAAATTACATGAGTTGAATTTAATATTCAATCCAGTATGAAAATAGACTATTAAGTCTATACTGCCTGTATTTTACTCTGCTGCTGATTACAAATTAAAGGTCGCCATAAAACCTCTTAAATTAATAGCCAGATACTCTCATACGTCATAAAAGCATGTAATAAATATTACTTGAATTGCGGCCGTACATGGTTACTTTGTAAAGAAGTGAGATGATAGTTGCTCAAACAAACAGAACTATTTTAGAGGCTATTGATAAAGTAAATGTAAAGGGGAGTAGAAAAGGAATGTTGGAAGGATAGGATACATAAAATCTAGTGTATTTACATAGCTACTGATGGAACGAAAGTCTTACCCCACAGACTTAACTGATATGGACTGGGAAATCCTGGCCCCATTGATTCCACCAGCTAAAGAAGGAGGGCATCCACCCACAACAGATATAGGTGAAATATGTAATGCCATCTATTTTCATTTGAAAACTGGATGTCAATGGAATATGCTTCCAGGTGACTTCCCGCCAAGGTCAATGGTATATAGCTATTACAGGAAATGGCAGGGCCAGGGGGTTTGGGAAAAATTCAACCATACATTGGGTGGTCAAGTTCGCTCGAAATTAGGTAAATGAACACAACCTACCGCGCTCGCTGCAGACAGTCAGTCGGTCAACACTGACCAAAGAAAGCGGATGTGTATGGTTTTGACGGATGTAAAAAGGTAAAAGGAAGAAAGGGGCAGACTTTAGTTGATAGCCTGGGACTTGTGTTGAAACTTGTTGTTAGTGAAGCGAATGCCCCAGAACGAATACTTGCTGCCTATGCACTAATGGAACTGCTAGAGGAACCCACAGAATTATTGGAAAAAGTCCAAGTTTTATGGGTTGATTCCGGTTATGACGGTGATAAATTTGCACTTGCAGTTTGGTTCATGATTCAAGCTCATGTTGAAGTCATAGGACCTACTGAGCAAGAATTTAAAGTTTTACCACAACCCTGGGTAGTAGAAAGAACATTTGGGTGGTTTAACCAATATCATCGTCTAAGCAAGGATTATGAGCGTCTAACACAAATAAGCAAAGGGGCTATATATGCTCTTATGACTAGAATTATGCTACTTCCTCTTGTCTCCTCAACATTTACTTTATAAATCATCTCTTAAGCATAATAATTGACGTAGCTCTATACCTGTTATATAGGTAATATAATTTATAGCATACTTGGTGAATAATTTAACAAAAATTAAGTAACAACTGGGTTTTCCTTGTGAACAGTAGTTGTTCTACTTGGGGAAACTCCAAGACTGCACTACCTCCTCCTGACTCCTGAATTCTATAGATGTTGATTATTTCCGGCGGAATAACGATAACAACTCCACGAACAACAATCGACAAGACCTCCTCTCCAGTGCTTGGCGACCATTTAACCGTGATTTTGATTGGAAATATTTCCAAGAGTTAATATTTCATGACACCCAAGAGTTAACCCAACAAAGTATTAATTTACTCAGTTATTATGCTGATACCTTTAGCTAGAAAAGAGTATGCCTGGTGGGCAAATATATTAAATTTAGCTTCTGACTATACTCGTGGTGAATTACAAAAATTTTGGAATTTTATTACACCGGAACCACTCACGCCTGATTATCGTTACAAAGACGTTTTAAGTACATCAACTCCTCTTGTATAATTTGTTAGTCGTAATAGCATTCCCATTGACTATATTCTAAACTTATTGCAAGAAATTACAGTTTTAAGAGTTCTACGTTTATTCGAACACCCTGATATTATCACCAAATATTACTCAGAGAGAGATTTCTATTTTCCAGTAGAAAAGTTTGTTAGTTGGGAACGCCTTGATGTCATTAATACCTTTTATGGTTACTGGTCTAAATGCGATATTTGGTTACAAATTGATCCTTATGAACAGGGACGGAGAGAGTATACTTTAATATCTCAAAATCTAGCACCATTAATTAATAAAGCTACCTATGATTTAGCTGTAATCTTAAGTCGATATCAAGGTCGTGTAGGTAAAGTACATAATCATTTTCCTATTCGGACATTTCCTCAAAATACTCAAAATTTTACTGATTCAGTTTAACTAACCATTCTCAATCAAAACCAATTAGCAATTGTGGTTCATGGAGAACCAGGAACAGGTAAAACAGCATGGACACAATCAGTAGCTAAGGAAACTTTAGTACCTTTAGGCTATATAATTTTTCTTTTGGCTCATGATGCTATTACTAATTTTGTTCCTCCAAATTATTTAGGAAGAATTTGTATAAAAATAATCTATGAAGCTGATAAATTAGCTCAAAATAGAGCTTCGGAAGTAGCCCAATATAACAATAAAACTGAACAGATTTTAGCCTGGTTAGATGGGACTTTATACCATAGTGTAATTGATAAATCTCGTGTACAGATGAAGTACCGTTTAGTGGTATTAATGACTTGTAATACTACAGAAAGATTAGATCCAGCTATGTTACGTAAAGGTAGGGTAGATTTAATGTGTGAGTTTACACAGTGTTTTCTTTAACCAACTTAATTGGAGAAGAGAGGAAACAAACTTGATCAGTATAGTAGAATATGAAAGATATACGTGGATGTGCAGTGTGTGTGGGGAAACACAAAGGGTACACTGGTCACCAGAGATAGTACTGGGACAAGATATAGGAATCACAGGACAAGCTTTTTCGGGATGGATCAATAACTAGGGCCATTGACCCTATGAAAAATAACACTTGTTGTTGTGGGAACTGGGTCAAGTAGAAATTGGAGTGGGAACATTAGTAGGTACCAATGGAGGAATAGATGGTCCAGTGGCTCAAAGTATTCATAGCGTCAAACAGTGGATAAAACAAACCCAGCCTCATATCCTTGGGGATGAAACACCCTGGGTAGTCAAAGGGGTGAAACAATGGTTATGGATTTTCACCAATAGTGACTTCCCTTGATTTCATGGGTCTGATACTCCTTGTCCTGGCGAATTAGAATCTATTGTGGGTTCAAGTTACTCTGGTGTACTTAGTTCTGATGACTTTACTGCCTATAACAGTTATCCGGTCACAGCTCAACAGAAATGTTAGGCACATCTACCCTACCCCGTCACTTCAAGATACTAATCAAGATTCCTGGCTTCAATCACCAAGAAATTGGCACAAAATTCATGGACCTCATAGATGAAGGTTTTAAAAACTACCCTTTATTCCAACAAACCTAAAACCTTCATGAATTCTTGACTTGGCCATCCTAGTAGTCCACCAAGGCAATGTTACTGGGTAAGCCCCTCTAATTGATAAACTAGTCAAAAAAGGGTTTGACCATGGCAAGGGAGTATGTTGTAGATTTAAGTGAGGAGGAACTTTTACAACTGCAAGTAGTCCTGGAAAAAGGAAAGCACAAAGCAAGAAGTATAACCCGTGTAAACATTATTCTAATAGCATCTGAGGGAGAAACGGACACGGTGCTGCCGTAGTTCGAGTTCATGTTGCCACGGTGGAAAGGACAAGAGAAGAGTTTCTGATTGGTGGACTAGAGTTTGGTTTAAAGGATGGGGAAAATCTACCAAAACCCAGAAAATTAGATGAAAAACAAGAAGCATTTTTGATTGCGACTGCTTGTTCTAATCCGCTAGGAGGAAGAGTGCTTTGGACAATGCGATCATTAGCGGAGCATTTAGTAAAGGTTGGTGTCATAGATCGAATTTCAGACGAGACAATACATCAAACTCTAAAAAAAATGAAATTAAACTATGGTTAAAAGAACAGTGGTGTATTCCCAAAGTTAACCTAGAGTATGTGTTCAGAATAGAAGATATTTTGGATTTGTACAATGAGCCATATAATCCGAAAAAACCTACACTTTGCCTAGATGAACACCAATATGAATTAGTAGAAGAAGTAAGACTTTCTTTGCTACTAGAACCACATTAGCCTGAAGGTTATGATCGTGAGTATAAACGCAATGGTGTTGTAAATTTATTTGTCTTTCCTGAACCAATAGCCCTTTGGAGGCATATTGAAGTTACACAATATCGGACAAAAGCTGATTCTGCTAAATAATTAAAAGATTTAGTAGATATTTATTACCCCCAAGCTGATGTCATCCCTTTAGTTGTTGATAACCTAAACATTCATACTCCAAGTATTTTATATGAATTTCTCTCTCTACGACAAGCACGCTGCATTATTCAGCAGTTAGGGTTTAACTATACTCCTAAACACACTTCTTGGTTGAATCAAGTAGAAATTGAATTATCAGTTTTACCTCGCTAATGCTTAGAATGAAGTGTTCCTAATGTAGAAATATTATCTTCTGAAATTGCTACTTGGGAGTCACAGCGTAATCAACAAAAACCCAGTTTTTATTGGGGTTTTAAAACCAAGGATGCACGTAAAAAAATGCAGCGTTTATATCCGAGCATTTAACCTAGCAAAATTGCCTTGGCAGACTACTAGTTTCAACCAAAAGTTGAATCTTCCATTCATTCATTGATCAAGCCCCAGGGGAACCTGGTAAACTTTTACCTTCCTTAGGCAATAGACCTTGATCATAATTTAGCTGAACCAAGGTTAGGTTTAGCACTGACACAACGAAAAGTCTGTGGTGGTTCTCTTTCTCTAGAGCTATTCCAACATCCTGCTAATTTATTGACCGTTATACAAACTTGTCGCCGTCAAGCACTTTCTCTAATTAAGTTTTTTGACCAACCTATGAAAGCCATGGTTCATTCTGCTTTCCATACACCTTCTTTAATCCCTCTTCCTTAGACCTGAATCCTTACATTTTGACTTTAGAATGTCACGTCATCATGTACATTTATCATCTGATATTTCCACAGCTAGAATAGTGGGTAAAAGCCATGTAAAACTCTTTATTTTTACTGTATATGCTGGTGTTATGTATGTAGCAGATTACATTATTTATTGTTCTGATAGTGGTGTTTAGTTAGTACACCATATACCACCTGAATATTTACACTACATTTAGTTTTAAATATGTCCTTGGACAGACTTCATAAGTAGATAAGACTACTAATGTATGGATAGGAATTTTCATGGATTAGACTATGAATATTATTGCTTGGATAATTCTGGGAGTGATTGCTGGAGCTATAGCTAAAGCTATTTATCCTGGTCGGCAAGGTGGCGGAATTTTAGCAACAATGGTATTAGGTATGGTTGGTGCTTTAATTGGTGGAACTTTAGTTACTTTGTTAGAAACAGGAAGATTACAATTTACCGCTGCAACTTTGAGTATTCCAGGGATAATTGTGGCAATTATTGGTGCAATAATTGCTATTTTTCTTTGGGGATTATTTACTGGACGTACCAGTTATTAGTGGAATACTTAAGGTGATTTAATACCTAGAGCCAAGATATTAGCAAATAAAATTTAGTCAACTCTACAAAGGTAATGAGTTTTACCGCATTACCTATTACTCATTATGGAAATTAAACTCTATACAAGAAATTAAACACCGACCTTTACTCTTGACCAAACACCATTCTCATCTTCATCAAATTGTTGATGAACTGCATCCCAAGCAGATTGTTCAGCGGTAAATTGGTCACTTGTATCATTGAGTACGGTGTTATAACGCTGAATAAATGTGCGCTGTGCTTCTTCTGATAGATGAGCGCGAACTTCAGGAGACAAGTTTTCTGGGCTGTTATATGGACCAGGACAAGGATGAGTTAGTGCTTGACCAATAGTCTGAATTTCTTCACCTCCAGCACTTTCTAATAGCAGTTGAAATTCTCCAGTGCGCTCGCTCGCAATTTCTGCCATTAATAAGAACTCTCCAGCTTGTAACCGGGTTTGGTAAACCGCAGCTTTGTCTTCTGGCATCCCTAAAGCCGTAAAAACTGATATCAAGCCAGCACCAGCACTACCTGCGATCGCACCACTTGCAGCACCCAGCAACAAAGCACCAATCGGTCCTGCTGCTACAATTGGTCCCACAAAGGGAATAAACAATACACCGACACCTGTCAATAAGCTGAGGAATGAACCAAACAAAGAACCAAAAATTGCCCCTGTTCTCAAACCTCCTAAAATTACATCTCGCTTAGTAATAAAACCAGAAATTCGCGTTTCTGACTGGAAATTCCTACCCATTACCGAAATATGATCCTTCGGTACACCTCTATCTAGTAAACGTCGAATTACATCATCAATTTGCTTTTGTTCTTTAAATATAGCGGAGATAGTACGCTCTGCTTGATATCCTTCTGGCACTTTTTTACTCCTTGTACTTTTTCTGGGAAAATATATTAATAACTCTCGACTAAATACCCACTGTAACTTTAGTTCCTATCAGTTGTTATTTCCCATCCGATTCTAACGGTTGTCCTTCAATAAATGAGCGCAACATCCAAACCATTTCTTCATGTTCTTCCATCAACTCAGTTAAGAAATTAGCAGAACCCTGATCATGGAATTCTTCACTACACCGATCTACATGATTCCTTAAATTGCGGATTACCTGTTCATGATCTTCCACCAGTTTAGTTACCATTCCCGTTGCTGTAGGAATTTCCCCGCTATGTTCCTTCAGAGTAGCAAGACTCAGAAATCCCTCCATTGTGCCAGTGGGATAACCTCCCAAAGTCCTAACTCTCTCAGCTATTTCATCAATATTTTCTGTCAGTTCTTCATAGTGTTCTTCCCAAAGTTTATGCAAAGTCCGGAACTGAGGACCAACAACATCCCAATGATATTTTTTAGTTTTTACTAGCAGTACATAGGCATCTGCCAAATCTTGATTTAACAACATCATCACCCCGTCACGTTGTTCATCAGTCAAACCAATGTTGATTTTATGTATGGTCATTATTTACCATCCTTATTAGCACGTAAATGGCTTAAACATAATAAGAATTTCTCAAGGTATCGAAGTAATCCACATCAATCAAAGGTAAGATTAATGTTTAATTACAGTTATCTATTTATTTGGGAAGAGCTAGATCATTTATAACAATAATGTCCCCGACTTCTTTTTTACCTTTTTAAGGAATTCAAAACTGATAAATAATATTAGAAGTCGGGTATATGGGTATTGGTACAAATTATTTATTTTTATTGCTACCTGTAATTTCTTCCAAAAATCCTTCCACTTCCTGTTCTACAGAATTTGCACTTTGTGAGTTTTCAGGACGCTTCATTTTTTCAAAATCAGCCTCTCCCTGAACTTCATTCAGTCCTCTCCGTGTTTTTTCTTGAGATTCCTTCATTCCTATGGGTGGTTCTTTAGCAGCTTCATCAGTTTTGCGTTGAATTTCCAATAGTTGTGTGGGTCCTTCTGTTGGATCATTCTGATAACTACTGATAGCTAAAGCAGGAAGAGCATGAAATAAAAATATGAAGCTACAAGTAAAAACCACTAATATCATCGTTGATGGTAATTGCAATCTAGATTTAACAAAATCAAGGACTTCCATTTTCTTCTCTGGGTCATTTTGAAGTTTATTATTAAATAATAATTTAATCAAATATTTCTTTAATCAATCTACAGACAGAATTGGACTTAATCTTACATTAAAGTAAAGATAACTCTCTAGACAGAGAAGAACACTCATAAAAAATATCTCTTCAACCATCTTTTTTCAAATTATGGAATATAGCAGTACTCGCTCAAATCCATATGCATATACCACTCGTGATCATTCAACAAGTTTTGCCAAGGATCCATGCGACTTTCCATGTCACCACTGTTGTTTGTGGGGTATTGAAGACGTATTTCTAGTGGTCTGTCAAGGAAGTCTCCATCATTCTCTGTGTTAGCGATCACGTTCCTGAATAGGTGGTTAACACCGCAGTCGTGAGAATCGTCGTCCTCCATACCAGCGTTCATGGCTGTGTCCGTCAATGCGCCAATACACTTGGTTTTCGAAACAATCCGTGCATCTAAAATTCTCTAAAACCCTTTTTCCTTTTGCCTTTTGCCTACCTAAGTAATTTTAGATATCAAACCGGATTGCTATATCATAGAAAAAACCTTATGCCCCAGAATTATAATTCCACAAAAAATCACAACAAAACAATAAGAATAATTGGTGTTACCACAATAGCATTATCTCTAACCTCTTGTCTCAGAGACCCAAATACACTACCCTTAAAAACCAACACCGAAACATTCGAAATTGCCATCCCTGAAAATAAATCCAACTCCAAATTGTAACCATCAGCTCAGCTAGAATTAAAAACCTAAATTTTACCGTTCCTGCTAAGTTTCAAGGGAAGACAGTTTATAAAGTTGAACCCAGAAACAACGAGAAAGTTATTGCGTTAACTATTGATGATGGTCCCTGGCCAAAAAGCACAGTCGAAATGTTAGATATCCTAGAACAAAATGATGTGAAAGCCACGTTCTTTTGGGTAGGAAGTTCCTTACAAGCCAATCCCGAAATAGCTAAAAGAGTTGTAGCTGAAGGTGACGCTATTGGTAATCATACATGGCATCATTGGTATCGCCGTATGGATGCAGCCACAGCAAAGAGTGAAATTGAACGGAAAAATGAATTAATCTACAAAACAACAGGTGTAAAAACATCTTTTTCTCGTCCAGCTGAAGGTTTTTTAAAAAATGGTTTAGCCGCTTATGCCAAAAATCAAAATAATGCCGTTATTATGTGGTCTGTAACTTCAGCTGATACTGCTTCTCTTGCGAAATATCAAGTATTTGTTAAAAATTTTGTTAAAGGTGTAAAACCAGGTTGTATTGTGTTGATGCACGATAGTGCAGGAAATCGTGAAAGAACGGTAAAAGCTTTAGCAGAAATTATTTATGGACTGAAACCACAAGGGTATAAATTTGTCATAGTTCCTGAATTATTACAAATGGCAAAATAATCAAGAAAAAAATATGTCCAGAGATAACTGCAAAGAAGTACCAATATTTTTCGGTTGAATTACTGTCTTTTTATTACTAAGATGAAGTGCGGAATGTGGGATAATTACTAAAAGCTGACAGAGTCAGCTTTTAGTAATTATCACAATTAGAAAGGGTAAATTGTGATCGCACCCAGCTAACTCATGTAAAAAGTTACATGAGTTAGCTGGGTAGGCAATCGCTAACTACCAGCTTGAAAAATCTGGTTAGCAGTTAAGGACAACTCTGAGAAAGTTGGCGATATGATCCGGTCATCACCTCTGAACTGACTAACTTGACATTCCTCCTCAACCAGTTCGTGAATAAAAATAGTTGGTTGCTTGGGACTACCAATAAACTGCCTACCACCTAAGCCTAAGTAATCAGGAATCCAATATTCAGGAATAGGGATTTCCTCATAATCCTTAACCTTAGTCAAGTAATCAACACGCCAATTTGTGCTGAAAACTTCAATTACTAAAGGGATTGAAGCACCCAGAATAACTGTAGATTCTTTCTCCCACAATCGTTCATTGACCAAGTTGGGACGGTTCAGCAATAGAATGTCTGGCAGATAAGCTAATTCACCATCAGGAGGCTTGACCAATGCTTGATTACGTATGAAGTAAGGCAAATTTAATCTTTTATATTCAAAGACTATCTTCGTAGTTAAAAACCCTTTAACTTCTTCATCTCCTCCCAGTCGCTGTGACATCTAAATAATTACTCCGTCACGTAGTTCATATCGTCCCCCTTCTGGTTTGCATTGGGCAAACTCTTCAAAGGTTACTAGTAGTCTGCCAAGGCAATTTTGCTGGGTTAAATGCTCGGATATAAACGCTGCATTTTTTTACGTGTATCCTTGGTTTTAAAGCCCAAATAAACACTGGGTTTTTGTTGATTACGCTGTGACTCCCAAGTAGCAATTTCAGAAGATAATATTTCTACATTAGGAATACGTCGTTCTAAGCATTGGCGAGATAACACTGATAATTCAATTTCTACTTGATTCAACCAGGAAGCGTGTTTAGGAGTATAGTGAAACTCTAATTTCCGAATAATGCGGCGTGCTTCTTGTGGAGGGAAAACTTCATATAAAACACTTGGAGTATGAATGTTTAGGTTATCAACAAGTAAAGGTATCACATCAGCTTGGGGTTAATAAACATCTACTAAATCTTTTAATTGTTTGGCAAAATCAGCTTTTGTCCGACGTTGTGTAACTTCAATATGCCTCCACCCGGCTATTGGTTCAAAAAAGCCAAATAAATTTACAACACCATTGCGTTTATACTCACAATCATAACCTTCAGGCTGATGTGGTTCTGGTGGCAAAGGAAGTCTTACTTCTTCTAGTAATTGATATGGGCGTTCATCTAGGTAGAGTGTAGGTTTTTTCGGATCATATGGCTCATTGTACAAATCCAAAACATCTTCCATTCTGAACACATACTCTGGGTTAACTTTGGGAATACACCACTGTTCTTTTAACCACGGTTTAATTTCATTTTTTTTAGAGTTTGGCGTATTGTTTCGTCTGAGATTCAATCTATGATACCAACCTTCACTAAATGCTCCGCTAATAATTGCATTGTCCAACGCACTCTTCCTTCTGGCGGATTAGAACAAGCAGTCGCAATCAAAAATGCTTCTTGTTTTTCATCTAATTTTTTGGGTTTTGATGGACGTTCCCCATCCTTTAAAGCAAAGTCTAATCCACCAATCACAAACTTTTCTCTTGTCCTTTCCACCGTGGCAACATGAACTCGAACTGCGGCAGCGCCGTGTCCGTTTCTCCCTCAGATGCCATTCAAATAATGTTTGCATGGGTTATACTTCTTGCTTTATGCTTTCCTTTTTTGAGGATTGCTTGCAGTTGTAAAACTTCCTCTTCGCTTAAATCTACAACATACTTTTTTGCCATGGTCAACCCCTTTTTTGACTAGTTTATCAATTAGAGGGGCTTACCCAGCAACATTGCCTTGGTGGACTACTAGGTTAGTATTAGGTAAGGCTTGAACCATAATTTACCTACCTTTCTGTTTCTGGCATTTTTGGTAGGCGATAGTTGGGGATCACAATTTGGTTATTTTTTCTGTTGAGAGTTTGTCCAGTTAACTATTAACTGTCGTGCCTGTTGACTCATTGAGGTTTTTTGTTGAGCGCAAATAACCTTGAATTGAGTTCGTTCCTCATCATTTAGAAATACTACGAGTTTCACTGTTTTATCTTCTTCCTGAGATTGAGTCACCTAATCTACCTACTTAATCTATAGCTGCATTTTGCCTAATTATGGCATTAAGCAAACTGTTAGCAAATTAAGTAGTTTAGCTAGTTGACTTATTTTACTTAGATAGAGTAGGTTAGTAAGATAGGTAAGATAATGTAAACCGCTTGCAGTCCAAAGGCTTTGTAATGGCTGACAACACTCTGTTGATTTGCTAACAATTGCAGCACTTTAAATTTTACGTGACCGTGTTTTATCTCAACTAAAGTTGGGTAAGCAAGCATCTGGGTATAAGACTGCTCATAAAGGTCTCAATCGTTTTATTGCTAAACTAACCAGCTAATATAGTGCCTTTGCGAATTCGCAAACTGTATCGGTATCTCCTCGCGTTTAGGCAGAAGAGTGTCAATCACTGACAACAGATGCACACAGTTGAGCTTGTTGCCACAATTTCCGTAAAAAGAACTCGGTGCGATCGCTCATCATAGTAACAAAGACACCCACAACATTCTCAGAACTATCTGATAAGCAAGAGCCCTGCAAAGTGCCTTCCAGCTATTCAGCATCACACACAGACAATTCCATGACTTCAGCATCATGTTGCTGAACCTCAGCCTTCAGCCTTTCTAGCCCTGGTAACTCCACAGGAAGCAAAAAGGAAGCTGTGCTGGGTTCAAAATCCAGTATTTGACCAACCCGTAGCGCCAAAATCACTCTTTGTTCTACCCATTCTTCCAGGGATAGAGCGAGATGTTCCAAATAAAAACAATTTTCAGTGTAAATTAATTTCAGCATTCCTTTTGCTCTCCTGTTATTCCAGGTTGGCTTGCATATCTATCCAAAACTGTTCTGCAAAAGAAACAGCAGGATGTTGTCGTGCCTTTAGTTTCTTTTGCAATTGCATACCAGTTTCCCCAAGGGTTTTATCACCTTTCCGAGAGTTACATCTTTCACAAGCTATCACTACGTTATCCCACATATGCAAGCCACCCTTAGATCGGGGAATCAAATGATCCAGAGTCAGACGTTTGGTACTACCGGAATATTGACAACTGTGATGGTCTCTCCGCAGTACTTCTTGTCGATTCACTGGCGGCACTTTCCACATCCTTTCAGCAGCAGCGATTTTTAAGCGGATGTGTTTTGGTACGGAAACTAGCAAGCTAAGTGAGTGAACTAACTATCCCCTCTCTGTAGGAAAATCTACTGATTCAGCTTTATTACTCACTAACAACAAAATTGCTCGCTTGATATTTACGTGATACAGTGGCAAGTAATTCTGAGAAAAAACCACCACGGATTTTTCTCAAACTTGCATGGCGCTTGTCACAGTCTGACTCCTTATCAACATTTGTCAGTCTCTTCACTGTTAACAGTGAAGAGACTAAAAAACCCCCACTTCTGATTTAGGTGAAGCGGGGGTTAAAATTTGACCTGATATTTTTCTGGTCTTATAGGGGTACAGCATTTTGCTCTTGTACCTCCCACTTCTTGTTTCTATTTGTGCTTTACTATTTGGCGTATCAAAAACTATATATCTAAAATCATCATTATCCTAAGTTTTTTACCCACCATGCAGGCTGCGCTCGCCCATAAATAGATACTCCACTCCCACAGCGGCAGATTCCCAACAGACCAGCCAAATGTTGGAATGCGCAGTAGTAGAAATAGGGTAAATGGATTTCACAGAAAATTTCACATATTAAATATTACTGTAAACATACTACACCTGTAGTACTATCTTGTCTAGACCTCTAAGGAGAGAAAATCATGCATACTATCACACGCAGCTCAACCACTGATATGGAAGTTACCAGCATCCGTTTGGAACGCGAACTAAAAGATAAACTCAAAGAAATAGCAGGTAATCAGGGATATCAGGCTTTGATCAGAGATGTCCTCTGGAATTATGTGCAGCAAAAATCCGGCGAATGGAAACCCCGATTTTCTCGTGCTGATATTCGAGCCAGTATAGCCGCCACAGCACAGCAAGATGAACGCTGTGTCCTCACAGGTAAATTAATTCCATCTCAACAACCTATGTTATTGGGACTAACAAAGAATGGTGATATAGTGCCTCTAAGTGTTGAAAGTCTATGTGACTAGTTCATGACAGATCCATAACCTTTAAGCTTTCGTGACAGGTCAGAATAAATGCAGTTTATTTATTTATAGCAATAACTAAGCTGCATCTATTGCTGACAATCTTTCTAAGACAGAGGTGTTATATTTGCTGAACATATTCAACACAAGCAGTATTTATACAATATTTTTTGGATAAATTTGACTTGATTCGATAGAATTTAATTAAATGTCAACTACTCAGGTAAACTAAGTGAAAGGTACTTTATTAATCACTAATATCTTAAGTACTAATGCGTATACAAGTTTATGATAATTTTTCTTTAATTCCAGAGAAATTACGGTTTATGTAGAGTTACAGACAAGATATCCTATTTTTGAGGTAGTAAACTAAATCAACTTCAAAATCAACTTCAAATTTTGGCAAATCTTGGAAACGAGGCTCTCAAATTGGGAACATTATCGTGATCTAGAAAGTAAACATTAGTTGATAAAGCTAACAAATACCATTAACTAAAACATAAATTATGTAATCAGATTTTAGAAAAAGTCTTCATAAACGACTTACGATTTATCCGGGTGGTGCAATATAACTCAAAAGTTAAAAAATACACAAAACTTGGGTGCAAAGTAACTTGGGTGCAAAGTAAACAAATGGATTTTTATCCACCAGCGAACCAATAATGAAAAAGCGTTTATTATCACCGCCAAAATACGTAGACGACAATGATGTAGAACAACTACAGCCATATCGAGCCAAGCTCATGCATCAACAAGAAAACACCGCCCAAGCCTTGGCGCAAAAGATAAATTATATCATTGCCAATAGCGAGGCGACATCATTGATCTTGCAAGAAATTGCTCACTTATTGGGAGATGTATTCAAGGTAGATTGCTGCTGTTTGATGAGCGTGACCAGAGATACTCCAAATAAAGATTCTGCCGTTAATTGGTGTAGTGAACAATATTTGGGATCACCCCATTCCCAAGAAATCTTATCAATGGATCAGTTATTAGTAAGTTCGCCAGTTGTACAATGCGTTGCTGAACCATTGACAGTTGAGGATATTTCCTTAGTTCAACAAACTCTATTATTTAGCTGTCAATCTCTGCCAATCCCGATTAAATCAGTTTTAGCGATTCCTACCCGATTTAGTGGTCATAATAACGGTGTAATTTGCTTGATAAAATTCCAAACATATCAATGGAATGAGTCAGAAAAAAAATTACTCCAATCAATAGCTTCATCTTGTGCGATCGCTTTGGCTCAAGTAGCACAAGTACAGATATTAAATACTCAAAAGCAGTATTTACACAAGAGCAGCCAGCATCAAATTTTAATTAAACAATTAACTATACTAAGCCTTAGTAACTTGGAGTTAAATCAAATGCTCCAGTTAGTTATTTCATCGACTTCTGAATCCTTAGAAGTCGATCGAGGATTACTAATCCTATTGAAATATACAGATCCCATGTTCAGGAATCGTCCCAAGAAGCAAATTCCTAAAGCCAAAGCCACCCTGATGGGAGAGTGGACTAAAGCTCAAAACACCAATCACACTGAACCAGAAAACTTAGAGCAGAGTTTTTCTTTATCAGAATGTGATTTATGCCAGCGTGTATTTACAGAATCGGGGAAACCGATCATGATTGATAACTCGAAAGAGCAGAACGATAATTTACAGCTAAATCCATTGTTTGCCATTGAACAATTTCCAGCCACAATCTTAATGCCATTAGAGAATCAAGGGAAAGTTTTAGGATTTGTGGTTTTACAGCAAGAAATTACTCGTAATTGGCAACCCGCAGAATTGAATCTTGTAGAAATGGTCTGCGCTCAGTTGAGTAATGCCATAATTCAATCACAAACATTGCGGCAAGTACAAAATTTAGTAGATGAAAGGACAGAGCAACTCAAACGAAGTTTGGAAGTACAGGCAAAATTGTACGAAAAAACAAAGCAGTATGTTGAGCAACTACAACAACTCAACGAACTCAAAGATGAATTTGTCAGCAACATTAGCGATCGCTTGCGTTATCCCCTGACAAATATGCGGATGTCAATTCGTAACTTACGATTGCCAGGAATTACCCCAGAACGTCAAACTCGATATCTAGATATTCTAGAGTCAGAATGTACCAAAGAAATTAACTTAATTAATGACCTCCTCACCCTCCAGAAACTAGAAACCCATCAAGAAGCACCGCAATTAGAAACCATAGATTTAAATACCAGAATTAAGGACTTAGTAGCTGCTGTAGAAAGGCCACTAGCAGAGCGAGGATTATCTGTAAACATACATTTACCCAAAAAACCATTAAAACTTCAAACCGAAATCGAAAGTTTCGACCGCATTCTGCAAGAACTATTAACCAATGTCAACAAATACTCGGAACGCGATACCATCGTTAATTTACAAGCAACTCACAGAGTTGAACAAGAACTTGATCAAGTTATTATTAAAGTAACCAACATAGGACGTGGCATCTCACAAGAAGAAGCAGCCTACATTTTTGACAAGTTCCGTCGTGGTAAAGGACGTTGGACTCCAGGTACTGGCTTAGGACTGGCCTTAGTCAAGTCCCTAGTACAGCATTTACATGGAGAGATCGCCATAGAGAGTACCCCAATAGCCAACTCTCAATTGAGCGAAATTTCTTTCACCCTTACCCTACGTCAGTTTTGCGCAGCAACTAAACCAAATTCTCAACAGTGACTACAGAAAACAACACAGTGGGACTTGATTTCCCCACACCTATGGACGAGAGTGGACTAGAAAGCAACTTAATTGCTGATCAAGTAACCATCCAAGTCGAGAAATTATCAGAGCGACAACGGCAAATTACCGCTAAAGTACAAATTCCCCACCCGGTCGAAAAAGTCTGGAAGATTCTTACAGACTATGAAGCCTTAACTGAATTTATTCCCAATCTAGCCAAAAGTTCTCTCCTAGAACATCCCAACGGAGGCATACGGATAGAACAAATAGGTTCTCAAAGGTTACTCAATTTCAAATTTTGTGCGCATGTAGTTCTAGACCTAGAAGAAATCTTCCCCAAACTGATCAACTTTGAAATGGTAGAAGGAGATTTCAAAGGCTTTTCAGGTTTTTGGTGCTTAGAGCCTTATTCCCTGGGAGAGGATCAAGGAACAAATCTCTGTTACAACATCCAAGTATGGCCTAAGCTAACAATGCCGATATCCATCATCGAAAACCGACTCAGCAAGGACCTACAACTAAACCTGCTCGCAATTCGTCAGCGCGCAGGGGAATTAAGCATTAGTTGAAGATGAGAGTCAGCAGATAAAATTTAATTAGTTTTAGGGTAGAAAAGAATTAGCTAGTATATCTTTTCTATCTTTCTAATTATGGTTCTTTTTTAAAGTACCCCCAGGGGAATTCGAATCCCCGTTACCTCCGTGAAAGGGAGGTGTCCTAGGCCTCTAGACGATGGGGGCATTGGACTCCAGACTTTTAACAATCTACCGTATTTTTGAGAGGATGTCAACACCTTTTTCTAAAAAGTTTTTCATAGCCTCTAAATTGAGCAAAGGGGCAGGAGTTACAGGAGGAATACTTAATTTTCCTCCTGTAACTCCTGAATCCTGAACTCCTGATAGCGTAACCTACGGCAAGCAACCTACACATAGTGTACCTACGGCATAGCGTGGCGATCACCACACCCATCGTTAAAAAAAAATCTCTTAATTTCTTAACGATGGGTGTGGTGTTGTACCCTGTAGAGTTAGTATTTATGATTCTTTACAAAGGATTTTGAAATCAATCACTCAAAATCTACAACATGGAAGCATCTTTTCAAATTACCCTACAGATGGTGTTCACAGTCCTAGCAGGCATTAGCGCCCAGGTAATGGCCGCATATCTTAAGCTGCCCAGCATCGTCTTATTACTTTTATTGGGCATCCTATTGGGTGCTGATGGTATTGGCTTATTACATCCGCATTTATTGGGAACTGGACTAGAAGTAATTGTCTCTCTGGCCACAGCAATTATCTTGTTTGAGGGCGGACTCAAATTGGATGTGCGCGAATTGGGCAGAGTTTCGGTGAGTTTGCAATTGCTTGTCACCTTGGGAACACTCATAACACTGCTGGGCGGTAGCATAGCGGCTCACTGGCTGGGAGAATTTCCTTGGAATATAGCTTTTCTCTTTGCTTCCATCGTCGTCGTTACAGGGCCTACCGTCGTTGGACCCCTACTCAAACAAATCAACGTAGATCGACAAGTAGCAACTCTATTGGAAGGTGAGGGGGTTTTAATTGACCCAGTAGGAGCTATCCTTGCCTATGTTGTCCTAGATACAATTTTGAACGGTGATGCTGACCCACTCAAAGCCATTATGGGTTTAATATTGCGCTTGGGTGTGGGAGCAATGATTGGTGCTGTAGGTGGTTATTTGATGAGTTGGGTGTTCAAACGAGCCAGTTTTCTATCTTTTGAATTAAAAAACCTGGTGGTGCTGGCGGCGTTGTGGGGGTTGTTTTCCCTAGCACAGATGATTCGCACTGAGTCAGGAGTTATGACTACAGTCGTGGCAGGGGCAGTATTTGCTAATTCATCAGTTCCAGAAGAAAGGCTGTTGCGGAGCTTTAAAAACCAACTAACAATTCTTAGCGTCTCTGTACTTTTTATTCTCCTAGCCGCTGATTTATCTATTGCTAGTGTCTTGGCGTTGGGTTGGGGTAGTTTATTTACTGTTTTGGTTTTGATGTTTGTGGTACGCCCAATTAATATTTTGTTGTGTACTTGGAATAGTGATCTGAATTGGCGACAGAAACTGTTTTTAAGCTGGGTTGCACCGAGAGGAATTGTTTCTGCTTCTGTTGCTTCTTTATTTGGTATTTCGCTGACGCAAAGGGGCGTTAATGGTGGTGATGCTATTAAAGCTCTGGTGTTCTTGACAATTATCATGACTGTTGTCTGTCAAGGCTTGACGGCTGGCTGGATTGCTAGGTGGCTGGAAATAACTTCCAAGGATGCAACTGGGGCAGTGATTGTGGGTTGTAATCCCTTGAGTTTGTTGATTGCTCGGTTTTTCCAAGAACGGGGAGAAGGTGTAGTGATGATTGACACCGACTCGGAATATTTTGCTCAAGCTGAGGCTCAAAATCTGCGGGTGATTGCTAATAGTGCGCTAGATGCAGAGGTTTTGGAGGAGGCTGGTATTGCCTCGATGGGAACTTTTCTGGCTATGACTAATAATGGTGAGGTGAATTTTGTGTTAGCACAACGGGCATCTGAGGAATTTAGTCCACCTCGTGTTTTAGCAGTGTTTCCCCGTGATCCGCAAGCTCCTAATTCTGCCAATGTGAAAGTTAATCAAGCTTTTGTCTCTGATTTAGCAGTTAAAACTTGGAATGAGTATTTAAGCAATGGACGAGTGAAATTGGGGACAACAACGTTAAATGAGGCAGAATTTTCTAGTCAACAGGAGCATATCCAAGAGAAGATTAGGTCTGGAGTGTTGGTACCGCTATTACTAGAGAGGGAAGAACACCTACAGGTAATGTCAGTCAACCAAGATTGGGAAGTAGGAGATCGCATTATCTATCTGTTGTACGATTCCAGACCAAATCTGTTAAAACTCTTATCTGGTGCCAGTCAATCCACGGCTTTAGCTTTAGAAAAGCTCCCAGAAGTGGAAGAAGTTCCCATTGCTAAATTGTCTCAACTTTCTGCTACTGAAGTTTCGGGTAATTGAAAGTTAATATTTTCTTGAGACATTTCTTGTTCTTGCCATAGCAAAGCAGATAGATGTGCTACTGCCAAGATGATAGCAGTGAAAGCAATCACGTAACTTTGAATCCCATAGAGATGTTGTCCTCACTCCTGACTCCTGAATTCTTGCAAAATAAAAACTGCACATTACTTGAATCTTCCTGTTTTGGATACCAATATAGGGAGTTATTATTGTTAGAGAAGCGATTCTCGAAAATAGCAATATAATTTATAAAGATAAAATCCCTTGTACAGTGAGGCAGAAAGTTATCTGTATCAGCAACAGATAAGTAAATCCTATCAGGATTACAACCTTCTGCCTTATTGAACTAATCAACTGCAACCGAGCCGAGTGAACGATAACAGCTATGTCTTACGTCTCCCTGCTGAAAAATTTACCAGAAATATTAAGTCAACCTACTGGGATAGCAGCTATAGCCTCTCTTGGCATCCACGGTGCTATTGCCTTAATTGTGCCATTAATGCCTGTGAGTTCCAATAAATCTTCAGAAAACAATACAGCCAAAGCTGTGGGATTAATGGAATTAAGTCAGGCTGACCAAAACCGCTTACCACAAACTCCTGGTACGTCTGAAGTTGCTTTACAACCGCCCCAATTGCCGCTACAACAGCAAGTTCCTCCGGCCAAAGACACCCAAGCAATAGCATTACCACCCTTACAACCTGATTTAACTATCCAGCCTGTATTGCCATCCATTCCTGCGTCACAAACTAACTATAATCTTTCTAACTTACCTCCCAGGCAGCCTATTCAGAAATTTAGCAGAAACGATTTTAGAACACAAGTTTCTAACTATCGACCCACAAGTAAATTGTCTGGTTCAGCATCTCCTTTTGTTGATGATATAGATGCCAAAATTAAAGAAACCGAACCGCTGAATGTAAATAGGTTGCCAGAAGTTCAAGCGGATAATAAATTACCAGAAGAAACCCTGAGTGACCCATCTCCTAATGCTATTGATATTGGTTCTACAACCACAGCAGAGAGAATTACTCCTCAGCAAAGAGGACTGTTAGCAGATAACTCAGTTCCAATTGCTGGAAATTCTCCCTCTGGGCTTGCTGGTGAACAATCTCTACAAGATAAACGCCAATCAATATCAGCAGTACCAAAGTTTGTTCCATCACCAGAAACTGCTAGGAATCAACCTGTTTTAAGCTCGTCTGATTCACAAGCGAAGAAAAGAGAGGAGTTAATAGCTAACGTTAACTCTTACAACAACCTGAGACGAAAAATTCAGCAGGAATATCCCAACGCTAAAGAAAAGCCTGTGATTCGTGAATCTGTATCTACAGATAAACGAACTATGGAAGGTACTGTTTTGGGTAGATTAGTTCTAGATCCTGATGGCAAGGTCTTGGATATCAAGTTTCAAGATACATCAGTAGCTCCTGAATTACAGTCCCAAACTAGGGCATTTTTCAACGCTAATCCACCTAAAGGTGAGCAGCGGATTAGCTCTTATCCATTCCAACTGCGGTTTAAAAATACTGGCGATCGCAATCAGACTAGCAAAACTTCTGAGGTAAATCCTTCACAAAATCTAGATGCTCAAAAAGTAATTGTTGAGGTAGAAGGAAGAAAAAATCAGGGGAATAATCAAGCTGTGATTATCCCCAATCCATCATCTAAACCTGTAGTCAGTGGTAATCAGTCTAATGTATCTACAGAACCTGCTCAAAAGCTTATCAAAAAGTTGCGTCAAATTAAGGAAGAAAGAGAAAGCTCAAATCAAGAAAAATAAAATCATCAAGTTTTAGATTTTGGTGAGTCAGTGCTGTTTTCGATATCTGTATAGATGAAATAGGTGTAGGGTGTGGGGAGAAATTATTGCAAAATCCACACTCTAAACCAATAGGGTTGAGGGGGCAAGAAAGAACCTAAAAAGCTTTCTGTATAAGGGTTATAACCCTTATAACCTACTGATAAAATGTCCACTTATTGCGAATAAAACTGATGAGTTGTTCCATTAACAAGACCATTCTCTTCGTATCTTCAGGGCTTATGCTGACGTAGCCGCCTGATAACTGCACACTTAATTGTCAATAAGCACCATTTTTTTATCAGTTTTTTCAAGGGGTCTATCACGTAAAACCTTTCTCCTGTGATAGTTTCACCTTGCTTATCGCCCCCTCAACCAATACGGTTAACTTAAGGAGAATTATCTGTTTAGGCAGGCAAGGGAGGCAGAGGGAGAGAAGAAAAAGGCTTATCTGAACGGTATTGCACTCTAAATAATATACTGGATGCATCACCAGCCTGTTTCAGCTTTTTGGAAAATATAAGCGGTCACTTCTAGAATTTCTTGCTCACTCAATTTGTTTTTGAAGGCGGGCATGGCACTTTTACCATTTTGAATTTGGTTGATAATAGCCTGGATAGGTTCAATTTCATAATTTTCCAGGTATTTTGATAGTCCTGATTTTTGTAGAGTTTTATGTTCAACAAGGATGTTAGCTCCACCTATATGGCAAGCAGCGCAGTTAGCATTAAAAATTTTGCTACCGTTGCTTGTTTCTGCTGCTAAGGCTGGATAAATAATTGTCAAGTTACACAACAGAGCAATGACTAAAAGTAGATTTACTAAAATTAGTCTCAATAGATTTTCCTCGCAACCAACATTCTCCAACCGAACAACTCCAGTTATTTGCTATTTCGTATAATCTAATACAGATTACAAGTTATATAGATTTGAACACAGGTAACTGGTGACAGGCTTGAAAGCCTATTTGTATAGGAGTTTTCCAGCAACAGCTAAAGTGATGAGGACATGAATTGCATTCTTTCCATAGATCTTAGGTATTGATAATTTTGATCAAACTTTGGACACAAATCAATACTGTTCGGTACTGTTCGGTTAAGAACCTGGGATTAGTAAGTTTGTTTGGTGAATGGTTAAAGGGTAAAAATTACATAGAAATTAGCGGTAACTAGCTTATCCCTGTATTTTTACCTCGGAATCAAGCTCGTTACCGCTGCTTTTCAATTATTTGCACTACCTAATGAGCAAGAAAAATCATCTAGTGTCAAATTAGCAAGATTTCTAACCTTGAACAGTGATTTTGCCAGCCATACCAGCACCACGGTGAGGAGTGCAGTAGAAAAGGTAATCACCTGTAGGCGCATCTGCGGGAAAAGTAGTTGTTACTGTTTGACCAGGATTCAACAGTAATTTGGTGTGAGACAGAGATTTAGCTAAATCAGCACTCTTTCCAGGATTTTTAGTAGCATCAAACACAACATTATGGGGAGCAACTTTGTTATTCATCCATTCAATTGTGTCACCTGGTTTAACGGTCAATGTTTTAGGTTGAAATTGCAACAGTCCTTTGTCACTACCCAATTTGATCTTGTAGGTTTCAGCGGATGCAGTGGGAGCAAAAACAGCAAAGCTGCTGACAACCAAAAGAACAGCCAATACCCCTAAAGTCAAGCGTCTCCAACTTGCTACAATTAATTTCATGGCTCTCTCCTGAGATATAGTTTTATTTTCCTGTTCTCATTTTAAATACATTTAACGCCAAATATGACAATCTGTCATAGATGAATTTTTTTTAATCTTTGGTGGTTATCAATGTAAAAATTACAACTTAAATGCAAAGTTCCCAGTCCTGGTTCAAGAGAGCAAACTCAAGTAGAAGTAGCAGGTATTTTTAACCAAAAATGACAGTTATGCTTGAATGCACTCAGGTATCAGGACTCGGAACTAAGATTCTTCAACAGTAAGGGTTAAATTACCCCTACTTTACTTAATAAGAAGGCTAATTAACAGAGTTTTAGTAATATATCTTACCACCACCCCATTTCGTACCAACAACTTTAGGTTGAATAAGAATGTGACCTGCGATCGCAGTTAACTCATCATCGGTCAAATTTCGCATTTCTGTAAAGATATCCGCACTCTTAATGCTGGGATGTATTTCAGAAATGTCCTCTTCCCCGTCATAAGTTGTGGGATTCTTCATGTAGTCTACTAACCCTTGAATATTGTCACGCCTTGGTGTAGCTCCGGCCAAAGCATCGGGTTCTAGTCCCACATTTTGGTTAGTCTTGGTTACACCACCAGCATGACATTGAGCGCAGGTGTCATTAAATAATTTTTTACCTTGTGCCAGTTGTGGCACGCTTATGACAACAGTACCACCAATTTCATTCAATGGTACAGTTCTGGTAGCTTCATCCAGTTCAACGGCTGTTGCACTACCGATAAATAGCTGAAATGTTAGCAAAACAGCAGCAACAACAACGCCAATCACTCTTCTAAACATATTTCCCCTTTCAGTTTTTAATGCTCAACACAGCTAAGACACTAATAGTTCCAAGAAGCATAGATATTTATCTGATGCTAAAAGTTTGCCAGGTACAACACCGACGGGGAGAACTATAACGCCCCTGATCCCTGGGCTAAAAGCTATCGGGATTACTTTACGTAAAATATTCTCGCTATCATTAACATCAGCATGAATCAGTTTACCATTAGCTGTTCTATGCTGTTGCTGAACTGAGTTTCTCCATAAGTCAGAATAGGGTCAAGAGCGGGTATGAGAATGGGGATATTTTATTTTTCGATACAAATCTTTATCAATGAGTTTACAAATTGAAAAATTAACCCTTCCCACCTATAAAAGTTACGCCTTCAATAAAGTAGCAGTTGAAAAAAGCATAAATTCCCAAAGCTGGTAAAGTGAATATCATTGAAGCAGCCATGATGTAATTCCAATAGCTGATATATTGACCTTTGAAAGTATTTAAGCCCAAGGGTAGAGTAAACATCTCCGGGTCAAACAATATCACTAGAGGGAGTATAAAATTATTCCAACTGCCCATAAATACAAAAACTACCTGTCCTGCTATTGCTGGTTTTGCTAAGGGCAAAACAACATCTCGGAAAATCTCCCAGGTGCTTAAACCATATACTTGGGTGGCTTCTTCCAATTCTTTGAGAACATTGATGAAAAACTGCCGCATCATAAAGATAAAAGTCGCATTTACCATACTAGGAACAATCATGCCTTGGTAAGAATTGAGTCAACCTATTGGCTTTAAAATCAAAAATGAGGGAATTAAGATAATTTGTGCGGGTACTGCTGGTACAGCTAAAATCAGGAATAACCAAAACTGTTTACCAACAAATCACAGTCTCGCTAAGGCATAACCTACCATTGAGTTTAGAAGTAAATCTAAAAACGTAACGCCGACAGAAATTACTACACTGTTAAATAACCAGCGCCAAAACAGTGGTTCTTGCAGAAAAATTTGCTGATAGTTGTCAAGAGTAAAATTTTGAGGGATGAAATTTGGCTCACCGCTGATAATTTCTGAGAGAGGTTTAAATGATGCTGAAACTGCCCGGAGAAGGGGAATTAGTGTGATAACAGCATAAACTGTTAACAACAGATATAACAAGAATTTAAACAAAAGAAAGGGGGGAATTTAATTCACCTTTTGTTATCTCCAAAGATCCCCTTTTGAATCAAGGTGAGAATAATAATGACTGCTACACGTAAAAAAGCCACAGCAGCTGGATATCCTAATTGTAAATTTCTAAATATAGCTTGATAAATTAGTATTACCACCGTCAAAGTGGCGTTATTCGGTCCACAAGTACCACCAGAGAAAATATAAGATTGATCAAATAGTTGAAAAGTGCCTATTATCCCCACTGCTACCACAAAAAAAGTCACAGGTTGTAGTAAGGGAATAGTAACTTTTATAAACTTATCCCAGCCATTTGCCCCATCTAAATCTGCTGCTTCATAAAGTGTTTCGGGAATATCCTGTAAAGCAGCTAA
The DNA here is from genome assembly GCF_000196515.1 of 'Nostoc azollae' 0708. Lineage (NCBI taxonomy): Bacteria > Bacillati > Cyanobacteriota > Cyanophyceae > Nostocales > Nostocaceae > Trichormus > Trichormus azollae. Next base: position 1,023,033 of record NC_014248.1, read on the forward strand.
ATAAATCACCATATAAAAAGGTGCAGTTAACCAAATATTCATGATCATAATACCTTTTAAGGCAACTTTGTGACCTCCTAACTAGTTATAGGTAGGTAGTCCAAAAAAAGCGAGAAAATAGTTTAGTCATCCATCAGTGTTATAAATCTACATAAAGAGAAGTCTTAACACCGCTGATGATGTAACTGTGGGTAAAAATAGATAATACGCCACCAATTTTTACCACGAGTACTAGAATTTAAAGTAACTGCCAGAATTCAAGCTAAAATAGTTTGACTTGGGACAACAATAGCAACATATTTTGCTGTGTCTTTTAACGCAATTCCTAATTATTCATCTTCTACCAAACTAGTGAAATTCCGTAAACCAATAAATTGATATTCAAAACTGCCTAAAAGCTGAACTTTGTGGAGGGAAAGAAAGACAGCGTAAAGAATAGGTAAAACTACAAAAGTGCCTAAAACTAGAATTTTAGGCATCATAAAAAGATACCCTGCGAGGTTTTTTGTATTTTTCCAATGTTGGTTTCTGCATGGAATCTATGTAAAGAGAAGTAAATACGGAGAGAACATCAATTAAAGGTCGTGTAGATATGGGGGCAAGATTAAGGGTATTTATGACGAAAGAACAAGATGCAGAGTTATTTAACCTGAGAACGGCGGAAGTACCATAGGAACTAAAAGATAGAGCCGAAGTCATCAGATTAAATGCAGCAGGGTGGTTTGTAGAGAAAATAGCAGATCACTTTCATTGGGGAGAGAAAACAGTCAGACAAGTCTTGCACAAGTGGAATAAGCAGGGAATACAGGGATTATGGGAATTACCAGGTAGAGGTGTACAGCCAAACTTGAAGGAAGTTGACATCGAATATTTGGAAAGAAAGATGCTTAAAGGAAGAACCAAGAACCTATAACAGTCAGCAACTAGTAGAAAAACTAAGAAAAGAGCGAGAACTGAAAGTAAGTACCAACACAATCAAAAGCCTACTCAAAAAAAGGGGGTGATATGGAAAGGAGTCAGAATTAGTCATAGAGCAAAATAAGATCTAGTTATTTGTGCAAATAAACAAGCAGATATAGAGATGTTAGAACTAGCTACAGCTGGTAGAGAAATAGACTTAAAGTATTTGGATGAATCAGGATTTTCACCTTGGAGTGAGTCATGGTACACGTACTACCCAAGGGGGTGAGAAAAAATGGTTGAAGAAACACAGAGACGTGGACGCAGAATTAGCACTATTGGTTTATTTCAACCGTTAATTAGTTTTATTGATGGTTTGGTAATTGGGGTAGTTAAGCGTTATTCTTACATCAAGATCATAGACGAATACATTGCTGTAGAGAAGTTCAGGAACTATGGAAAAAGTGGGGAAAGCAAGGTTTATATTTGTTTCTTCTGGCTAAATATTGCTCTGAAATGAATCTGATTGAATTAGAGTGGCAATACCTCAAACGAGATGAAATTCCAGAACTTCTGTTAGAACTAGCGTATGCAGTCATTAATGGTGTTGACACTAGAGGTCAAAAAGGAAATTACCGTAAACAACGTATTAACTTTAACAATAACTCTCCTAGTTCTGCTGATTGCTCAACACCAATGCAAGTACAGGTAATTGCTGAAGCAGTTGAAGATTTGACGATTACAGTGAAAAATGCCGAAATTCCTAAACCGATTCCTAAGCCTAAACATGATAATTTGACAGTGGTTGATGCAGTTGAAGATTTGATGATTCCAGCGAAAAATGTTGAAATCTATAAGCCGATTCCTAAGCCTAAACTTATTAAGCGTGAGAATTGGAAAGATTAAGTATTTGAAAGTGTTGGGTTTCGTTCCTCAACCCAACCTACTATTGCATCATCTTAATCTGCTGATTAGCGTTATTCTGTGCCCTCAATATCGCCTGATTTAAGGGCTGTTCCCCCAACAAGGCACTGAGAAATTGATTATCGAAGTTATCCATAATAACTCCTGGATATTCCCCTACCTGCTAAGGTGTAGCATAATCAACAGCAGCTACTAAAGCAGACCTTAAATGATCATGATCGTAACCTAATTTCTCAGCTAAATATTTCCTTGTTGGTAAAGGAAAACCTCTACCTGTCGACTTTTCCATTCCTTCTTTTCCGGTGAGGTAAGAAATTAATTACCAAGCTGCTTCTTTATGCTTTTTTTGCTTATTCATGATATAAGCAAAAGTATAAACCATCGTGCCTTTTATATTCTTAGTTTTTGGAACTTCTGCTGTTGCAAAATCTATCTGCAGAAAGGTTTCTTGAAGATAAGGAATAGCCCAGTTACCTTCTATCACCATTGATATTTTACGTTGACCAAACATATCACTACCAGAACTAGTACCAACATCAGATTTTAAGGCCGAGATTCGGTCTTTTCGATATTGCTATATTACTTGCAAAGCTTTTAAAGCTGCTTCACTAGCAAAAGCAGCATAACTTTTTTATCGAATATTGTTCCACTAAAAGCTTTCATTTTATAAGGCTGACTTGCCAACTCTGTACTTTCACCAAAGCCGTATTTATTAAGTTTACCCTTTAACTGTTGAGAATAATGGCGTAGTTCATACCAACTAGTTGGCCAACTGGTTAATCCTACATTATTGATTGAAGGCTTTTTTATTATAAAATAAACAGGACTTAGGGAACTGGCACAGGCGATGGGTGAATATAGTACATCGGTATTAAATAAATCGGATATGGAAAGCTTTATCAACCCATAAGAAGTAGCTGCAACAGGAAACATTATTCAAATATTCATGAGAAAATAGGTAGGAGATTGTATTAGATAAATGTTGCTAACGGTAATGAGATTTACTAAACTTGATTACTGCCAATACTTATGAAGTAGTCAAATTAATTATACAATAACTAATTTAGCAGAGCATTTAGAAAGTATTAGGCATGATGCAATTAACTATTATTTAAAAACCGAAAAGTTAATATCTCGTTTACTATAGGATAAGGTGAAAGAGGTAGTGGAACCTAATGGTAATGGGTACATTATATTTGATGATAGTGTTTTAGACAAAAGATATTCTGAAGAAATAGAGATGGTGAGGAGACAATATAGTGGTAATGAACATGGCATACTCCAAGGAATTGGTGTAGTCAGTTGTGTATATGTGAATCCTAAAGTTCAAAGATTTGGGGTAATAGATTACAGTATTTTTAATGCTGATGTGGATGGTAAAACCAAGATAGACCATGTGAAAGATATGCTGCAAAACCTGTTGTATCATCAGCTTTTCCCATTTAATACGGTTTTGATGGACACATGGTATGCAGTGAATAGTTCCATGCTGTATATTAATAGTTTAGACAAAATTTATTATTACCTTTTAAACAAGAATCGGTTAGTTGATGATACATTTGCCAAAGAAAAAGATAAACCTATTGAATTATGAGAATGGAGTACTGAAGAGTTAGAATGTGGTAAAATTATAAAAATTAAAGGGTTTCCCGCTCAGAAAAAAGTGAAACTATTCCGGGTTGCTGTTTCTACCAACAGAACGTATTATATCGCTACTAACGATTTATCTCAAAGTTCTACGAATGTTGTACAAGAGGTGTGTAAAATTCGTTGGGAAATCGAGGAGTTTCATCGAGAGATTAAACAAATAACTGGCATTGAATCTTGTCAATGTCGTAAAGCTAGGCTTTAAAGAAATAATATTGCTTGTGCAATGTCGGTTTGGATTAGATTAAAGAATTTAGCCTATCAAACTGGTCAAACTGTTTATCAAAACAAGCATAGATTGCTTTCTAATTATTTAATTCAGCAACTAAAACGCCCAAGTCTTCCTATGTGCTTGGTTTGAGTCCAATTGTTCCCTGCCAGGGCTACATCCCGCCCCCTATTTGTGCCAGTTGCGTAAGTCCTGATAAAGCTAGTGTGGAATAATCTTTAGGAATTCCATAAACATGGTTTTGAGACTTAAAAGTATTAAGCAAATTCTCCTCAAAATCTGAAATTTTAAATGCTGTTTGGATTTAGGTATCTAAAGGTTCTAATACATTCTGAACGCTTAAAAAAGAGCTTCTAACGCATCTAGATAAAATACAGCAGGTGCGGCTTCTTCAATTAAGCGCGTTTTAATTACATCCATGTATTGATCAGAGATGATTGCATACTTAACTTTGATATTGGGGTGTTTTATTTCAAAGTCTTGTAATACCTGTGTGAGAAGTTTTTGTTCTACAGGAGAACCACCCCAACCACTGACTTTATTTAATACTGACTGGTGATGTATTAAGTGCTAGAAGATGGCAACTCATAAAGATGATACCCACAGCGATAACTAATCCCCAAAAATATAACCATTTACTTCTATTCACAAAGAATCATATTTTCAATTTTTCTCTTACAGCTATTGTCAGGTAAATAAACCACATCTATATTGATAGTATCAAGAGGAGTTGCAGAGATAAGTGTGAGCAGATGAAATCTGCTCACACTTATCTCTGCAACTCCAGACAGATTTTCAGAGGTTCTAAAGTTTTGTTGAGAATTGGTAGGTAGAATAATAAATAATTATCATTAACGGAGATTTTGCTAATTTCGTCACTGATAGACGATAACTTATGGACTCTGTTCAAGTTAAAATAGTTCCATCTTTAAATCTGGAAATTCCTCAGATCGATTCATTAACAACAGTCTTATCTTCCGAATCTAAATCTAGCTCTCGTTTTCCTAAAAATGCTATTCGTACCAGTTTACAAGCATGTACTTTAGATGCTATTTTTGCAACGATTTTTTCTATTACTACTGGGGGGATTTTACTTAGTAACTTTTTGGTGGAATTGGATGCTAGTCCAGTCGTTTTTGGGTTGCTATCCTCAATTCCCATGTTGGTAAATCTGATTCAGCCGTTGGGTGCTTATATCTCAGAGCACACTACTAGCCGCTTTCAGTATTCCATGCTTGTTTATGGAATTTCTCGGCTATTGTGGTTGATTTTAGTAATAGGTATTTTGGGTGTAGGTTGGGGACTTATAAATTCTCAACAGTTGCTGATATTAACTCTGGTCATCGTTTTTCTTAGTCATCTTTCAGGTGGATTGGGAAGTGCATCATGGATGAGTTGGTTAGCTATCATTGTTCCCCGAAGTTTGCGCGGTAGGTATTTTGGAATCCGTAATAGTGCTACCAGCTTGACTAATTTGCTATGTATACCTTTAGCTGGTTTAGCTGTTTCCCATTGGTATGGAGGCACTCGCCAAGGTTATGGGGTAGTTTTGTTTGTAGGTATCGTATTTGGGTTTATTAGTCTAGGATGTCAGTATTTCAAAGTTGATGTGAATCCTCAATTACAAAATACTTGTATAGTTTATTCATCCGTAAGCAGCAAGAATGAATTGGGTGAAATAACTATCAGTGATATGGTATCTATTCCCCAAAAGCAATGGGATGACAATATTTGGAAAAACTCTAATTTTTGGATATTTATACTGTATTTCAGTTTATGGATGCTGGCTTTTAATCTCTGCGCCCCGTTTGTTAATCTTTATTTGTTAGAAACTTTAAATGTAGATGTGGGTTGGCTGACACTTTACAGCAGTCTGCAAGCGGGAGCAAATCTGCTGATGGTTGTGCTGTGGGGTAAGTTAGCAGATAAGGTGGGAAACCGCCCAATTTTGATATTTGCTGGAATTATTGTTGCGGTTACGCCTTTGCTGTGGTTTGGTATTGCTAATACCAGTTTAGATATCTGGCTGTGGCTACCGCTATTGCATATTTTTATTGGTGGTACTGGGGCTGCAGTTGATTTGTGTAACAACAATATGCAAATTGGCATTACCCCAGTTAGAAATCAGTCTATTTATTTTGCGATCGCAGCGGCTATAGCTGGAGTAACTGGTGCGTTGGGAACAACCATTGGCGGTTTTATCGCCCAATCGCCCCAATTTGGTGGTTTATTAGGCTTATTTGCCTTCTCTAGTATATTGAGACTCGCAGCATTGATACCGCTTGTATTTGTTCAGGAATAGAGCATTGGGCATTGGGCATTGGCAATTAGTTTCTTTTCCCCACCCACCTGATCTTCCCTATCTTCCTCATCTCCCTGCCCCCTGCTTTCTTCCGAGTTCCCAGTCCCCTACTCCACAACAGTAGAACTAAAACTCATGCTTTCCCACATCATCATATTGGGTGTAGTTGGCATTGGTCGGTGTAAAGCTATTAGCTGTGCCAATGTCTTCTTTAATTGGGTACGGGGGACGATATCATCTACAAACCCATGTTTGAGTAAATCTTCAGCGGTTTGGAAATCTTCGGGTAGTTTTTCCCGTAATGTTTGTTCAATAACTCGTCTACCGGCAAAACCAATGGTAGCTTTTGGTTCGGCGATGATGAGATCACCCAACATGGCAAAACTAGCGGTAACGCCTCCTGTGGTGGGATTTGTTAATACGGGAATGTATAATAAGCGGGCATCTTGATGGCGTTGTAATGCTGCGGAGATTTTCGCCATTTGCATTAAGGAAAGCATTCCTTCTTGCATTCTCGCACCACCAGAGGTACAGATGATTACTACAGGATAGCGGCGTTGTGTGGCTTGTTCAATTAAGCGGGTGAGTTTTTCACCGACAACGGAACCCATGCTACCACCCATAAAGCGGAAGTCCATGACTCCCAATGCGATGGGTAAACCGTTGATTTGACCTAAGCCTGTTATTACTGCGTCTATTAAACCAATTTTTTCCTGGGTTTCCCGCAAGCGATCACTATAGAGTTTGCGATCGCGAAATTGCAAGGGATCAGTTGGTCGCAAATGCTCATCTAAGGGTTTCCAGGTATTTGCATCTATCAACTGACGGATACGTTCATCACTATCCACTCGATTATGATGACCACATTCCACACAGACCATTTGATTAGCTTTCAGGTCTTTAGCATAGGTCAAAACACCACATTTAGGGCATTTATTCCATAAACCGTCTGCAATTTCTCTTTCTTGGCGTTCTAAATTGCTAGAACCTGATTTATTACGCCGATTTGCAAACCAATCAAATAGAGACTTTAAACCGCGTGATTCTTCGTTGTTTGCCATTTTTATTTTATTTAAGTAGGTATGAGGTCAAAAACAGGTCAATCAATTTGGGATATTAGATTTTAGATTTTAGATTTTGGATTGACCCCACCCCCTTTTTGTGTGGGTGTTGAGCATTTTTGATTTAAGAATGAGGTTTTCGGTTTTTGACTACATAATCTTATACTTGTAACCAATTTAGACCTGATTTTGTATTTTTTGGATAAAAATGCTGCTGCCAATACAATTCTTTTCCAGTTTTGTCAGGGGACTTAAATTATATCAACGTATCGGCAAAGGTTTGAAAATACAAAATCGCTATGAACATGAATCTTGCTCCCAATTCATCATGTTTATTACTTAATAATAAGCATGATGAATGTATGGCATTAGTTGTATTTGCCAATAGCCAGAAGTTTTGTTTGAGGGTAATACAAGTAACAGGTTAATCTTACCAAAATATAAAGATAAAATGAAGTCATGCTGGTTACAGTCATGGTGGATGTAGGTTCATTGGGATGATAAAAAAAGACATTTAAATTGGATATTCAAGAAAGGAGATCTTCAAATTTGAATTTGTTTTTTATGTCAAGATACAGGTAGAAATAAACGTAAGTAATAAGACAAAATACCTTGCCCGGTAAAAAGAGTAATTACTGCTCCCAAAGCCAAGAAAGGACCAAAAGGCATCTTTTCTCCTATTTTATGACGTGACCGCACAATTACGCCTCCACCTACTAATACTCCCAAGAAACAGGCAATAAAACAAGCTATGAGTAAATGTTGCCAACCTAACCAAGTTCCCATCATAGCTGCTAATTTGGCATCACCTGCACCCATAACAGGTTTACCATAGATGAGAGAACCAAGAATTGAGATGCTATCAAACAGCCATAAACCCAGGACTGCACCACCTATACCGAATATCAGGCGTTTTACTACACTGACTAAGCTAGGTTCTAATAAAAAACCGAAACCTATTTGAAAGACCAAACCTAATAATAAACCTGACTTAGTAAGTGGATGAGGTAAGGTCATGGTATCCCAGTCTATGAAGGATAGCGCTAATAACCAACTGCAAAAAGCCCAATAACCTATGGTCAAAATTGAAAATTGAAAGACCCAAAATATGATTAAAAATATTATGCCTGTTATCCCCTCTAGGACAGGATAACGGCGAGAAATTTTACTTTTGCAATAACGGCATCGTCCTTTTAACCACAACCAGCCCAGAACCGGCACATTATCATAAGCTTTGAGTCTGTTTAAACAATGAGGGCACCGAGAAGGTGGCCAAAGTAAGGATAATCCAGAAGGTAGACGATAAACCACAACATTGATAAAGCTACCAATAGAAGCACCCAAAACAAAGACAATGATACTGGCAGAGACGATAATCAAAACGTCCATATTGTTAGTTATCAGTTATCAGTAAAAAAAGGCAATAGGTAATAGGCAATAGGCACAAATTTTTGAATTTTGAATTCATTTTTCACCTGTTTCCTGTTCTCTGTTACTAATACATATACGATTCAATTTGATTTAACGGTACAAAACATTCTTGCGGTAACAGCACTGGGTTTTGGGTAAAAATAACCTTTCCTCGATAGGTTAGGCGACTAATTGCTACTCCTGAAGGTTGCCCGATGATTTCGGGATGTACCTCGCAGTAAGTGTAATAAATATGACCAGCTGCTTTGATGACGGTAGGATCAACCAAAGGCATGTGGTTTTGTGGTGCAGAATAATTTGCCTGTCCTTGTTGTGTAGCGTACACTATTGGCTTTTAGGTGATTTATAGATTTGCTTCTAGTTTATCCGAAACTTTTAGCAAAAAATGTGAGAATATTCAACCTGTGATGAGGAAGTTATTTTGCTTCTAGGATTTGAATCAGCTCGTTACCCATAGCCTGACAACCTAACAGATTCATGCCTTCAGACATGATATCTCCTGTGCGATAGCCTTGTTGTAAAACCTGTAACACTCCATTTTCAATCAAATCTGCTGCCTCTGCTTGGTTTAAAGCGTAACGTAACATCATTGCCGCACTAAGAATCTGTGCCAAGGGGTTAGCTTTATCCTGACCAGCAATATCAGGGGCTGAACCGTGAACAGGTTCAAATACACCGGGGACAGAAGCACCCAAACTCGCGGAAGGTAACATTCCAATACTACCAGTCAGCATGGCCGCCGCATCAGAGAGAATATCCCCAAATAAGTTGCCTGTAACGATGGTGTCGAACTGCTTGGGAGCGCGGACTAATTGCATAGCGGCATTATCTACATATAAGTGAGACAGTTCTATATCTGGATATTGTGAAGCCAGTTTAGTCATACCTTTTCGCCACAGTTGGGAAACTTCTAACACATTAGCTTTATCCACAGAACAGAGTTTACCACCGCGCTTTCGTGCTGTTTCAAAGGCGACTCTGCCAATGCGGTCAATTTCTGACTCGCTGTAAACCATTGTATTGACACCACGCTTTTCTCCGGTTTCCGCGGCAAAGATGCCTTTGGGTTTACCAAAATAAATTCCCCCTGTCAGTTCTCGCACCACCATAATATCCACACCTTCTATAACTTCTCGTTTCAAGGTGGAAGCGTCAATTAATTGGGGCAAAATTTTGGCAGGACGCAAATTAGCAAATAATTCCAAACCAGCCCGCAGTCCTAATAAACCCGCTTCAGGACGTAGGTGAGAGGGTAAAGAATCCCATTTGTAACCACCAATAGCGGCAAGTAAGACTGCATCACTATTACGGCAAGTATATAGAGTAGCAGCAGGTAAGGGTTCCCCGGTTGCGTCAATAGCTGCACCACCGATGAGGGCTGTTTGAAACTCAAAAGAAATATCAAACCGTTGTCCGACGATTTTTAGTACGTCTACCGCTACGGACATAATTTCAGGGCCAATGCCATCGCCGGGAAGTAATGTAATGCGGTAGTTCTGAGTCATAGCTAATTAGGATGATGTAAAGTTGGGCAGATTTATTATCATACAAAGCAAGTGTACCCATTGGATGGTCAATTTATTGATTCATCAGGATTTAACACCTTAAAGAAATAGAAAATCAATCATATTTGTAGAAATTAGCTGTATGTTTGTTTTATTAATAAAACAAACATACAGCTAATTTATGAATTTCCAAGCAATTACTAAAGTTGCGATCAGACTTTTGACTACTGTCGGACTCAACGTAGTTGGTGGAATTCTGCTGTTATTTATCGGTCTGCATTTGATTGATTTTGGCATCAGGTTATTAAGACGTGCCTTTAGAAGCTAACAGATTGAACAAACACTAATTAACTATCTGTTAAATACTTTTTTGGTGACGTTGAGAATTGTTTTGATTGTGGCAGTTCTCAGCTTTTCTGGCATTGAAACCACTTCCTTTACGGTATTACTAGCTACTGCTGGTATTGCTATTGGTGCAGCATGGGGAGGACTGTTAGCCAACTTTGCAGCAGGAGCATTTTTAATTATTTTCCGACCCTTCCAGGTTGGTGATTTCATTACTGCTGGAGGTGTCACAGGAACGGTAACAGAAATAGGACTGTTTACCACTGCTTTAAACACACCAGATAATAGAGAGGTCCGAAAATTTAGAAAGGAGTCTGTGTCTGGCTTTCCATAGTGTTAAGATGAGGAAAGAGCGAAGGCAAGAATCAGGGTTGGGAATAGTTACGGATAGTTCCTATCCATGAAGATGTTGATGACAAATTCATAACTGACCTCATATCCATAACATGTATGAAATGGGCAACACTCATGAACCAGTTCCTAATGTGACTAAACCACCAATAGTTAGTAAGAATTACTTGTAAGTAAATTGGGTAATTCAGGGGAAATCTTTGTTCAGGTAAGGTACCCGGAATGTTCTTACAAGTCTAATGACCTATTCAACAACAATACCCTTGGTGGAAAACTCTTTGTTTCCTGCCTTTTGTTCTAAGTTGCCATGGCATAATCACTACCATGTTTTTCTACCTATTTAAGGAGACTAGCAGGGAAAACATTTCCTAATATCTCTAGCCAGTAATAAAATGTGTCCTTTGCTTCCGTTTTCCATATACGGAAATGGAAACCTAAAACCTCAAATGTTGGCATTTTCCTCCAATAGAACAAGCATAGAGATACCTATTCTTTTCTCTCTAGTTTCCCTTTCGCCCCTCCTCCTTTCTGATTTATACCTATCTTTTTACTTTCTATGTCACCTTGAAGTTTTTTATGCCACATTTCACCTTGGGTTAACAAGTCTTGACACTGATGGTTAGTTATTCCCTGTATTTGTTTTGTAGGATGTGGATATTCTTGAATATAGTTGATTTAGTAGATTTTTCCTTTTGGTACACCCTCAAAATTCCCTTCTACCATTTTTTTCACACCAAGTTAATTTTCCTGACAGGTATTTTATGATGACAACTGTCGCCAATAACAAAATTTTTGCTGATAATATTCAGAATTATTCTGCTAATCCTTATAGTCGTGTTAATTGGCTGGCTCAACTCGCTCATGAAGTTGATCATAACCAGGCGATCACACTTTTCAAAGCCAAAGTCAGCCAAATTCCCAACGTTCTTGACAGCCCAGCACCAGATGTAGAAATTATCACCTTTAACTTAGCAGGTCCTGTTCTGGCTGTCCATCCCTACTGTAACAATGACTACTATTGGCAAGTTTATTTTGACACAAATAAAGCTATCCTGGAAACCTTTGGAGAAGCAGGATATGCAGTTCCTAACAGCGTTATACAGTCAATAATTGATCTCAGTATGACTGTTATAGTTTCATCCTGTCACCATCTGAAAGAAGTTGATACTGAAACAAAAAGTCAAGCTTGCATTTCAAAAAATTAACAAAAATTAGTACTAAGTAAGGCTGATACTTTGCCTATTTTTTTTGAGAGAATGCTAGAAAATTGGTAAATGCGATCGCGACCAACTTTTTATCCTAAAACTTGTTTCCATCTTCCCTTGGGCAGCTATACAACAATTAGCAACAGTAACAGTTTTCATGACTGTACTGGCTGATTTTACAGTTCTAGCGTTGTTAAACTTCCAATTAAGAAACAAGTCAGAGTTTTGGGTTAATCTGCCACCAAAGCATTATTAGCAGCAAGATAACACAGGAATATTCAGCTGTTATTTATCCAAGGTAGGCAATATCTACGAAGACATTTCAACTTGTCTGTGTCTAGATACTCTACTTCTTCAAGAAATGGGGGATATATTTATTGCCATTTTTGTATAAAATCGGTATTGCAAATCACTACATAAATATGCACCTGATGAATTTATGAAAACATCGCTCCAACTACCCCAAAAATTGATGCTGCTAGGTTCAGGAGAACTAGGCAAAGAATTTGTAATTGCTGCTCAACGCTTAGGCAATTATGTAATTGCAATTGACCGCTATGCTAATGCTCCTGCTATGCAGGTTGCTGATTGTAGTGAAGTAATTTCTATGCTGAGTGCAGATGATTTAGAAACAGTAGTAACTAAACATCAGCCAGATTTTATTATACCAGAAATTGAAGCAATTAGAACTGAAAAATTACAGGAATTCGAACAACGTGGAATCATAGTTATACCAACTGCTACTGCGACTAATTACACAATGAATCGGGATATAATTCGCGAACTGGCACATCAAGAATTAGGTGTAAGAACAGCTGAATATCGGTATGCATTCACTTTAGAAGAACTGATTACAGTTTCTGACGAAATTGGATTTCCTAACGTCGTTAAACCTGTGATGTCATCATCGGGAAAAGGTCAATCTGTAGTCCAAGATAGAACAGAAGTTGAAAAAGCTTGGAGTTATGCGATTTCTAACTCTAGAGGTGATAGCCAAAAGATAATTGTCGAAGAATTTATTAACTTTGAAATCGAAATTACATTACTGACAATTAAGCAATGGGATGCACCAACAATATTCTGTCCTCCCATTGGACACAGTCAAGAAAGAGGTGATTATCAAGAATCTTGGCAACCAGCAAATATTTCTGAAGATAAAATATTAGCATCTCAAGAAATTGCCAAAAAAGTTACTGATGCTTTAGGAGGTGCAGGAATCTTTGGAGTAGAATTTTTCATTACTAAAGATGAAGTCATTTTTTCTGAGCTTTCACCCCGACCTCATGATACAGGAATGGTAACATTAATCTCACAAAATCTGAATGAATTTGAATTACATCTGCGAGCAATCTTAGGCTTACCTATTCCCCACATTGAACAGTTAGGTTTTTCAGCGAGTGCAGTTATTTTAGCCTCTGAAAAATCTGATTCTATTGCTTTTACTGGTGTTGCTGATGCGTTAGCTGAAAAAGATGTAGATATTCAGTTATTTGGTAAACCAACTGCTCATCCCTATCGACGAATGGGGGTAGCTTTGGCTAAAGGTACTGATGTTGAAGATGCGAGAGAAAAAGCAACTACAGCAGCAAGTAAGGTGAAATTGATTTAAATATATTTAAATATGGTGAGTGCCTAAGCACTCACTACGAACCTTGAATAATTGAGGATTACTATAGACTTTTTGGCTATTTTATGGGTGAAATACAGCAAATATAATAGTCTATTTATGAATGATTTAGCCAAAATTATTCAAGAGTTTAACATCACCTCAGACGACATGGAGCAAAGTATTTCGATCAAACCCAGGTTAAAAATTTGGAAGCAGCTAAGAGGTGAATTTCTTCTGGTGTTTGGATAGTTCCTTTCTCCTTTATGCTGGTGGAATGATTGATTATCCAATCTACCAATTGCTTACCTGTTGGGGTATTTATGCAGTTTTTTCAGCCAAATTACTTTAGCTTGTTTTGCTGCTCTTAAAGCTACAGATTCAGCTAATTGTACTTCTACAGCTTCTCGAAAGCTATCAAACAAGCGAATATGAACTAGATCAATATAATCAACTGCTAGATTTTACTTTTCTAGTCTTTTTATTAAAAATTTATCTAATGTAGTTTCTATATCTCCACGTCTGGTAATTGTTTCTTCGGCAGTATATTGGGCAAGTACTGATTTTAGAATTTCTTCTGTTCCTAGATTTATAATAATTTTTTTAATTATATCTTTGTTCTTCACCAATTTGTTGAAAAATATGGTTTGCTCCTTCTGGTCTAATATGCCAATTAAGCGCAAGATCCATAAAAACACTTTCTGCATCTTTAGACGCACCTTCAGCCGATATTGTCTGTTTGTTAATTCTAATACTGATTTTTTTAACTGTATTGACTATAGGAATAATGAGGTGTATTCCTCCTCCTACTCCTAATACCTGATGTTGAACTGGACCAAATTTCATTAGTATACCACCCTCACCAGCATTAACTATGACAATAGGCGTGAGTAATATGGTAAGTAAACAGATTAAAGCCGTCAGTTTACCAGCATTGTTTAGAGTGTTATATTTTTTCATCTCTGGCTAAGATTTCTCATATTTTTTATTTACAAAAAATTTTGTAATTTTATTGATTCTAAAAGTTTGATAATATGATTTTCTTCCTCAAAATACACTAAATGTACCAGACTACCGTAGTTACTAAGCAGTACTTATATTGTAATATACGCAATTGATACTAAAAGGCATTATTCATCTTGGTAATGCAAAAAAATATATTCAGGATAAATGTATTCACAAATACCGCAATCTTGAAATTTTTGTGAAATACTGGCGGATTAGCATAATCTACAGTAATTTGATGTAGATACTGTATATTAGAATCTTTGTCTAAATTACTCCACAGAATTTACAACTAGGATATCAACCGATCATGATACAACTATTTTTTAAAGAAGAATCTCAAGATGGTATTAAAGTCACATCTTCATCTATCTCAAGAACTTGCTTTTAGTGCAGTAGAAAGAGATATCAACAGTGGATGTCTACATGTAGAAATTAGACGGGTCAAAAAAATTGGTTTATTATCTTTAGTCATTCCCCTAGAATATGGTGGTGTTGATGCTACTTGGGTAGGAGCTTTAAAAATTGTCCAGGAACTATCGCAAGCAGATGGTATAGTTGGGCAATTTTATGGTGATCATATCAATTTAACAGCTTTGGCTTATGTTTCAGGAACGCCAGAACAAAAAGGAAAATATTATTGAGAAACTGCTACAAAGAATTTATTTTGGGCAAATGCTATTAACACACAGGACACAAAGCTAAAAATTACTCCAGAGGGGGAAAATTACCTGGTGAATTATGTTACAAGCTTTGGAAGAGATGTTACGATCCCAGACTATACGGTTTTCTCTGTCCTAAAAAATGGTGTAGAAATGCCATTAATATTTGTAATCCCTAAAGATCGAGATGGCATTATTGCTAAGCAAGACTTCGGAAAACTTAACCAGCAACGGGAAGATCATCATACTTATTTCTTCCGAAATATTCGGTGTTGAATAATAAAATATTTTCCCTATATGTCGTGGTAGTATTTGTTACTAATTCGGGAGAGATTAGGAGAAATAAATAAATATTTTCTAATGTTTAGATTCGCACCTGTTATTAAACTAATCTCATAATTGAGATATCCCAATTGAGAATTGTTTTATACGACTTATATTATTTTTTCGTAATTCATTTACCGGAAAAACTCTGTATGAATATATACTCTAACTTTCTTTCGTAAATATCTGATTTTCTTTATCCCCGTAGTCCATATGATAGACAGTTTGAACCAGAATCCTTAACATTTAATGCTCATCTCCAAGATTTTTCTCAAAGAGTTGACTACATTTATGGTTTACAAACTGGTAGTAAACTTTCTTCTAAAGAGGCTTATCAGCAAATTCACATCCTTTGGAAACATTTGAAAGTGCTTCTTTCAGAAGAGCTACGCTAGAAAAATAGTCCTTCCAGCAGGCTGGGCCAACGAAATTCAAATCATCATAAAACCCACCGCCAAAACAGAAAACATCACATCTATCGGACGAAGTTTTCTGATTTTGTATAAATAGACTGGGGCTGTTACAGAAATCAAAATATAGACAGTTAAAAATCCATAACTGCAAACAGAACCCAAATAGCCTATGCAATCAAAAAGTTTGATGTGAAAAAAAGACATGACCGCAGGGATAATAAATGTCAACAAAAAACACATTGTTACTGCAACATGAGGTGTTCTATTAGCTGCATGAGCGTTACCGAAAGATCCATGAAATAAACCATGACGACCCATTAAGAATGCTACTCTAGTCGCAGGATTAATGCTTCCTAAAATGCAAGCAAAGAAACTAAATAATGCACCTAAACCTACTAATTCTCCCAAAAGACCCACTCCTGCTTGTTGAGAGAGAAAACTTAAAGGTTCTTCTGTTTGAGAAATGGATACGCCAGTTTTACTAAAACCCAGAAATTCTATATAAATAAGTAGTAGAAGTAAAAAATAAACCTGCAAGAATAACGCTACCCATAACTGCTTTGGGTATTGTTCCTAACGCACATACTAAAAAGGCTTAGTAGTCATTGGTCATTAAGTAGGTGGGTGTTAGAAATTGTCGTTATGACAAGGCAAAAGGCAATAGGGAAGAGGTTTTGGTCAATTTTACTTTTCGTTACATACTACTCTCCCAGAAGCCGCTGCGCGTCTACGGTTTTTTTGTGCCTTCCTACTTAGTTCAGTAGTCAGTAGTTGAACTCCTAAACTACTGGATTCCTGATTTCTTCAGTGTTTACTTAACTGTTTTTCCTCAGGAAGTAGAGTAGTTCCAGTTTTTATGGTGCTATTAACAGCGGTATGCCTATGCACATTAGGTTTAATAATTAGACTGACACCAATAGCCCAAGCTAACGCAACCATCCAACCGACAAGAATATCACTGGGAAAATGAACTCCTAAATATAGGCGTGTCCAAGCAATTACCAAGAGGTATAAACTACCAACAGTCAGAACCAACCACCGCCAGGGACGATGCCAAGTTAAAATAAGTAAAATTGCTACTAGGGTCATACTTGTCATGGCATGGCCGCTGGGAAAGGCATAGTCAAATTCAGGTGCCTTTGATACCCACAATTGGGGACGCACTCGGTGCATTAACTCTTTACCGGTGCGGTTAATAATCAAGTTTCCCACAGCAGTAGTCAGTATATAAGCCAGTGTTCTCCATCTGCGTTTGCGTAAAAATAGAATAGTGATCGCACTCAAGACAGGTAACGCAGTCCAAAATGATCCCCACTTAGTCAGCACCACAGCAATAAAATCCAGTCGGGGATTAGCTGTAGAATGAATCGCCATCAAAATAGGCACATCCCAAGGAAAACCGCCTTCATTGTGCCAAATTTTCACCGCCAGGATTTCTACAACCTGCAAAGGTAAATACAGACCCATCAAGATCAGTAACAAAGAACGCCAGTGGTAAAACAGCAGGTTCTTAAGAAGAATAATCGGTGACTTACGTTTCTCTTTCAATATCTTTCCTTTATTCATAACTACAAGCCTGATGTATATTATGTGGCCTTAAATACTCTATTTAACAAATACTCTATTCAACCCTAAATTAGATATCAAATATATTAATCCATCAGCTATATCATATTTTTATCTCATATTTTTTATATATAGCACTGCATAGGGTAGTTAGAACATCAATTCATGATAAACCTCTGTCTAAAAGATGATTTCACTCCTGAATCCTGCTATAACAGTTTATTTACTTTAATTAGCAATATAATCCTACACAACTGTAGTTTGTATAGTTCCATATTCTTGATACCGTTATTCTCCTTCCTTGGCACGATAAGCACGAAAAAATAAAACAGATATTGACACTAGACTTTCGATAGATTGACTCTACTTTACTAGTAAATCTATCAAGCGTTAGTACTTTATGTATCTTTAAAAAGATCACCATCAGCATTTTCACTAAGCAGAAAAACTCATCTTTCAGGAATTATGACAGTCTACTCACAAGGTTTATAGTCATGCTCAATACTTGCATATCATCACTAAAACCCACTAGTAAATACGAATATGGACTACTTATTACTACCCATTTTTAGCTGTTTTATTGGCATTATCGTTGGTTTCACAGGAATATGTGACGCATCTCTTATTACTCCCATATTAATTTTTTTCTTTCAAGTAAGTAGGTAGACACAAATAAACATAACTATGTAACAAAATGTAAATTACTTGAAACCCCTGGGATTGCTTGATTCCGCTTTGCTGCATTCGCCATGACATAGTTATCAATTTTTGCGCCCACCTACTTACCACCTTCTATTGCTATGAGTTCTGATGTTGTAGCTGCCACATTAATGAAAGCACAAGCATAATTAGCTCTGCGGTTTAATCTTTCTTCAACAGCAAGATATAAAAACTACCTCGTTCATACATAATAAATAACCCCAAACCAATTAATATAAACCGGACTACAGCCTTACCATAAGGAGTTAAAAGAAAATGAATAGCAGCGTGAGGACTTAATAAATAAGTAATACCACAGAAAACCCCTAACATACCTAACAATACAGCTAAAATTTTTCCTAAACTGGCAAAATCTTGTCCAGCAAATCAGGGAATATAAATACTAATACTCTATCCTCTATTAGCAACTGTCATAGCTGCAACTCTATAAGTATTTGGATGCACAATACTCAATAAAACAGCAAATATGGAATTGGGATGTAATAACTCTGCACAATCAGTATTCACAGCTTGAATTTCTGTACTTTCCTCTTTACTACCTAGTATTTTTTATACTTGTAAATCCCAATAAGAGTCCTAATAATCCGATAAATTCTCGCCTGACAACAATATTGGGAGCACCCACTATTGGAAGATACACAAGTTTTAGGAGAATTTAAGGATAAACAAGTGTGGATTAGCAACCATGAACCAGGAAGGAAAGAACGGCTAAAAGCCTGCTTAGAAGAATTGGCAACATTATTATATGAAGAAGAAGCAGACAAAAGTCAGATAAAAGACTTGGAAGGCATAGCGGGACTTAAATAAAAGTTAACAGTAAAAAGGAGTATAGTGCGGTTTCGGTGTAGCTTTCACGTTAAAAGAAGCTGATGAAAGAAACCACTGCCCCAGCAATGGCACCATGGTTTGAAAGATAGTGTCATTTGATGATCTATTTACTCATCAAGCAGAAAAAAGAGAGTTTAGACATTATTTAGGGGGATGATTATTTAGGGGGATGATTGGGTGAAGGTGAGAGAAAAAACCTATTTGAAATAGCAGAGAATGCCCTAGGGGTGACGTACCACCGATTACACTACGTTTTAACTGAAGCACCTTGGTCCAGTTCCCAAGTTAATGACTGTCAGTTAGAGATTATGAACAAATATAGTCAGAGGAGAATCACCAGAGGATTTAGCTTAATAATTGATGATTCTCTCCATAGAAAAAGGGGGAATTTTAGGGATGGAGTAGGAAGACAATATAATATTGCAGAAATTGGGAAAAGGGATAATGGAATAGTAGTAGTAACAACACATCTATATAATGGCAGTCAAGGCTTACCATTAGATATAGAGTTATATCACCACGGTGATTCTTTACCCAAAGGGAAACAAGACCCTCTATTTGAGAATAAACCTGAGTTAGGAATTAAATCAATAGATCTGACCTTGAGCCGTGGTTATCAACCAGGAATAGTAATTATAGATGCTGGATATGGCCACAATAGGTCTTCCTTATTAAGAATAGAAAATCGGCATTGAAAGTATTGAGGAGGATTAGCCAAAAATCCCAAAATCCTTGCTAGTGAGTGACCAAGAGGATAGTCCACAAATAATTAGGTTAGATGAATTAGCACAAGGTTTACCCCAAGAGGCTTTTACAGACATTCAACTGTAGTTAGATAAACCCAAAACATTATGGGTAGTAACTAAAGAAGTAGAAATATCAGCCTTAACTGGAAGGGGCAATATTGCTATCGTCATCAACGGTTCTACTTTCTCCCAAGCCACTGATATTGACTACTTTATGACCAATGTTTCTTCACCAACTTTCACACCCCAATGGATAGTTGATACATATTCTCAAAGAAATTGGGTAGAAGTTGTTTACAGGAAAGCCAAGGGATGGTTAGGACTCAACGAATATCAAGTTCGATATAACAGCAGTTGACTGCGCCATTTTATTTTGGTTTTCTGTGCCTACACTTTTATTCTTTGCCATCAGTGGACTGGAGGATTAAGACCAAGCTAGGCTAAGAAACCTTTGAATACTTTTACTGCAGCTTTAGAAGCGTTGAGAACAGCCATATCTTTTCTATTTATTGATTGGTTCAACTAGAAGCCGGTCGTGTTTCCTTCTTATCGAGCCAGTTTGGGCTACATCTGGGCTTGATTTTTGTTTACGTCCCGATAGAAAAAACAGTAAGGAGTCAAATATTAGAAGTGGTAAGTCCAGAAATAGCCCTTTTTTTATCGAAGAAACAAGCGGAAGGAAAGTAGGTAAAACCAGGAAAGTCAAAACCTTGGTAGGAGAACTAAAACTAAAAGCTAAACAGTTGCAGAGACTGGGTTTGAAGCCAAGAAGTCGATTAAGTCCATTACTTCAAAAGTGCTGCTTGAGGCTATCAGCTAAGGAATCATATCAAAAAGCAGAAGTTGAAATTGAGGCATTAAACAGGAGTAAAAGTTGGCCATAGGAGGTAACAAAAACTAGTTTTGGAACAAGATTGGGAGCTACCACAAGGAAAACAAGCTGTCTGTGAAGTGAGGGTGGATGGTGGAAAAGTACGACTAGGGGGCAAACCACAACCAGGCTGCTACTGGCGATACTATAAAACCTTTCGTCTACAAGGAATTTATGATGGTGCATTTTTTGATAACAACTAATCAATCATGAGTTAATTATGTTAATAGCCAGTCTTTGGTTAACCCCCCTGTGTGTTTGGGGGATGGTCATGATGGAGTTTGGAATTTAGTTAAAGAGTTTGGAACTGAAAAATTCAAACCTTTATAAGTCTTGGATTGGTATCACCTCAAAGAGAATCTTTATCAAATTGGTGGTTCTTTAAAGCGTCTACAAGCTGTTGAGAGTTTATTGTGGCAAGGTCAGATAGAGCCGATTCAAGCTTTACTTAATAATTGTCGAAAAACTTCGACAATTATTAAGTACACCTACTACTAAGCTGAACAACTGTGTTCTATTGGTTCTGGATCTGTCGACTATGCTATTCAACAGATTGGAGCAAGGATTAAAATTTCTGGACCACAGTGGAATGTTGAAAGTGTCTACCAAATCCTTTCCCTTCCTTGTACTTATCTCAATAGTTTGCTTCCTATTTGAGTCTTTTTGCCAAAACTTGATCTTCCCCAACTAAGCCACCAAAGAAACCTGGTGAGCTAAGGAGAATAATGGCAAACCAAGGTATTAACCTATAAAAATATGCCTACGGCAAAAATTACTATCTATCTGTGAAAAAAATAGTAGTAGAATACTAATATAGTCAATATTAGTGGCTGCAAAGGAAATGATACCTTGAGTAAAAGCTGTAATCAGACTATTCATGGTAAAGGTGTATAATATACCAATTATCAACATATCAATAACTTGTCGTCTTAGAGATGGTTTATAGATTAAATTTTAGGGTGCATTATAGCAACGTCGAAAGCACCATATTTCTATATTTACTGTGGCTAATCCTCACTTTCTTAAACTTCCAAATCATTGCATAGCTATAACCCACTTTACTTAAGTGCCACTCATTAATATAGATAATTTTGTAATTTTACTGATTTTTTTGCCCAAATAGATGATAACTTACAACCTCAGCAAGTTGTTTTAGGTCGATATTCAGGTTTTACTATTCTTCTCATTCTCAGTTTATCAGGTTTATTTATTAGCTTGATTCTGCCTCCAACTTGGATTACTTTATTAGGTTTAATTACTGTTGCTATTGGTATCAGTAATTTGGTGAGTAGGGAAACAGATTCATTGTCTGAACTCCCATCGGAAATAATACCATTTACAACCCATATTCCCCACTTAAATAAGTAGCATGAGCAAACTACATTTACAGGGAATTCAGAACTATAGTTCTTAAAAATCCAGTAGCCATGATAATATAAATTATCCACGTCAAAGTTCCAGATTTCTTATTGTGTAAAAAAAGCTAGTTAGACAACAACGTTAAATTTGAACTTTTCAATCACTTATGAAAATACAAGACTATGCAATAGTGAATTAGAGATTTGAAAACTAAGAAAATAAATAATACTTTTGACAAGCTGTAGGTAGGAATTGCAAAATTTGACAACGTTCCTCTGTCAAGTTTAGAATCCTATGGACTCTTTGTGTAATCAGAAAATTAATCCCTTGAAAACATACGCCAGTTGCTGCCTCTTTCAGAGGAGCTTCCCTAACTGGACGTAAACAAAAATCAAGCCCAGATGTAGCCCAAACTGGCTTGATAAGAAGGAAACACGTCTGGCTTCTAGTTGAACCAATCAATAAATAGAAAAGATATGGCTGTTCTCAACGCTTCTAAAGCTGCAGTAAAAGTATTCAAAGGTTTCTTAGCCTAGCTTGGTCTTAATCCTCCAGTCCACTGATGGCAAAGAATAAAAGTGTAGGCACAGAAAACCAAAATAAAATGGCGCAGTCAACTGCTATTATCTCCAACTTGATATTCTTTGAGTCCTAACCATCCCTTGGCTTTCCTGTAAACAACTTCTACCCAATTTCTTTGAGAATATGTATCAACTATCCATTGGGGTGTGAAAGTTGGTGAAGAAACATTGGTCATAAAGTAGTCAATATCAGTGGCTTGGGAGAAAGTAGAACCGTTGATGACGATAGCAATATTGCCCCTTCCAGTTAAGGCTGATATTTCTACTTCTTTAGTTACTACCCATAATGTTTTGGGTTTATCTAACTACAGTTGAATGTCTGTAAAAGCCTCTTGGGGTAAACCTTGTGCTAATTCATCTAACCTAATTATTTGTGGACTATCCTCTTGGTCACTCACTAGCAAGGATTTTGGGATTTTTGGCTAATCCTCCTCAATACTTTCAATGCCGATTTTCTATTCTTAATAAGGAAGACCTATTGTGGCCATATCCAGCATCTATAATTACTATTCCTGGTTGATAACCACGGCTCAAGGTCAGATCTATTGATTTAATTCCTAACTCAGGTTTATTCTCAAATAGAGGGTCTTGTTTCCCTTTGGGTAAAGAATCACCGTGGTGATATAACTCTATATCTAATGGTAAGCCTTGACTGCCATTATATAGATGTGTTGTTACTACTACTATTCCATTATCCCTTTTCCCAATTTCTGCAATATTATATTGTCTTCCTACTCCATCCCTAAAATTCCCCCTTTTTCTATGGAGAGAATCATCAATTATTAAGCTAAATCCTCTGGTGATTCTCCTCTGACTATATTTGTTCATAATCTCTAACTGACAGTCATTAACTTGGGAACTGGACCAAGGTGCTTCAGTTAAAACGTAGTGTAATCGGTGGTACGTCACCCCTAGGGCATTCTCTGCTATTTCAAATAGGTTTTTTCTCTCACCTTCACCCAATCATCCCCCTAAATAATCATCCCCCTAAATAATGTCTAAACTCTCTTTTTTCTGCTTGATGAGTAAATAGATCATCAAATGACACTATCTTTCAAACCATGGTGCCATTGCTGGGGCAGTGGTTTCTTTCATCAGCTTCTTTTAACGTGAAAGCTACACCGAAACCGCACTATACTCCTTTTTACTGTTAACTTTTATTTAAGTCCCGCTAACAAGTCGGGGAACCAGCCCAACGCACTGGCTCTGAAATATCTAATAATTCTTGTCTTAAATTATTTAGGCAATTATTATACTCTCCATGCAAATGCAATGAGGTTGAACCTAAATGGTAATATTTGGTTGCTACTCCATATTTTATTACTACTTATAAGGCAACTATTAGGAATTATTTAGTTAATACATATTTGTATAGCTTATCCATTACTCTGCCTATTTTATCATCATTTAAGTCTTCGCCTTCAATTCCCACTCCTAATAAATATTCTATGGCTTTTTCCTCAACTTTTTGAGAAAATAAATATAATGGTCTCCATAGAAAACCTATTCCATAATGATTGCTTTAACTATTTCTCCTGTATTCACTTCCTCTCTACTATCTATTCGGAATATCTTATTGATTTTTTCTAAAATTCCTATCTCATCTATTATTCCCAAGTGATCCAATTTCTTACTCTCAAACTCTTATTTCTGCTAATTTATACTTTTGGATATTTTTATTTAATTCAGGATAATTTACATTTATTTTCTCATCTTTTATCCTGAGCTTATTGTCAAGAATTACGAGTTGCAAGTTGTTAATATATCTATTTTTAGACTATTTAAATTATGTTTTAAATTCGTAAATTCCGGTGATTTATTTAACAGGTTTGTTCACTATAGAATGAAGTTTTAAATATGGTCTACATCATCGAAAAATAATGTTTTTAATTCATAAATTAACACTAATGTACTGATAAATGTTGCTAATAGCAGTGATAATATTAGCGTTTATATATCTTTATTCTCTAGCACTAAATTAGATAATTCTTTAGCAAGAATCGCTGTATTTTTTCTTCTCTTATCAGTTTGGTATCATGCAGCATATATATTATAAATTAACCCACCAGGAGAAAATAGCCAATCTTTTAACCAAGCATTGCGCCTTTTGTCCTGATGGGTTTAGGGACTGTAATTGTCTTGAAAAGTCAGGCTTTAAGTCCGATCAAACTCCTTGCTAGTTGTATTTGTTTCTTGGTTTTAGTGAAGCAAAGTTGATCAATGACTTAACTTATGTTAACCATTCACTTTCTTCTGGGTCTTTAAACAGCGTAGTGCTGAGGTAAAGTTCACCAAAGCCAGGCTGCACCATAACTATCAATTTATCGGCGTTTTCTGGACGCTTGGCAATTTGCAACGCCGCATCTATCTATATAAAGCGACTCCAGCAGAAATTCCTGATAGCAAACCTTCTTTTTTTGCTAAACGCCGACTGTAGGAAATTGCTTGTTCATCTGTAACTTGAATGACTTCATCCACGAGTTCTGAACGGTAAATAGCGGGAATAAATCCGGCTCCGATAACTTGAATTTTGTGTGGACCTGGTTTACCCCCTGCTAATAGTGGACTATTGACTGGTTCAACTGCCACTGCTTGAAAACTTGGTTTGCGTTGTTTAATCATTTTGGAAACGCCTGTAATTATTCCCCCAGTCCCTACTCCAGCGACGAGAATATCAACTTCTCCATCTGTATCGTTCCAAATTTCTTCAGGGGTGGTCCGAGCATGAATTTGGGGCTTAGCAGGATTGCTAAACTATTGCAACATATAAGCATTCGGGATTCTGGCAACAATTTCTGTAGCTTTGTCGATAGCACCCCGCATTCCTTCTACCCCTTGTGTTAACTCCAATTGCGCCCCATAACCCCTCAACATTAGTCTTCTTTCCTGACTCATAGTATCTGGCATTGTTAAAATCAAACGCTAGCCTTTAGCAGCTGCAACCATAGCTAAGGCAATTCCAGTATTCCCAGAAGTCGGCTCAACTAAAATAGTTTTACCAGGAATAATCAAGCCTTTTACTTCTGCTATTTCTACCATGCTTACGCCAATTCTATTCTTGACAGAAGCAGCAGGATTCATACTTTCTAATTTGACGACAACAATTCGTGTCAATGCTTCCCAAGTTTGGGGAATTTTGTTTAACTGCACTAACGGAGTATTGCCAACTAACTCGGTGATATTGTTTGCTATTCGCATCATCATACCTCTTGATGACTAAATGTAATACATGGGACTATTCTGAGCACGAGCTTCTCTTTCCTGGCACAAATCTTGGAGTGTATAGTCGGGCAGCACTTCCATAGAAGCCGCATTAGCTCGTTCCCAAATTTCCAGAACCAAAGTCTTTTTTTTCTATGGTTGGAGTCTCAGAATTTTCTTTTTCTTTGCCTTCCCCTTCTACCAATGTGACTATTTCTAGCAAGGTAATCTGCCCAGGTTCACGCACTAAAAGGAAACCATCTTTTGAGCCACGCTGAGTCTGTGCACCACACCCGCACGTCTCAAGTTAGTGAGAATCTGTTCTAGATAGCATTGTGCTATAGGTTGCTTGGCAGCAATCTCGTTCATAGTCACAGGAACTTTTTTATCGTCGTGAGTGGCTAGTTCTAACACTGCCAATAGTGCATATCCACTTTGGCAGAAAGATCCAGAAGAACGTAGCTTTGGCTATTCAAGTCCGTATTTAGAATACTACTGTACATTGATAGCTTTAAGGGTGCTTTTACGAAAATAGTTTGGTTTTCAGTCTTAAACATGATATTATACCACTTTTTATTTTAATAAAAAGATATGACTCTATCGATTTACCGTACTTTATACACATAACTCTCAAAATAGCTTCATCTTTCGTAGGAATTAGAGCAGAAGTCATATAGGAAAAGGGGAGCAAGGGAGAAATAAATTCTTCTTATTCTTCTGAACTCCTTGTTTCTGGAAAGAGATTTGGATAGCTTTTTAGAGCCAAAACATTATATACTACAGTTAGTACATCGGAAAAATATAACACTAATACTGATGTCAGTATACAGAGGTCTGACTCAATCATCTATTAACACTAATCGCCAAAATTTCCCTAGGCGATCGCTCTTACCGATAAAAAAAGATGCTCTATGGCAAATAGAAAACGGCTTTGTGTTGACTTACACTTATTTAGAAGACGGTACCACAGTAGCTTTAGGATTATGGGGTCCAGGTGATGTAGTGGGGGAACCCTTATCGAAAATGAAACCATATCAAATGGAATGTTTAACCACAGTAGAAGCAACAATTTTAGCCGTGGATGATTGGCATCAACTCACAGGTACTTTACTTCACCACATCCACCAAGCGGAAGAATTAATGCTGATTCGGAGCCATAAAAAAGTAGAAGCTATGCTGATTCAACTATTAGGATGGTTATCGAAAAAGTTTGGATCCCAAGTAGAACAAGGAAGATTAATAGATATGCGTCTGACACATGAAGATTTAGCAGCACTAATCAGTTCTACCCGTGTTACCATAACTCGTCTGCTGGGACAATTAGAACAAGAAGGATTGATTGATCGACTGTCTTTAAATCGGATTGTAGTTCGACAAGAATATATTTGGTATTACGAAATTTGAGGTAAGAATTCAGGAGTCAGGAGTCAGGAGTTATAATGTTTGAGTAATTGCTTAATTACCAAATAGGTATTTTCGGCCTTAGCCTGAGGGGAAAAGGCAAAAGGTGAAAGTAAAACCTTTTGCAGCAAGGCTTTGTGATTAAATTTGTAATTAAAATTTATAGTCCCAAATCCACAGCAATACGATGAGCGCAAGCAAACCCAGAAAAAGCCACTGTATTTAAACCCTGAACCGGAAATGTACTATCCCCCACACAATAGAGATTAGGAATAGCTCTACGATTAAAAGTCCCAATAATCCCCGCAACTTACCGTTGGTTATGGGTCAATAGCTGCCATCTATGCGACCTAAAAAGCGATCATGAGTAAGCGGTGTTCCCACTTCCAGATAATCTAAGCTAGCATCTAAAGCAGGAAAAATTTTTTCCAATCTTTGAATTATTTTTGCTGCTGTTTGTTCTTTACTTTTGTTCATATTTAGTCGTTGTAAGCTCCTGCCAATCAGCAATCTAAGCAGGTGTAAAAGTATGTATAATGTGCTATCCTCCCTCGAGCAGCTGAATCTCCATCAAGCAGGGTAGGAATAGAAACCAAAATTGTCCCTTCCGCTAACTCCATATTTTGCCAATCTTCGAGCAAAATGTGATGATATTCTGTATTAGCCTGTAAAATAGAGGCTTATACGCCGATATGCAAACTTAAAAGATTGCACGATTTTTTATATCTTTATTGCTATATTTTGTCATTTGATGGCAGCATTTTTGCTGATGGTAGTAATTTTTCAAAAGTATCCCATGTCGTCGCATTAGATACAATGTGTTTACCATCATAAACTTTACCACTCGCTAATTGTACACCAATAGCTTGCCCTTATTCAGTGAGAATTCTTTTTACTCGAGCTTGGTATTGAATTTGACTACCAGCTTTTTCTAAACCCTCTGCTAATGTTTGAGCAATTTTTCCTACTCCATGTTCAGGAAAATTAACTCCACCATAATGTCGATCAGAAAGAACCATCCCTGCATTAATTATGGGTGTCATGTTGGCTGGAACTACAGCCCAGCAATAACACTTAATATCAATAAACCTTAATAATAATGGATCTTTAATATAGCGCCGCGCCACATCTCCCACATTTTGGGGTAAATATTTAGCTAAACCAAGACAAGCTAGAGGATTTTAGAAAAATACCTGCAGTACATACCGTGGTTCTTCTAGTGATAGAAATTCTATATTATTCAGGAATTGAAAACTTTTTGACATTCTTCATAAAAGCAGCGAATCCCTTTGGCTTAATGGGGAAAATAATTAATCAGATTTTGCAAGAACTTTTCATAATCTTGTTCAACCTTCAAATCTAAACTTTTAGGCAGATGATAGTGAATATGTACGGCATTAGCAATTTTTCCTAGGGTGACATTAACTGCTTCTAAGGCACAGGTGAGTAAGTTGGTTGTACCTTTTTTCCCACATCCAAAAATCATTGATACACCAACATCAAATGTATATCCTTGACTTTGACAATATCCAGCACTACTACTGGGAATTAGATAACGTTCCAGAATTAAAACTTTAGCTCCTTTTGCTGCTAACTGGGTAGCTGTTACTAAACCACCAATGTAAGAACCGATACGAATAACATCAAATAATTCGTAATTCATCACAACTGGAAATAAGCAACAGGGATTATGGTTAAAAGTAACTTAGTATATGTCTTTGTTTATTTGGTTTTACTAACCAATTTATAGGTCTGATGCACCCTACTAATATGCCAGTTGCGTAAGTCCTGTAATAGAGAAGAAAAAATGTAGTTCCAGATGCGCAAAGCCGAAAATACAACATCCAGATTTGAAACCCCTAATTTTAATTAGGGCGTTCCCCACATCCTACACCCCTTTCATGACTGACTACTTACAAAAAAGAGGGATAAGCCTGCTACCGCTGGCCAATCCCGTCTGCCGATCCTTTAAAGAGAGGAGAACACTGTATAGCAGTATAGCCTTGGTTGAGAATATATGTCAACTGTTAATGAAAATATTTAGCAATAAAAATTGCCATCACTAGAAATGAAATTGGCAGCAGCATTACTTGCTAGCCCAATTTAAAATCTCAAATCCAAAATTGGTATCAGCCATAATCCGAAAAGAGTATGATGGTTGTTCAGTTCCTATATAATTAAAAGCTGCCCATTTCTGGCTATGACTCAACAATTGCTTGTTTATGTTCCACCCCATCCCCTAATCAAGCACTGGCTGGCAGTAGCTCGTGATGTGGGTACACCTTCAGTATTATTTCGTTCTGCCATTACTGAGTTGGGACGATGGTTAACTTATGAAGCGGCAAGAGATTGGTTGCCGACGCAAGAAACCGCCGTTGAGAGTCCCTTAACAGCCTGTCCAGCGACTTTGATTGATCCACAAGTACCTATGGCAGTTGTGCCGATTCTTCGGGCTGGGTTAGGGTTATTAGAGGGAGCGCAGACGGTGCTGCCCTTGGCAAAAATTTATCATTTGGGTTTGGTAAGAAATGAGGAAACTTTAGAACCCTCTTGTTATTTAAATAAACTGCCAGACAAATTTGATCCAGAAACAAGGGTGTTAATTACCGATCCAATGTTGGCTACAGGAGGGTCTATAATGGCAGCAATGGCAGAATTGACACAAAGAGGTGTTGATCCAGCGTTGATTAGAATTGTGTGTGTGATAGCTGCTCCACCAGCTTTGCAAAAATTGAGTGGAGCTTATCCTGGTCTAACAGTCTACAGCGCCACTATTGATGGAACAGTCAACAAGCAGGGGTTTATTGTGCCGGGATTAGGAGATGCTGGCGATCGCATCTTTGGGACTTAAGCTAGGTTTCAGAAACAACAGGAATATAGCTTAAATACAAAAGAAAGTGTGCAGATTTCTGGAAGGCGGTAAAGATATGAGTCAGCGAGATGGTTTTGCTAGTGGTTTTTTACTTGGAACAATTGTTGGTGGTGTAGTTGGTGGGGTTTTGGGTGCTGTACTGGCATCTCGTCGAGATGGGATGGGAGATCAAGAGATAGAAGTCAATAATGGCTCCCTTGAAGCCAATAAAGTAACAGCGAGAAGAAGGCAAATGAGAGCCGTAGCTAATGAGGGATTAGAAATGGAAACGGCACGACAATCACTAGAAGATAAAATTGCCCAACTCAATGCCACAATTGATGATGTCCGCAACCAGTTAGGGAATGTCAATGGCACTTCATCCCAGTCAGTTGAACGTTCACTCTTCCAAGACTCCTAAATAGCAGCAGTTTCATGACGAAAAACCTATTTTGGTAGATGTAGCTACCATTTGCAGGCGCGATGACATTACCTCTATTAAAATCAATAGAATAAGACTGCCTTTAACTTTTAGCAGAAAACTAACCCATCCATGAATTTACTGATTACGACACTAGCAACCTTTGTCCAAATTTATAGCTACTTGCTAATTATTCGGGTGTTACTGACCTGGTTTCCCCAAATCAACTGGTATAACCAACCATTTGCAGCTTTGAGCCAGATTAGTGACCCCTATCTCAATCTATTTCGTTCAATTATCCCCCCATTGGGTGGTATGGATTTCTCTCCAATCTTAGCCTTCCTAGCACTCAATTTAGCTGGAAGTTTTCTGGCAGGCCTGAGTCGTCTACCATTAGGACAGGGATTTTAACCACTAATCCAATATTTGACTTTATTTGACCTTATTTGACTTTGTAGAGACGTTACAATCAAAAGCGTCTCTACAAAACCCTGAATGAACTTATCTTCGCACTTGACCGCTAAACCCAGACGCTTTAAAATGCTTCAGTTTCAATGGAGTAGGCTGGTTTAAAGGAACAGAAATTCTTAACTCAAAATTGCTAAGACCAGGTGGTACTTCAGGAATAGAACCTAAACGAGTACGGTTTCGTAATATGGGATCATTGTTGGCATCATAGATGCGTCCAAAGATATCTGCGTCATAGACTGTTTTATAAGTACCATTTTCTGCTTTACCAATGACGATAAAGCAATTAGCAGCTGCTGAACCACTACTAATAACAGCACCTTTAGCTAATTCTGGTGGGCAATCTTTATACGAGAGATCAAATAGTTTAATTTTTGTCAAAGCTTGAGCAGGGGGAGTGAAAACCCAGGAGAGAAAAACAATCAGTCCAGAAATAAAGATCAGTGTGAGTGAGCGTAATCGCATAAAGCGCACAATAACTTTACTATAAATTATACGCAATTTTTAACATTAGAGAACGTAAAATTTACGCTTAAAGAATTAGAGAGTTGAATTTTACTTTGTAATAATTGTAAGAATAGATCCTCACTTGCTATTAGCCTATGAATCCAAATGAGATTGAAGCCGCTTTGCAAACAGCGTTTAGTCTTTGTAATGCAGCAATCTGTCCTCTCACTGATATGCAGAGACGAATATTAGTGCCAGTAGTTGAGCAAATTCAGAACAACTCAACTTGGGTATCAAATACTGCCATTCCCTTAGATGAACTGACTCCAGAGGAGTTAGAGGCGTTTTTAGAGTTCGTCAAAGCAGAGGAAGAACAAAACTGCACTTGGAAAGTACAGTTAGTAAATAGACACGTCCGGAAATTTACAAAGCAGTCTCTGTCTGGCTTTCCATTTGCATTATTCTGCTTGAGATACTAGGAGAGTAGCGGAGAAGGTTTACAGACTCCACACAAAATGAGGATAATGCCACTTGTAGGTGTTACAGCTTAATAAATGGGGGTGTACCTAACCCCTTACACCGTAACCCCCTACAGCCCTAATTCCTGAGTTTAACCTAGTAGCAATTACATATTCCAATGACCGAACCATTAATTGAACTCAAAGGAATTTCTAAAGCCTTTGGTAAAAATAAGGTTTTAGATGATGTTGATTTGCAAATTTACAAAGGGCAAGCGATAGGGATTATTGGCCCTTCAGGAACTGGTAAATCAACGATTTTAAGAATCATAGCTGGTTTATTACAACCCGATGCCGGAGAAATTTATATCCAAGGGAAAAAGCGAGATGGATTAATTGAGGATGGTGCTGATATAGTAGGTATTGGGATGGTATTTCAGCAAGCGGCCTTATTTGATTCGTTAACAGTAGAAGAAAATGTTGGTTTCTCATTGTATCAGAACTCAAAATTAGAGCGATCGCGCATTCGCCAACTTGTCAACGAAAAATTAGATATGGTGGGTTTACCAGGAATTGGTCATCTATACCCCTCAGAACTTTCGGGAGGGATGCGAAAACGGGTCAGTTTTGCTCGTGCGATTATGTCCAATCCAGATCATCCCGCAGACAGTCCAGAAGTTTTATTGTACGATGAACCCACAGCCGGACTTGATCCTATCGCCTCAACGGTAATTGAAGATTTAATCCGCAGCTTACAATCTATACAAGATGTATGTAGCACATACTGCATTGTTACCCACCAAGAAAGTACTATTCGACGCACAGCCGACAGGTTGATATTTCTTTATGAAGGCAAGGTGCAATGGCAAGGTAAAGTAAGTGAAATAGATCATACAGATCATCCGTTGATCAGACAATTTATGAGTGGAAGTATAAATGGTCCCATTCAACTAGTTGGTTGATACTATTTTAGACTTTAGATTTTGGATTTTAGATTGTGAGATAATTACTGTTCTAGAAGGTTTTTATGCTTACATCTACCGTATTCATTTTTCTAATTCGTATCACAAATCAGGACTAGTTTTATGGAGGGCGAGAAAATGCGAAGTCTAATTAGCGGCTTCACGTCTACACGAACTTTTAGAGAAGGCTCAGTGGGATTATTACTTTTACTGGGTTTAGGAGCATTTGGAATAATTCTCCTATGGTTAAATAGAATCCCCCTTGGACGCAGTTCTTATAAAGCTGTGGTGGAATTTGCTAACGCTGGGGGAATGCAAAAAGGCTCACCAGTTCGTTATCGTGGCGTAAAAGTTGGTAGTATTTCCAATATTAAAACCGCAGTCAATGCTGTTGCTGTAGAAATTGAAATCAACGATCCTAACTTGATAATTCCCGCAGATTCTAAAATTCAAGCCAGTCAAACTGGATTAATTAGCGAAAGTATTATTGATATTACCCCAATAACCAACCTAGCGACGGGAACTAATATTGCTAAACCCTTAGACAAAGATTGTAATCCCAGTCTGATTATTTGTAATGAAATCAGTACATTAAAAGGTCAAATTGGTATCAGCGTTGATGAACTGATTCGTCAATCATCTGATTTTACGGCTCAATATAATAACAAGGAATTTTATCAAAACGTTAATCGCTTGTTAGTAACCTCTGCATCAGCAGCTTCTAGTGTTGCTAACCTCAGTCGAGAACTCCAGAGTGTGAGCAAAAGCTTTAAAGGGCAAATCGGCACATTTTCTAATACTGCTGTCACCATCCAGAAAGCTACAAATGAACTCACTACAACTACATCTAAAACCGCAAATCAATTAGGTGAAACAGCCAGCGAGTTTAGTAAAACTGCACAACAAGCAGGTAGTTTGTTGAATAACTTAGATGAATTATTGACAACAAACCGTTCGTCCCTAGTTAGGACTTTAAATAATATTACTCAAACTAGTAACCAACTGCGTCAGACAGTTAGTGGTTTATCACCTGCGGTTAATCGTTTAAATGAAGGGGGATTATTGAATAATTTAGAACTTTTGTCTGCGAACGCTGCGGAAGCTTCAACTAATTTAAAAGACGCATCCAAGACCTTAAATAATCCTAAAAATATTGTCTTACTTCAACAAACCCTAGATGCTGCCAGGGTGACATTTGAAAATACCCAAAAAATTACATCTGATTTAGATGAATTAACAGGCGATCCTCAATTTCGCCAAAATCTCCTGCAGTTGGTGAATGGTTTGAGTAAATTAGTATCTTCTACACAGGATATGCAGGAACAAGCAAAGGTAGCTGTCACCTTAGACTCTCTCAAAGCATCTATGAACCAGGCAGAACTCTTAACTTCTATCCCCGTCAAAAAAGTTGAAGTAGAAAAACCAGAATTTATCACCCCCACCCCAATTGAAAAAGCTGATGTAATTCAGTTAGATTTAGAAATATCTACACCACCGGAAACTCCTCTTGGGGAAGCAGGGGAGCAGGGAGCAGGGAGCAGGGGGAGATAAAAACTCACTAATAATTAATGACCAATGCCTAATGCCTAATGACTAATAACTAATTCCAATCTTCCTCGTCTTTTTTGCCGCGACTTGTGTAAATGCCGCCAATATCATGCAGTTGGCGGGTTTTGGTGAAGAGTTCAGCTTCGGTTAAACCCCAGCGTTGCAAAACTTTATTTAGGTCCTTCTGGATGTCCCGTGCGCCTGGGAAGCCTTGATAGCGAATTCTCAATCTAGCCAATTCTGCTAAATTGTAGTCTGTAGCCTCTTGAGCGAGTAAAATATTAATAAAGGGGCGATCTCGATTGTAAAGAGGATGTTGTTGGTCTTTACTTGCTGAAGATTCTGTCATAATTGTTACAACGGATAGGATTTCAGATTCATCAAGCTTAGAGGCTTAACCGTCTATCTAGTACAGGAAAGCGGTAATCAAAATACCGGAAGCCAAAATAGGCTAAAAGTTTAGGTCATCAGCGTTTTGAAGTTTTGAGTTTTCATTTTTAGTTCTGCACAACGACTGATGACGGCAACTACACCCTAGCTCATACGGCTCTCACCACTGTCATCTAATTTTAAATAAAGATACATTATCTTTAAGAAAATACAAAAAACTTTAGATAAGGGTGAACTTTATCTCACCCAAAGTCCAAGCAGCAAGGGAGCAAGAACCCGCTATGTTTGAACACTTCACGTCCGAAGCCATTAGGGTAATTATGTTAGCTCAGGAGGAAGCACGCCGCCTGGGACACAATTTCGTAGGCACTGAACAAATTCTCCTGGGTTTAATGGGAGAAGGAACCGGAGTGGCTGCGAAAGTGCTAGCTGAGTTGGGTGTTACCCTGAAAGATGCGCGTCGGGAAGTAGAGAAAATTATTGGTCGGGGTTCTGGTTTTGTTCCGCCGGAAATTCCTTTTACACCAAAAGTAAAAAGTCTGTTTGAGCAATCTTTTAGAGAAGCTCATAGTCTTGGACACAACTACATAAACACTGAACATTTATTGTTAGGTTTAACTGAAGCCGGGGAAGGAGTGGCGGCCAAAGTTCTGCAAAATTTGGGAGTTGAGT
Source organism: 'Nostoc azollae' 0708 (assembly GCF_000196515.1). Classification (NCBI taxonomy): domain Bacteria; kingdom Bacillati; phylum Cyanobacteriota; class Cyanophyceae; order Nostocales; family Nostocaceae; genus Trichormus; species Trichormus azollae. The sequence goes on from NC_014248.1 coordinate 1,058,433, forward strand.
TGCAAGGTATCCGTGCTGCTGTTATTAGTCGTTTGGGTGAAGATGTAACTGTTTTCGCAGGCACTGTAAGCGGGTCTAAGCGTAATCAAAACCTAAGTATAGAAGAGTTTGGTAGAAATCTGACCAAAATGGCTCAGGATGGCAAGCTTGATCCTGTTGTTGGTCGTCAACGAGAAATTGAGCGCACGGTGCAAATTTTGGGTCGTCGCACCAAAAATAACCCGGTTTTAATTGGAGAACCAGGTGTTGGTAAAACTGCTATCGCAGAAGGTTTAGCCCAACGTATCATTAACCAAGATGTACCAGAAGTGCTGTTGAACAAGCAAGTCATCAGTCTGGACATGGGTTTACTAGTAGCTGGAACTCGTTTCCGTGGCGACTTTGAGGAACGCCTGAAAAAAATCATGGATGAAATTCGATCAGAAGGCAATATCATCCTGGTGATTGATGAAATTCACACCTTAGTCGGTGCAGGTGGTACAGAAGGCGGTTTAGATGCAGCTAACATCCTGAAACCAGCTTTAGCAAGAGGTGAACTCCAATGTATTGGGGCAACCACCTTGGATGAATACCGTAAACACATTGAGCGTGATGCGGCTTTAGAACGGCGTTTTCAACCAATTTTGGTGGGAGAACCTTCTGTAGGAGAAACCATTGAGATTCTCTATGGGTTGCGTAGTGCTTATGAACAACATCATAAAGTCACCATCTCTGATGCAGCTGTAGTAGTAGCAGCACAGTTATCCGATAGATATATTAGTGATCGCTTCCTACCGGACAAAGCTATAGACTTAATTGATGAAGCTGGTTCTCGTGTACGTTTACGTCACTCCCGCATCATCAACAATAAAGAAATCAAACTGCAACTCAAAAACATCAGCAAAGACAAAGCAGAAGCTATCAGAGTTCAGGATTTTGGTAAAGCTAGTAAACTCAATCAAGAAGAACTAGAACTTCAGGCCAAAATAGACTTAGAAGATAACCTGCAAACAGTTAAAGCGATCGTTGACGAAGAAGACATCGCCCAAATCGTTGCCTCTTGGACAGGTGTCCCAGTTAACAAACTCACCGAATCAGAATCAGAGTTACTACTGCACCTAGAAGACACCCTGCACAAACGCCTCATCGGTCAAGAACAAGCAGTTGCAGCCGTTTCTCGTTCCATCCGTCGCGCCCGTGTCGGCTTAAAGAATCCTAAGCGTCCCATCGCCAGCTTTATCTTCTCTGGTCCGACAGGAGTAGGGAAAACCGAACTAGCCAAAGCCCTAGCCGCTTACTTCTTCGGTGCAGGAGATTCCATGATTCGCTTGGATATGTCCGAATACATGGAAAGCCATAACGTTTCCAAACTTATCGGTTCACCTCCAGGTTACGTAGGCTACGACGAAGGCGGACAACTTACAGAAGCAGTAAGACGTAAACCATACACGGTGCTACTTTTCGACGAAATTGAAAAAGCGCACTCTGATGTATTTAATATGCTGCTACAAATCTTGGATGAAGGACACCTCACCGATGCTAAAGGTCGTAAAGTAGACTTCAAGAACACCTTAATCATCTTAACTTCCAATATTGGTTCTAAGGTAATTGAGAAAGGCGGTATCAGTTTAGGCTTTGAATTTGATAATCAAGCCGACGCTAGTTATAACGGTATCCGTAAATTGGTAAATGAAGAACTGAAAGCTTATTTCCGTCCTGAATTCCTCAACCGTGTTGATGATATTATCGTCTTCACCCAGTTGAATAAAGAAGAAGTTAAGCAAATCGCCGAAATCATGCTGCATGATGTTGCTAACCGATTAAAAGACCGAGGAATTAAACTCGAAGTCACAGAAAGCTTCAAAGAACTGGTTGTCAGAGAAGGTTATGACCCAAGCTACGGTGCTAGACCTTTACGTCGAGCTATTATGCGTCTGTTAGAAGATTCTTTAGCTGAGGCTATCTTATCTAGTCACATCCTTGAAGGTGATACAGCCATTGTCGATGTTGATGATGATGGTCAGGTAACAGTCAGAAAAGCAGAAACCCGCGAATTCCTGTTAGCTAATGTTGGCTAAACGGTGAATACCATCTCAACACTAATCGCTTAAAAATCAAAGTATTAAGGGTGAAGGTTAAAGGTTTTTTCTTTACCTTTACTCTTAATGCTTTTGCATTCCTGTATTTTCTGCATATTCTCCAATACTATTCAGATAAGCTTCTTTCTCTCCCCCTATCTCCTATTCCCTTGTTTTAAAATTTGATCTGCAACTGACTCTTAAAAGTTTGATTGCTAAATCGAGTATCACCAGTATCTAAATTCCGAAGTGCACTCCAACTATAACCAAAATCTATATCTACATTTGGAGCTATTTTAGCTGTGCAATGAATTCCTATCCCCTCAAGTCTTGGGTTTAACCAGTAGCACCAACAGTATAATTTTACAATCTTTCCTCTCTACAGCAACAAAACAACAGCCTCTCATTCGTGCTAATACCGCGATGAACTCTCCTTGGTGGCAAGCAAGTCGCACAGAGAAATTCTGATCGGGGTCTACCTATTACTGTCAACCAGAAAGTGAGGTTGGTTAGTAATACTTCTGGTACTTACTGGGTTTCAGAATAGAGGAATTTTTGCAGCGATAGAATTCATTTTTTAATAGTCATTATCAGCCACACAAATACCTTTACATTTAATCCTGTTGGTAGCAGTGCGCTGACAATGAGAACATAGAACTTTTTCGTTTTCTATTTCTTGATTTATCTTGATATTATCGCTTACCTGGAGCTTGTCTTTTTCCATCTGGAGTTTTTCATTCATTTTACACTCCCCTCTCCATTCAAAACTTTGCGAAATACGATTTTATTATCACTCGCCATGTAGAAGTCGCGAGTGCATGCTTCCTGCTCCTAGCTACACTTCGCGTAGATTGCCCGTGTGCGCTCAAAGTGCGGGAGTCCTCATATTTCACCAGTCAAGGTTTGTTCAACATAGTGCAGAAATTGAGGGGGTGATAAAGAACCTAAAAAGCTCCTGTATAAGGGTTATAGCCCTTATAAACTACTGATAAAATGTCCACTTATTGCGAATAAAACTGATGACTTGTTCCATTAATTAAGACCATTCTTTTCGTATCTTTAGGTTTTCTGCTGACGTAGGCGGCTCCTGATAACTGCACACTTAATTGTCAATAAGCACTGTTTTCTTATCAATTTTTCCAAGGGGTCTATCACCTAAAACCTTTGTTATGTGATGGTTTCACCTTGCTTGTTACCCCCTCAAGTGCAGAAACCACCGCTTCCTTATCTCTGGAGCTCAGTTCAGATGGTGATTAGTGCGTTTGTGTCATCGACTGTGGTCGGTCCAATCATCGTCAACAGCAACAACAATAGTATGTAAGCCACACCATGGTATTACGATATGTAACAATGTTTAGTTAGCTATAGGTTGAGTTGAATAAAATGAAACCCAACAAATAAATATACCTATTGCAAAATTGTTTCTGTGGTATGATAGATAGCTTTAGATTTTATGTATTTTTGGTGTTCTTTGGGCTCCCTGATTCAAACATAACCCTGTACTCTAACTTTTGGCTAAAACAAAAACAACGCGCTATTGTAACATAAAATTAATTCTGCAAGAGATCTAATATTATCACTGAAAATGGCGATTCTTCAGTCTCAATTGAATTGTTGATTCCGGCAATCTTAGCCACAGGTGCAACTCCTCAAGATATTGGCCAGGTTATTGCTGGTGTGGGGTAAAAGGAATTCAATGCTAAACTCTCAAACTTTTCTCCACATTTGCTTTACCCCAACTCCTGCTTAACAAGATGTGGCGTACAAACGATCACCAATAATTCCGCGAATGGTCTCAACTAACTGACCATAAACAGTATCAGATAAAACTGGTTGAGAGCCTTGTAAACTCACTTGTTGATCTAAATCAATCCAAGACTTACAACCACCGTATTCAGGCAAATAAGGAATATACTGTGCTTGGGGTAGTTTGTAAGTACGTAACAAGAGAATATATAAAGGCTGACGTGCTTTCCATTTTAGGCGATCGCTAATAAAATACTCATTCCAAATATTAAAAAGTAGTAAATCACTGACAATAGACTCATCCGCAACTGGCAAAATATCTGTAATTTCTGCCCAACTACCGATCCGAATTGTTTCTGGATGCCATCCTGATGTGACTGGACAGACAAGATTTACATACTCAGCCTTGAGCATAAAAGATTGTTGATGCTCATAAGTAGGATAGAGCAGAACCTGCTGATATGCAAGCTGAAAGCGTCCTCCTCGTTCATGAATACCTCCTTTACGAAGTAACATAATTGTTTTGCCGCTTTCCAACGCATTTACGGCTACTGCCCATTCTTTAAGAGCATGAAAAATGGTAGTCAATTCCATGAGCATCTACTGTAACTCTGATTTTATTTAAGTTTAAGACGGTTAAAATGTAAAACTAGTGGAGACTGGAGGAAATAAATACTTAGTTCCCAAAACAAGCTTTCCTCCTGCCTTTTGGGTTTTCACACTAACCAGGGAAAAGAAAGTAGAGAAAAACTATGCAAAAACGAACACTAGGGAGATCCACCGTCCAAATCTCACCCATTCTGATGGGAACTTGGCAAGCCGGCAAAAGAATGTGGGTGGGAATTGAAGATGCTGACTCGATTAAAACCATTCGTGCTGCTTACGAGGCCGGAATTACAACCATAGATACTGCGGAAGTTTATGGTAATGGACATTCTGAACAGATTGTAGCTGAAACTTTGTCTGATGTGCGCGATCACGTCGAATATGCCACAAAAGTTTTTTCCAATCATCTCAAATATCAACAAGTGATTGAAGCTTGTGAACGTTCGCTGAAAAATCTGAAAACCGACTACATCGACCTTTACCAAATTCATTGGCCTGCTGGTTCTTTCAACAGTGAAATTGTACCTATAGAAGAAACAATGAGTGTCTTAAATCACCTCAAACAACAAGGAAAAATTCGTGCCATTGGAGTTTCTAATTTTTCCCGTGAACAAATAGTAGAAGCCTCCCAATATGGAACTATTGACAGTTTACAACCACCTTACTCCTTATTTTGGCGGAATGTAGAAACAGATGCCATGCCCTACTGTATTGAAAACAATATTTCTATTTTGGCTTATTCACCTCTAGCCCAAGGATTGTTAACTGGTAAATTTGGACCCGGTCATAAATTTGATCCAGAAGATAACCGAGCCAAAAATAGGTTATTTCAACGAGAAAACTTTGAACGTGCTCAACAGGCATTAGACCAACTCAGGCCCATAGCCGAAAATCATAATTGTAGTTTAGCCCAGTTAGCATTGGCCTGGTTAATTGTCCAACCCCAAACAAATGCGATCGCGGGTGCGAGATATCCCGAACAAGCAAAAGACAACGCCAAAGCCGCAGAGATAAAACTTTCAGTCGCAGAAATTGCCCAGATAGACAATATTGGCCGCATTGTTACCGACCATTTCGACAATACAGGAATTATGTGGGATTGGTGATTGGTGATTGGTAATTGGTAATTAGAAAAATCTATTACCCAGTCCCGAGTCCCCAATGTTGCTAAATGAAATAAAAAGTCAACTTTAGTAAACAAGTGATCGTATCTTAATTAGGGTTTGCTAGATTATATTCATAAGGACACAGAAGAAAAACAACCAACCAACCGGGCAATGACATAAGTGTCCCCCGTGATTAGCCCAACCAAGTTTTAGCATATACAACTTACAGTGGTATTCCGACTGTTATTGATAGTCGCGCCAAATCCCTAAGAGAAAAAACGAGAAAATGCTGAACTTGTCTGTTTTAGTATCCACCTTACTTATTGACTTTCAATCACTTAGTTAATCTTAAGAATTTGAAACTTCGGAATTCGCTAGAACCTGGTCAACCCTGACCAGGTTTTTAGATTTATATATATATAATTAGTTGTTATCAGGATTTGTTTTTATTGTTTATTCCAAAATAGCGCTCACCCTCAGAAAATCTGTTTAATTTGAAAGAGCGATCACATCAGCAAATCTAATGTTAAAAAAAGCCTATCCTTGATCAACTCAATAATCACACTTTTGGCAGCTAATTACTTTACCCCAGATTTCGCACTTCATTTCGTAGTACATATACATGTATAAGGTAATTACAAAAAGCTACGTAGTAAACACATAATTTAAATAGTAAAAAAAATAGACAATACAATAGAAATTCCCAACGACTTAGAACTCGTAAGTATTGACAATAAATTCAGGGTAAAAGATGAGAAAATGAATATAAATAAGCCTGAACTAAATAGAAATACCCAAAAATATAAATTACCGAAAATAAGATTTTGAGAGTAATAAATTGGAGCACTTGGGAAGAATAGCAGGAATAATAGATGAGATAGGAACTGTAGGAAAAATCAATGAGATATTCTTAATAGATAGTAGAGAGAAAGTGACTACAGGAGAAATAGTCAAAGCAATCATTATGGACTAGGTTTTCTATGGAGACCATTATATTTATTTCCTCGATTTTCTGAGAAAAAAGCCATAGAACATTTATTAGGAGTGGGAATTGAAGGCGAAGATTTAAATGATGATAAAATAGGCAGAGTAATGGATAATCCATACAAATATGGATTAACTCAATTATTCCTAATAATTGCCTTAGAACTAGCAAAAAAATATGGAGTAGCAACCAAATATTCCCATTTAGATTCAACCTCATTGCATTTGCATGGAGAGTATAATAATTACCTAAATAATCTAGGACAGGAATTATTGAATATTTCAGAGCCAGTGCGTTGGGTGGGTTCCCCGACTTGTTAGGGAAGCTCCTCTGAAAGAGGCAGCAACTGGCGTATGTTTTCAAGGGATTAATTTTCTGATTACACAAGGAGTTCATAGGATTCTGAACTTGACAGAGGCACTTTGTCAAGTTCAGAATCCTACCTACAGCTTGTCAAAAGTATTATTTATTTTCTTAGTTTTCAAATCTCTAATTCACTATTGCATAGTCTTGTATTTTCATAAGTGATTGAAAAGTTCAAATTTAAGATTGTTGTCTAACTAGCTTTTTTTAGACAATAAGAAAGCTGGAACTTTGACGTGGATAATTTATATTATCATGGCTACTGGATTTTTAAAACCTATAGTTCTGAATTACCTATTAATTTAGTTTATTTATGCTACTGATTTAAGTGCGGAATGTCGGTTTACCTTTTCGCCTTACTATTAATTGTCCTGTTTGACCTGCTCCTGTTGATATTGCTGTTCTTATTCGCTCAATTAGTTAATGCCCTGGTATTTGAATATACCAAACAATATCTTACTTATCTATAAGATATCGTCTTAAAAGGTAGTTGGAAGGGTAAAAGATACGATGATATTGCCAGAGAATTAAATTTAGCCAATACATATATTAAAAATGATGTTATTTTTGTTCGAAACTATGGAAGATGCTAACATAAACTATGGGTGAACCAGTCAGTAAAAAGAATTCTCTTCTAGCACTGAATCGCGCTAAACAAAGTACAAACCACTAGCAAAATTCCCATCTGTTCACAGGTTAGAAAATCCTCATCATCCAGTAGCTTTGAATTCTCCTTTCTATATCGAACGCTACTCCCTGGAATCTCTGCATGACACTATAGAGTCTTTCTGTCATGAAGTGATCGCCCAACCTGCCACACCCATTCCTATCAAAGCCCCAAGACATAATAAAGTTACTTTTTAGTGACACTCTCTGATATGGATACTAAATTTTTATAGAATTAAAGAAATGATTAAAAAATCAATAGTTTACAAGAAGTATCGTACTGAATTTGTTTACTGTATTCATCTTTTGTAAGCGTTCAGGGGGTGTAAAATAGAAGAAAAACAACCCCCAAAGTCAAGCTAATCAATCAAATTCAACTGCTTTCAAGAAACTTATCCATGACTCTTGCTAACTTATCATTATTCTACCAATTATCAGCCACAAAGAGATAACTAGGCACTTGTATTAATAGAGAAAACCCAATCACATAAAATCGGGTTCACTGGTTCAGGTGCTTCATCATGGGGACAATGACCAGCAGTAAGGAAATATTCTTTTAATTGGGAATAATATTGGTGGAATTTTTGAGAACGTTCCCGCGCTTTCACCCAAGGATCTGCTTCACCCCACAATAACAACAAATGATAAGTTAGTCGCTTGAGTAAAACATCAACTTTTTCCCCTTGGGGAGTGGTGAAAACAGAAATAAAGACATCTAAAGCGCCTTGATAATAAGCCGGACTTTGAATTTCTGCTACTAATTTATCAGTAATTGCAGTTTTGTTTAAATAAACCTTTTCTACGGTACAAAGAATTACCCAACCTTGATCCACATGTTGAAATAATAAAGCCTAGAATAAACATTGTTTAAAAGACCATTTGACAGTTTTACCTAAAAATAATTGTTGTACAGGATTTTTAGGAGGTTGAATTTGAGCCTGTATAGCTTCCGGTTCAGAAAAAGGCCCAGCACTATTAAAGTAATACTACCTGAGGGATAATATCAGGATATTGCGCATCTAGACACAAACAAGCATATCCTCCCAGGGAATTACCTGCTACTACTATTTTTTCACCAATAACTTTACTAATAAAGTCTCGCAATTGGTCACGGCATAAGTCCCCACTGTACTGTAATTTCGGTTTTGGTGACCGTCCAAATCCCAAAGGGTCAATAGCAAGTACTTGACAGTCTGCACACAGTCCAGTCAGATTTTTTCGCCAGTGGTCTGTGGAAGTACCAAAGCCATGTACTAACAGTAAGGGAGGAAGCTGGGGTTATTTCTCTCAGGTTTGTACATAGTAAACGTTATGTCCCCGCCATTGCTAGTATTAGCCAGGAACTGGAGTTGTAAAAGGTGTTATAGCTGTCTGCATCATAGGAAGAAATGTTAAGTATGGTTAATATTATTAGAGTAGCAGATTCTCTAAACCCAACCTGATCACGCTCAAGTACTGCGTCAAGGTATATTAAACACATTATTCGGAGTTATATAAGTATTTACACTCAATCTTTCTTATAGGGTGCGTCAGACCAGCCCTTTCAATGGGAACAGATGAACTACTAAATCAAGGGACGAAACCCACTCCCTGTCTAAAGTACCAAATTAGGGCTTGAGGCTATCGATATCATTAAGGGCGATTACAGCATCAACTCAAGTCAAAAATTATGTCTTGAATTGAGTATTTTTTTGAAGACAACGTCGTAATAACGATAGGACAAGGATGAAGAGAGAACTGGAAAAATAGTACAAACGACCACATTGAAAGGGCTGGGTGCGTCAGACCGATAAATTGGTTAGTATCAAAAGATTTTCGACATCTGACGCATCCTAGAGTGCCAGTTGCATAAGTCCTGATTATACAAAAGCAAACTGGGAATAGGGAAAAAGTCTAATGCACAGGCTTTCTAGGCATATTTCACGAATCAGTGAGAAATTCTCTAAGTTGTCCACGAGTTTTCCACATTTGACGTTTAGGATAATTGTATCGAAACCCAGTAGGTACTAAAAATGCAATTAATCACAGCTATTTTCAACCACTTCTCAGGACAAATAGCCGATGATACAGTTCTTCCAGCCAAGAAGCCCAGGGTGTGTTTAGTTTGGAAGAGCTAGTGGAAATATTAGAGCAGTTAGCTCACTATGAAGAAACTGTTGCATGGTTTTTTCCGAATCTGTAAGAAATTAAGAATGAACTGGAAACAGTAGAAGTTGAGCAATAATCAAGCTCATATTGTACTTAGCGCAAATATACGTTACGTTTTTCAACCTTCTGGTTGGTTTACCAAAACATATCAATAATTACATCTAAACAAGTTAGCCGACCCAAAGCATCTACCAAATATCTATACAAATAGTGTAAGCAACATCAGTAGTGCAGTAATTTGTCAGTAAAGTCTGCCCCGTTGATGTTATATTTCGTTAGAATACTATTCTCTAGTAATAGACCTCTTGCAGAATTAATTATATGTTATAATCAGCGATTGTCTTTTTAGCCAAAAGTTAGAGTTACAGGGTTATGTTTGAATTAGCGAGCCTAAAGAACACCAAAAATACATAAAATCTAAAGCTATCTATCATACCACAGAAACAATTTTGCAATAGGTCTAATGAATACTGTCGCCCATGGTATGACGGTTTGAAAGAATCTCATCACTGTTCGATAACTACCACCTATGTCTGCCCAACGAGAGATTCCCAACATTGTGACTCTCCCACTCATCACTAACATGGCCATTACGAAGGAGCTCAATTGCCGCGCATCGTCGTCACTTTTATTTCTGGTAGCAGGCTTTGCAAGAGTGTTAGGATATCGAACATGGGCAATGTGCCAGATTTTGAGGCTTTGCGCATTGACAAAACAACTCATCCATCGTTATTAGACCTGTCAGGAAAATTAACTTGGTGTGAAAAAAATGGTAGAAGGGAATTTTGAGGGTGTACCAAAAGGAAAAATCTACTAAATCAACTATATTCAAGAATATCCACATCCTACAAAACAAATACAGGGAATAACTAACCATCAGTGTCAAGACTTGTTAACCCAAGGTGAAATGTGGCATAAAAAACTTCAAGGTGACATAGAAAGTAAAAAGATAGGTATAAATCAGAAAGGAGGAGGGGCGAAAGGGAAACTAGAGAGAAAAGAATAGGTATCTCTATGCTTGTTCTATTGGAGGAAAATGCCAACATTTGAGGTTTTAGGTTTCCATTTCCGTATATGGAAAACGGAAGCAAAGGACACATTTCATTACTGGCTAGAGATATTAGGAAATGTTTTCCCTGCTAGTCTCCTTAAATAGGTAGAAAAACATGGTAGTGATTATGCCATGGCAACTTAGAACAAAAGGCAGGAAACAAAGAGTTTTCCACCAAGGGTATTGTTGTTGAATAGGTCATTAGACTTGTAAGAACATTCCGGGTACCTTACCTGAACAAAGATTTCCCCTGAATTACCCAATTTACTTACAAGTAATTCTTACTAACTATTGGTGGTTTAGTCACATTAGGAACTGGTTCATGAGTGTTGCCCATTTCATACATGTTATGGATATGAGGTCAGTTATGAATTTGTCATCAACATCTTCATGGATAGGAACTATCCGTAACTATTCCCAACCCTGATTCTTGCCTTCGCTCTTTCCTCATCTTAACACTATGGAAAGCCAGACACAGACTCCTTTCTAAATTTTCGGACCTCTCTATTATGGTTTTGGTTTGAGGAACGATGCTCAAATTTCTCACAATCTCCTGTAAAATCTTTTAGCAGCTCATTCTTAGGTGAAAAGCTTTGTTAGCAGCTTTACTTTACGGACAGGAAGATTTACGCCTAGAGCAAGTCCCTGAGCCAATTCCAAGCGATGGAGAAGTGGTGATTCAAGTGGGGACAGCTACCACTTGCGGTACAGATTTGAAGGTTTGGCGGCGTGGTGGCCATCCGAAAATGTTGACTCCCCCTACCTTGTTTGGCCATGAAGCGGCAGGAACAATTGTCGCCGTCGGTGCTGGTGTGACTAATTGGCAGGTAGGTGATGGGCTACACCCCACCATAGGTGATCGCATTGTCGCCAATAATTCAGCACCATGCATGGAATGTTTGTTTTGTCAACGTCAAGAATATTCTCTCTGTCCAAATTTGACATGGAATAATGGCACTTTTGCCGAATATCTCAAAATTCCTGCACCGATTGTGCACCATAATATGTTGCCGATTCCCGATCAGCTACCGTTTGCTTTGGCAGCCATGACAGAACCTTTAGCCTGTGTTTTACATGGTATGGGGCGTTTTCATGTCAAACCTAAAGACCGGGTAGTTGTGCTGGGAGATGGGGCAATTGGCTTAATGTTTGTGGCGGTTTTAGCGGCGGAAACCAAAGCTGAGGTATTGCTATGGGGAGGTAATGACCAACGGTTAGAAATTGGCAAAAAATTTGGTGCGGCACAGGTTTTTAATTATCATCAAGTTGCTGATCTTCCCGGTGTGGTCAAGGAGTTAACTCAAGGTTGGGGTGCAGATGTAGTGATAGAGGCTACTGGCGTTCCTAGTGTGTGGGAAACAGCGATCGCTTGCGCCCGTCCTGGTGCAACTGTAAATTTATTTGGTGGTTGTCCCAAAGATACAACCATTACTGTAAATACCGAACAGCTACATTATAGTGAATTAACTCTTAAAGGCGTATTTCACAATACACCTAAATATGTAAGACTGGCATTGTTACTGATAGCCAGCAGGAAGATTCCTTTTGAGTTGCTAATTAGTGAACATCGTCCATTAACCGATTTAGAACAGGTATTTGCTGATATGAAAGCCCGTAAAGTAATTAAAGTAGCAATTTTGCCCTGTTAGTGATAAATATTTTAGAGGATGTTTGTAAACTATCAAGTAGTATAGAGCAATACTTTCACAATCCAAAATCCAAAATAATTACCTACCAATGGCCAATTGTGATGTAATTCCTAAATAGGAAAATGCTGAAAAAATCTTTACTTAACTTTTTAAGTTTGCCTTTTTCCCTAATTTGTTCTTTATCAGGGCAAATACTCTTAAATTCTTCCGCCCAGGCTTTACCAGGACAAACCACAGAGGAAGTAACGACCTGGATTCAAGGCCATCCTACCCTTCGTCCTAGAAGCGGGGAAAAATTATTTGTCAGCAAAAACGATACAGCTGCCCAAAGATTCACTTTTCAAGCATCAGTATTGCCTCCAGGTAAGGTAACATTTACCAAAGACCGCAGCACAATACGCACTGAACGCCTCAATATGTATGATGGTGTTAATGGTGTTACCGTTGAGCGTCTTCAGGAATCTTTGCGTATAATTTATGGTTTGGATATTTATCAAGACTATAATCGAGCTCCGGTAGTTTACAACTATCCTAATGAGAGTGTAATTAATCAAGCTCGTTTAGCAAAAACGCCGATTCGGGAAGCATTGAAGGGAGAGTTACGAGTAGGTGATCGCTACGCCTATTGGATAGAAATTGCTAAACCCAGAGACAGTAAAGCTTTGACTGGCCAAATTACACTTCTTCTTAAATCTGACCTGGATAAATTAGAAGCAGAACTGAGAACCCGTTAGCTTAACTAAGGATGTAGGTTTTTGAATTTTGAATTTTGTTGGCACTAGCCTGCCGGAGGCACTATTTTGAATCATCCTTCATCCTTCATCCTTCATCTTACCTCCCAGAGTTAAAGTTTGCCATTTGCCACAAAAAATACTTTCAGCAGCTAAGGAAATACGTTGCAAATCTTCCTGCAACAATGGCGGCCAGTCAACACCAGCTTTGCGTCCCGCCGCAAATAACTGTAAACCTCTAATACCTAATTTATATAAAGCAAAAGCCAGTTCTTTATCCAAACCAGGATAATCTTTTAATGCTTCAAATATAACCTTCAAGGCTAACAAAATTGAGGTAATTTGACCAGGTACTGGTGGTTTCCCTTGTTTAAGATGATTGAACAAGGCATCTGAGTTTTCCTCGTTTGTTGTTTGATCTATGAGTAGTTTTCGTGCTATTTCGTAGTTCATGCAGGGAATGGGGAATAGGAGTAGAGAGCAGGCTTAATAAGGTTCACTTAAGGAAGATTATCTGTTTAGTCAGGAGAAGCAGAGGGAGAGAAAGAGGCTTATCTAAACCATATTGGGAGCAAAGGGAAGAATGACGAATTAAGTAGGTGGGTGTTGAAAATTGTCGTTATGACAAGGCAAGAGGCAATAGGGAAGAGGTTGTGGTCAATTTTACTTTTCGTTACATACTACTCTCTGAGAAGCTGCTGCCCGTCTACGGTTTTTTATGCCTTCCTACTTATTCCAAGTACCAATTAATTAGACCTCTTGGAGAATTGATTTTATGATACAATAGGCTATTGTCTTTGTTTTAGCCAAAAGTTAGAGTTACACGGTTATGTTTGAATTAGCGAGCCCAAAGAACACCAAAAATACATAAAATCCAAAAATCTCTATCATACCACATACAGAATTCTGCAATAGGTCTATTATCTTCTTCGTTATTTCAAATCCAGCAAACCTTCTTCTTTTAATTTAGGATTAAAACGAATTTGAGTTTTTAAACCCCGTGTTTTTAATACCTCTAAGATTTCAGCTTCAACACGCCGGGCTACATTTTTAACAAGTTTCATTTTTACCAAATCATCAATTAAGGGATTTTGATAATTAGTCTTTTCTTCATCTGTCATTAATAGCAGAGTATTAATAGGATCAATCCAGTTTTCTTTATTTTCAGCAGTTGCTAAACGAACAGGACCATTTTCAGATATCCAAGCATTTGCAAGATTCTCTAAAAGCGTGCGATTAGGACGTTCAATAGTTTGTACCTTCACCCAATAACATTCATTTGGTTGACGGACTAAATGTTGCTTCAGACTGAGATAAACATCACGAGAATAACCAACAAATTGGAGAATTTTTTCATGATTAAAAATAGCATAAACTCCTATTTGACCTTGGAATTGTTCTGGTAATTCACCAACATCATCAATATAAGCAACATATTCTAGACTGGCTAAAGTAGGAAGATTAGTTTCAGTAGTCATAATCGAAATTTAAAATTTACTAAAATTTACTAAAATTTGCTATTTGTCTCAGTAATTGATATACTCCAAACTGGTGAAACTAGGACTTATGTCATACTGATAGCGCAGCATGGCGTAAGCCATGGGTAAATTAATGCAGCGAAGTATCCGGAGATTCTTCACTATCTCTTTCAGAGATGCTCCCCGAACCTTCAAAATGACATTGGGTATTTCTTTTTGTGCAGTTCTCTTAGAAGTGAACACTAAGTATACAAATTCAGTTTAAAGCAGATTAAACTTTACATCTGCTAATAATAGTAGTTTTCTCTATTTCTATTCTTAAAACTCTGTTAAAATTCAAAATTCTTAATTTTGCGATAGTTTTTACAGGACTGACATAATTACGATCATCCAAATAGTGAAGAATCTCCGGATACTTCGCTGCATTAATTTACCCATGGCTTACGCCATGCTGCGCTATCAGTATGACAAGACAGGATAACTTATTTTGTGGTTTACTCTTAGCGTTATCCGCACCGGTCTTAAATTTGGTTGTTACCTCTGTGTCTAACCCCTTCAGAACACCTTCAAGATCTGACTTAGTTTTCTGATAAATGCCATCAATATCGGTGGCAAAGTTGGAATCAGCCTAGTGGAAAATATTTATTGGTTGGAATCCAACTCCATCTAGAGGATTTTCAGGGAGATTTTTGATCAATTTGTCAAAAAAGCCTAACTGCTGTCTAAATCGTTCACTCTCAAATAAATATATTAATTATTTATCACCTAGCAACTTATCTGTAGGTAGTTCTTCCAGGCGCCTGTTAATCTGACCAAATAGTATTTCCGAATTTCCTATACATAGGTTGATATCAGAACTATCCCATGCTTCTCCATTTGGATTAATTTGAGAATTACTGCCGGAAATTCAGTTTTGGTAAAGAACCTAAATACTTTATCAAATACTTCTGTTCCCACATCACCTAATCTAGCAATCATTAATCTTTTGACTTTCTCCAAAATTGCTTGGGTTTGTTTACGCTGATAAGGTTCCAGCATTTGCAATGCTTGGTGTAATTGACCAATTTCATCTGGTGCTATTCTGGCTAATATATGAGATTGTCTTTCCAGGATTGTCTCTGACTGTTGCTGTATTTCTGGTGGCGAACTTGAGTTAACGGTTAATTCTTTTCAGTCTTCAGTAGGTGTAACAACTAAAACCGGTTTTTGTTCATCTGATGATTGGGAAATATCTGGAATTAGTTCAATTTGGTTAATTGGTTTTTCTGCCGACACATCCCCAGAAATTACAGATATGATCTCTAGCATATATTCGTTCATCGTTGCTATTTTAGTGTAAACCAAACGTTTGATAAGTGGAAAACTAAGTCTATCACCTTCTACATCAATACTAGTTTTATAACAAATCTCACCATCACTAAAATCTATTTCAAACTTGCCAATAACTATACCAAAACTACCTCTACCAATGAACTCAGCTACAGCGATTCGTTAAGATCTTGGGGCATTTTGGCGGCAAATCGAATAAAAAACGAATTCTTTTTTCCTCTTCTTATCTAGCTTCCGCGTAGCAGTTCCATCTGCCATCTCCTCCTTGAAACCCCAGAGGCAAGGCTACTTTTGCTTGAATTTTGGTGAATGGCCAATCTTCTTGGGTAAAAAAGTTAACTATTACCTGGAAAATTGGTTGTGTTAAAGTGTTGTTGTCGGTTGTTACTTCTGGGGTATCTTGGGTTAATTCTTGGAAGAAGTTGGATATGGCCCCGATAGATTTATTGGCAAATTCTTTAGCAGTAACGTTCAGACTACCACTGACTAAATCTTTAAAGAAATCGGTGATACTCTCAGATCTTTCTTCATTGAAAGGTGTTTCTTCTGAAAGGGTTTTGGGACTAACATAAGACCAAAATGTCCGGTATCCTTTTTCACCTGATTCTTATTGCTGTTTGACTGGCTTAAGCTGCACCTATATCAGGGGGTTTGGATCCCGCTTCCGGCTTCTCTAATGGTTTGACTTCTTTGGGTGTAATACCACTCCACTGCTTTCAGATGCTTCCTTCATTTTCTCGGCAACCGGGCCAGCAGCTTGCGCTGTTGCATCTTTAGCATTACTCGATAGGTTTCCCCCAAAGGAGTCCAGCAGATTACTATCTTTAAACCCAGATTTCGCACTTCATTTCGTAGTACATATACATGTATAAGGTAATTACAAAAAGCTACGTAGTAAACACATAATTTAAATAGTAAAAAAAATAGACAATACAATAGAAATTCCCAACGACTTAGAACTCGTAAGTATTGACAATAAATTCAGGGTAAAAGATGAGAAAATGAATATAAATAAGCCTGAACTAAATAGAAATACCCAAAAATATAAATTACCGAAAATAAGATTTTGAGAGTAATAAATTGGAGCACTTGGGAAGAATAGCAGGAATAATAGATGAGATAGGAACTGTAGGAAAAATCAATGAGATATTCTTAATAGATAGTAGAGAGAAAGTGACTACAGGAGAAATAGTCAAAGCAATCATTATGGACTAGGTTTTCTATGGAGACCATTATATTTATTTCCTCGATTTTCTGAGAAAAAAGCCATAGAACATTTATTAGGAGTGGGAATTGAAGGCGAAGATTTAAATGATGATAAAATAGGCAGAGTAATGGATAATCCATACAAATATGGATTAACTCAATTATTCCTAATAATTGCCTTAGAACTAGCAAAAAAATATGGAGTAGCAACCAAATATTCCCATTTAGATTCAACCTCATTGCATTTGCATGGAGAGTATAATAATTACCTAAATAATCTAGGACAGGAATTATTGAATATTTCAGAGCCAGTGCGTTGGGTGGGTTCCCCGACTTGTTAGGGAAGCTCCTCTGAAAGAGGCAGCAACTGGCGTATGTTTTCAAGGGATTAATTTTCTGATTACACAAGGAGTTCATAGGATTCTGAACTTGACAGAGGCACTTTGTCAAGTTCAGAATCCTACCTACAGCTTGTCAAAAGTATTATTTATTTTCTTAGTTTTCAAATCTCTAATTCACTATTGCATAGTCTTGTATTTTCATAAGTGATTGAAAAGTTCAAATTTAAGATTGTTGTCTAACTAGCTTTTTTTAGACAATAAGAAAGCTGGAACTTTGACGTGGATAATTTATATTATCATGGCTACTGGATTTTTAAAACCTATAGTTCTGAATTACCTATTAATTTAGTTTATTTATGCTACTGATTTAAGTGCGGAATGTGGGCTATAAAGGTACTTTTATACTGCTTTACCTCTCCTTTTTGAGTCTGTTCTTCTGCTGTTTGGTTTTGTTGGGGCTGACCAGGCTCAGTTTTAGGCTGAACGAGAAAGGGATGCGGTGCACACTGATTCGGCGCTGGTATGTCCCAGGAGTTAAAAGGGCTTTTGGAAGTTGTGTATTGCCCGCTATAAATTTACCCAACCCCCGTAGTAGAACTTTCTAGGGGTTGTTGCCAGAAATTACTTCTGATTATTTCTGCTTTATTTGCACCCAACTTACTAAAGACAATAACCACAACCGAGCTACAGCGGGAGCAAGTTGTTAGACTTATTCTTCTGTGTTGGTGACTCAGTTGTTGAATTTCACCAGCTTCAGAGAAAATATTTCAGTCTCGCAACTCAGTATATACCCATATTTGTATTGGTGTAAACGTAAAGGACTTAATTTTTGAGTAAATAATTAATAGACCTGTCCATAAAAGCTAAGAAGCTTACTGTGAAGGGATGACAGGAGATATAGTTGAGATAAAATAGCTATCGTTACTGAACGTAAGAATTAGGGTTTGGGGATGAAAGCCTCAAAATTGTCAAAAGTTTTGAGAAACATGGCCTTCTAAAAAGGTAAATGTGAAATCTGATAATTCAAATATTATGGCTTAGTATAAATGAAGCATTTAGATGTAACCTAACTAATCCAAATACTGTCTCTATCACCTAACTATAAGGATGTCGAGCTAGACGAAATCTGTCACTGGTAACTCGAAGAATTTTCACCCTACAAATGAGATGTTCAACAAAAATTCTTCTAGAAGATAATTCCTTATTCTCTTCTTCTTCAGTTTCGGAAAGTTCGGCCTTTTTTAGCTTTTTGTAAGCTGTGGTAATAAGTTATTATCCTATGGTAATTACTAAAAAAAGGCAAAAGAATTTAATCTTTTACCTTTCAAATTATTGCCGGTTACCTCAATTGAGACTATCGTCGGGAATCGACTTTATTATTCATAGTAATCATCATCATCATCATCATCATCATCATCATCTACAAGGTCACTGACCTCATCAGCAATCAAATCATCATCATCCAAAATTGACCTTTCTCCCCGTCTACCTCCATAGCTACCATCTACCAAACTAGGACTATCTAAGCTATAAAGTTTAGCAGTGCGGTCATCCAGCACCATATCCAACGGGTCATCAACCTCATCCAAAACCCCAGTACCCAAATCAGTACCATAGTCCTCAATGGTGCTGGGTTCATCATAGGTGTTGTAACCTGTACCAGCAGGAATCAACCGCCCAATGATCACGTTTTCTTTCAAACCCCGCAGCCAATCAGACTTACCCTCAATGGCTGCTTCCGTCAGCACCCTGGTAGTTTCTTGGAAAGAAGCCGCAGAAATAAAGCTGTCAGTATTCAACGAAGCCTTGGTAATCCCCAACAATACAGGAGTATATTGCGCCTTGGCACCACCAGTAATGGACATAGCCTCATTCACCTGTTCCACTTGGCGCAATTCCACCAACTCACCAGGCAACATGGTCGTATCTCCACCATCGTCAATGCGGACTTTGTTGGTCATCTGCCGCACAATCACCTCAATGTGCTTATCAGCAATGTCAATGCCTTGAGACTGATACACCATCTGCACTTCATTCACCAAAAAGCTTTGTACCTTCTGCAAGGCATGACTAGCACAGGCATAAATACCATCATCAGAACCGAGACTAAAGAAAATTTCCAAAATCTCGTGGGGGTTGGAGGGTCCGTCAGTCAGGGGTTGACCAGCCAAGACATGAGCGCTATCAGGAATCATCAGGTTTTGTCCAGGACCAAGGGGATAGTCAGTCACCACACCATTGGATTCCAAAACTTTTATGGCATAGGCCTCTCGTGAGATTAATGCTTCATCACCATCACCATACACCACCTTTACTTCCCCAGGACGACGGCACAAAATACAGGCTTCCTTGGGTTTACGAGCTTCCAGCAGTTCCTCAATCCGGGGCAGACCTTGAATAATGTCTCCTGTCTTGGCTCGCTCAAACACCAACAGCACCAAGTTGTCACCCCGTTGCACCAAGTCCCCATCTTCAATTTGTAACACTGCACCAGGACTGACTCGGTAGGGACGACCAACCCGGACAGTTATCAGTGAACTGTTATCAGTTATCAGTGCAGAAGAATTTTCTGCCTCCTGCCTTCTGCCTCCTGCCTCCTGCCTCCTGATTTCTACCACCTGTCCTGATTCTGGTGCAAATACACCAGGGGCAATTTCTGCACCTTCCACTAACAGGTCGCCTTTTTTAACCTTGGGTGCAGCAGTGCTGGAGATGGTAATCATGTCGCTGTCGCGCAGCACTAAACAGCGTCGCACTGCTTCTGTGCCTTTGCGGACACCACGGACTACACCGCCGTCCTTACACAAAATCTGTGTCCGTGCCACCACAGCACCAGGGGCAATCGTTAACCCATCTTCCACTTCCAATGTCGTTTGGGTGCTGCCTTGGGTGGCATCAGCAGTGATATCTCGCCGCACTACCAAAGATTCCAAAATTACTAACTGCAATCTTTGAACCTGAGCATTTTCTGTATCTGGGACTAGTTCAATATCCGCAGCCAGAGGTGAGGCGTTGTGGTCTTGTTCCCCTTCCTGCTCAATTTCCAACACCAGTTGGGTCCGCAGCAGTTCCACTCCTTCTACAGATTTGACCCGTTCCGAATCCTTGTAGGGCAAACGCTGCACTGCTCGCAACTGAATGGAACGGCCTGTTTGTTGACTCACTGAAGTCGAAGGCACATCGGGATTGTTGGGTACATCAAATTCAATTACCGGACGGTTTAATAATGCCGGGCCTTCTGGGGACTCTATGTATTGGATATACCTCAGTTCGGTGGCTATTGTGCCTTGGAATTCCTCTCCTGGTTGGACAAAGGTGTTATCCCTCCCCAATACTGCCTCTGGATCATCCACCATCAGCAGTTCACCTGGTTTAATCACCACTTCTCTGAGGATGTCGTTTTTCTGGGTAACTTCAATCACTCCGCTGGTTTGACAGAAAATCTCTCTCACCACCTCTGTCCCAGCTTCCACATACTGCCCATCTTCCACCAACAACAAAGAAATGTCTTTGTTCACTTCGTGGGTTTCTTCAGGAATCCACAGCAGTGTGCCACCAGTGACTACTTCATAGCCTAATTTAGCCTTACCTTTTTTCTGGACTTCAATGCCAGCAAACTTTAAGAACCCACCGGTAGTGGTACGATAACGGTCATCAATCAATTCCGCTACCACCTGCCCATTTTGGACCTTCGTCCCTGGTGTAGCCCGGAGGTTGAAAGTCTGGGAAGAAGGTGATAGTGAAGAGGTATCTTCTTCATTGATATTTCTGGCACCTCTTCCCTGTTCGGTGTACCCTTCCCCTGTATGAATCAAATAGTGGTTGCGTCCTTGGGAACTCTGGACTGTCACTGTGGCTTGGTCTAAGACTACAGAGGCGGTGATAATTTCAATTTCTCTGGTGGCTTTGCCAGGTATGGCTTCTGGTAGACGCACTACCCCACCATGGACACTGGTTAATTTGGTTTCTGCCAAGACTCCATTAGAAGCGATCGCATCACCGTTATTCACTACCAATTCTGCACCTGGTGGTAAGTTATACACTTCCCCAGACAAAATCCAAATCAATCCCCCTCTGGAAGCGGTAGTGGTGGTGTTGCCTTGACGGTCGGTTTTTTGTTCTGCCACCACATCGGCAAACTGCACTTCCCCAGCCAAGTCGGAAGCCACGTCTTTGACCGCTTTTTCTGTATTGGCTCTGGCGGTTCTGCCTCCCAGGGCGACTTCTGCCAACAACTGTGCCGCTTTTACCTGTTGCCCTGGCATAATATACAGGGTTGAACCTTGGGTGATAGAAATTTCTTGGTTTTCCACCCCTGGATTTTTGGCTTCCAATACCAATGTGCCGTTGGTTTCGGCATAGAGGGCATCTTCACCGTGGCGGGTGCGATAGGGACGGGTTTTCAGCTTGCGAGAAATTTTCACTGTCCCGTCAATTTTGGATCTCACCTGTTGGGCAACTTCCCCAGTGAAAACTCCCCCGGTGTGGAAGGTACGCATGGTCAACTGGGTTCCAGGTTCACCAATACTCTGGGCGGCAATAATCCCCACTGCTTCACCCAGGTCTACCATTTTGGCGTGGGCTAAACTCCAACCATAACAGTGTTGACAAACAGAACGGGCTGCTTCACAGGTGAGGGGCGATCGCGCTATCACCTCTTTGACTCCAGATTTGCCAATCACTGCTGCCAAATCATCAGAAATTGGTGTGTTGCGGGGTGCAATAACTTCTCCAGTCACCGGATGCACCACGTCTTCTGCCACTACCCGCCCCATCAATCTGGTGGACAGGGGAATCAACACCTTTGCCCCTTCGGTCATATCCCGCAAAGGAATGCCTCTGGTTGTACCACAGTCAAATTCCCGAATAATCACATCTTGGGATACATCCACCAACCGCCGGGTGAGATAACCAGAGTCAGCAGTCCGCAGGGCCGTATCCACCAGTCCCTTCCTGGCTCCATAACTAGAAATAATATATTCTGTAACTGTTAATCCTTCTCGGAAGTTGGTTTTAATTGGTAAGTCAATAATCTCCCCTTGAGGATCTGCCATTAGTCCCCGCATCCCCACCAATTGCCGGACTTGGGAAATGTTACCCCGTGCGCCAGAAAAGGCCATCATATACACAGAGTTGAGGGGGTTGGTTTTTTTGAAGTGTGAAACCACCTGATCCTTCAGGCTTTCGGAGGTGCTGTTCCAGGTATCAATTACCTTCTGGAATCGTTCGACCTCCGTAATTTCCCCCCGTTTAAACCGGGCTTCTGTGCTGAGAATTTCCGTTTCTGCTGCCTCTAGGAGTGATCGCTTGGAAGGTGGCACCATCAAGTCATCCACACTGATGGAAACCCCGGCTTTGGTGGCATACCGGAAACCCAAATCTTTGAGTTTGTCCGCCATCACCGCTGTCCGCGCTGTCCCATAATGGGTAAATGCCCAGGAAATTAAGTTTCTCAGTTGACCCTTGTTAACGACAAGGTTACGAAAAATCATTTTTTCAGTCATTAGTCATTAGTCCTTGGTCATTAGTCCTTGGTCATTAGTCCTTGGTCATTAGTCCTTGGTCATTAGTCCTTGGTCATTAGTCAGTGGACAGTTGCTCACTAAATTCCCAATCACTAATTACCTAACTTGCTAAAGCTTCTTGAATTGCTTTGTTATAAATTACCCGACCAGGGGTAGTGTAGATATACTGAGAAATTAAATTACCTTCGGCATCTTGACGGACACGGCGGAACTTATACATTAAAGTCTGGGTGCCATCCTCATTTTCTATTACTTCCACTGGCTCAGTATCTGGTTGACTGGTTTCCATCTCTCCATCAAACCGCACATAAACATAAGAATGCAGGTCAACCTGTTCTTGCTGATATGCCATAATCACGTCATCTAGAGAAGTAAAGTAACCCCCAGCCCCTTTGGTAGCACCAGGGTTTTCTGCCGTCAGGTAATAAGCCCCTAACACCATATCTTGGCTAGGGGTGACAATAGGTTTGCCCGTCGCAGGTGAAAGAATATTGTTAGAAGCTAACATTAACAATCTCGCCTCTGCCTGACTTTCCAATGATAAAGGTACGTGAACCGCCATTTGGTCGCCGTCAAAGTCAGCGTTAAAAGCGGGACATACTAGGGGATGGAGTTGAATCGCTCTCCCTTCTACCAAAATCGGTTCAAAAGCCTGAATCCCCAAACGGTGCAGAGTGGGCGCACGGTTTAACATCACCGGATGTCCCTCAATCACCTCTTCCAAGACATCCCACACACTGGGGTCATTGCGAGAAATCAGCTTTTTGGCTGCCTTGATATTATTCACCATCCCCGAAAGAATCAGGCGGTTAATTACAAAGGGCTGAAACAACTCAATAGCCATTTCTCTAGGCAGTCCGCACTGGTGAATTTGCAGCTTGGGACCCACCACAATTACCGAACGTCCAGAATAGTCCACCCGTTTACCCAAAAGGTTTTGCCGGAAACGACCTTGTTTACCCTCAATAATGTCTGACAGCGACTTCAAGGGGCGGTTATTTGCTCCCACCACAGTCCTACCCCGACGACCGTTGTCAATCAGCGCATCTACTGCTTCTTGCAACATCCGTTTTTCATTACGGACAATGATTTCTGGCGCAAGGATTTCTTGCAGTCTGGCTAGACGGTTATTGCGGTTAATTACCCGGCGGTATAAATCATTTAAATCACTAGTCGCAAATCTACCACCATCCAACTGCACCATCGGGCGCAAATCGGGAGGAATCACCGGAATCACTGCCATCACCATCCACTCTGGCTTAGAACCAGTGGCAATAAAGTTATCAATCACCCGTAGGCGTTTAATCAACTTCGCCCGTTTTTGTCCCTTGGCGTTTTCAATTTCCTCTCTGAGTTTTTCTGCTTCTTCTTCCAAATTAATATCTGCCAACAGCCGCAGCAGTGCTTCTGCCCCAATACCTACTTCTACCCCCACTAGTTGGGAATCTTCGCTATAGATGGCATCTTCAATTTCTAACCACTGGTCTTCACTCAACAGTTGTTTGTAAGCGAGAGTATCAGCATTACCAGGAGCCAACACACAATAGGAGTTGAAATAAACAATTTGCTCCACATCCCGCAAGGGCATATCCAACAAAATAGCAATATAACTGGGGATACCCTTGAGATACCAAACATGAGCTACCGGAGCCGCCAGCTTAATAAAACCCATTCTGTGGCGGCGCACCCGTGATTCTGTGACCTCCACACCACAGCGTTCACAAACAATACCTCTGTGACGTACCCGTTTATACTTACCGCAATGGCATTCCCAGTCCTTAGCCGGTCCAAAAATGCGCTCACAAAATAAACCATCCATCTCCGGTTTCAGAGTCCGGTAGTTGATAGTTTCTGGCTTTGTCACCTCACCCACCACCTGACCATTAGGTAAAGTTCGCTCACCCCACTGGCGGATACGTTCTGGTGATGCTAGTCCAATTTTTACGTAGTCAAATTGATTAGATTGGGCGGATCTCATAAGGATTCAACATTCAAAATTCAAAAACATGGAGACAAGAATTCAAAATTCATACTTTTGAACAGGTATTCACAAAAATCTCTAATTTCCTGTTGCAACCTCAGTTCTCTAATTTGAACTTTGAACTCTTGAATAACGAAAATAATCAAATTCAAAACTCAAATCCAAAACCCAAAAATTATTTCTTAATTTTGAATTTTGAATTATTCGTCTTCTTCCAGTGACTCACGAGAAAGGGACTCGTAGGTGGGGCGCGGTGGAGTACGGCGGGAGGCTTGGTCTGCCATCAAGTCCACTTCCACATCCAAGGAACTGCCATCGGCTTGGGTTTCCACCTTATGCACAGCAATATCTAAGCCCAAGGACTGCAACTCCCTCATCAATACCTTGAAGGATTCAGGAGTACCAGGACGGGGAATGGCCTTACCTTTTACAATGGCATTGAGGGCTTCGTTCCGACCTTGCATATCATCGGATTTGACAGTTAATAATTCCTGCAAGGTGTAAGCCGCACCAAAGGCCTCCAGCGCCCACACTTCCATTTCTCCAAATCTTTGACCACCTTGTTGCGCCTTACCACCTAAAGGTTGTTGGGTAACAAGGGAGTATGGTCCTGTGGAACGGGCGTGAATTTTGTCATCCACCAAATGCACCAGCTTGAGCATATAAGCTACACCCACTGTCACTGGACGGTCAAAGGGTTCGCCAGTGCGTCCGTCATAGACCATAATTTTGCCGGGATCATGGGGATTATATACCCAGTTTTTGCCAGTTTCGTCCCTAGCTTCTTGCAGCTTGCCATGCACAATCCTGCGGGAAGATTCTTCCCCATACATTTCGTCAAAGGGAGTGATCTTAAATCTGACTCCCAAATTGTGACCCGCCCAACCTAATAAACATTCAAATACTTGACCAACATTCATCCGGCTGGGTACACCCAAGGGATTGAGGACAATATCCACTGGTGAACCATCAGGCAGGTAGGGCATATCTTCAGCGGGGAGAATGCGGGAAATAATCCCCTTGTTGCCGTGTCTACCTGCCATTTTGTCGCCGACTTGGATTTTGCGTTTTTGGGCAACATACACCCGCACCACCATATTTGCTCCTGGTGGTAGTTCGTCCCCTTGTTCTCTGGTGAACAACCGCACATACACGACCCGGCCTTTTTCTCCATTGGGAACTCGCAGGGAGTTGTCTCGCACATCTCGCGCTTTTTCACCAAAGATAGCCCGCAGCAGTTTTTCTTCTGGTGGTTGGTCAGATTCACCCTTTGGTGTGACTTTTCCTACCAGAATGTCTCCAGCTTCTACCCAGGCACCAATGCGGATGATTCCCCGTTCATCTAGTTGTCTGAGGGCATCTTCCCCCACGTTGGGAATTTCTCTGGTGATTTCTTCTGGTCCCAGCTTTGTCTGTCTAGCCTCAATTTCATATTTTTCGATGTGAATTGAGGTATAAATGTCATCTTGCACCAGGCGCTCAGAAATCAAAATCGCGTCTTCGTAGTTATAGCCTTCCCAGGGCATATAAGCCACGACAATGTTTTGTCCTAGTGCCAGTTCTCCTCCTTCGGTGGAAGACCCATCTGCCAACACTTGTCCGGCTACGACTTTTTCGCCAATGCGAACCAGGGGTTTTTGGTTCAGGCAGGTGTCTTGGTTGGAACGTTGGTATTTGGACAATACATATCTAATTTCTTTGTCTGTTACCTGTTGTCCTTGTTCGTTTGTCTGTTGTTTTCCGCCTATCAAGTTACCCGTGACTCCTGACAAATCACCCCGGACTCTCACCCGAATTTGTGCTGCATCTACATACACAACGTCGCCATCGGTACGGGAAACAATCACCATTCCGGAGTCTCTCGCGCCTTGAGCTTCTAGGCCTGTTCCCACTAGGGGACGTTCTGGCTTGAGTAGGGGTACAGCTTGCCGTTGCATATTGGAACCCATCAGCGCCCGGTTAGCATCATCATGTTCCAGAAAGGGAATCATGCTGGTGGCAACAGACACAATTTGCACTGGTGATACTGCTACATAATCCACTTGTTCTGGTGTTGTTGTCGCCCAGTCTTGACGATAACGTACTGGTACTTGTGGCCCTTTGATGTAGCCGTTTTCATCTACGGGAATATCACCTGTTGCTGTCCGCAGGTCGTCTTCTTCGTCAGCAGTCATGTAAATTGGCTGCACATCAAACCGCACTTTGCCATTTTCTACTGGTCTAAAGGGGGTTTCTAAAAATCCATATTGGTTAACACGGGCATGGGTGGCTAATGAACCTATTAATCCTGCGTTTGGCCCTTCTGGTGTTTCTATGGGGCATATCCGTCCGTAGTGACTGGGGTGGATATCTCGCACTGCAAAACCTGCCCGTTCTCTTGTTAGACCACCAGGACCCAAGGCGCTGAGACGGCGTTTGTGGGTTAGTTCTGCCAATGGATTGGTTTGATCCATAAACTGACTTAGTTGGCTAGAACCAAAGAATTCTTTAATTGCTGCTACTAAGGGTTTAGGGTTAACCAAAGATGCTGGTGTCAAAACTTCGGCATCAGATACTGTCATCCGTTCTCGAATTATCCGTTCTAAACGGTTTAGCCCTACTCTGACTTGGTTTTGCAGCAGTTCTCCAACGCTTCTAACCCGGCGATTTCCGAGGTGATCAATATCATCTATACTACCAATGTCATATTCTAGGTTGATTAGGTAATCTACTGCGGCTAAGATGTCCCCAGGGGTTAGGATGCGCATGGTATCGGGGACAGAAAGGCGGAGTTTTTTGTTGAGTTTGTAGCGACCGACACGACCGAGGTCATAACGTTTCGGGTCGAAGAAGCGTGAGTCTAGGAGTTGTTGTCCGCCTAATACGGTGGGTGGTTCACCTGGACGTAGTTTACGGTATAACTCCATTAGGGCTTCTTCTTCGGAAAATTGCCCTTCTTTTTCGATGGTTTTTTGGAAGTATTCGGGGTGGCGTAGGGCATCAAAGATTTCGTTATCTGATAATCCTAAGGCTTTGAGGAGTACCTGGGCTGAAAGTTTCCGGGTTTTGTCGATGCGTACCCACACTAGGTCGTTACGGTCTGTTTCAAATTTCAGCCATGCCCCCCGGTTGGGTATTAAGCTGGCAGAATAGGTACGTCGTCCATTTTTATCAAGTTCTGATTTGTAATAAACTCCTGGTGATCGCACTATCTGGTTGACAATGACTCGCTCAGCTCCGTTAATGATAAACGTACCCCGATCTGTCATCAAAGGCAGATCACCTATAAATACTTCTAGTTCTTTGATATCCCCTGTTTCTTTGTTTAAAAGCCTTGTGGGGACATACATTTGAACTGCATAAGTGCTATCCCGCCTTTTCGATTCTTCGACGCTGTACTTTGGTTCTTTAAGTTTGTACTTATCACCTAAAAAGTGCAGTTCTAGTTTCCCTGTATAGTCTGTAATTGGACTAAAGGAGTTCAACTCTTCTATTAGCCCTTCTTCCAAAAACCAGCGAAAGCTTGAACGCTGGATTTCAATCAAGTCGGGTAACAGAAAGGCGGATTCCATATACGTTTCGTTAGTCATGCCTCTACCTTTGTCAACCTGGTTAAACTTTCCCTTGAACACTGCTTGGGTAATTTTCCCGACCAAGCGCAACTATTAAGCAAGCTGTTGGGAAACTTATCCTGACACCACCTGTTATTTACTGGTGGGGAATTTCCGCAGCAATTAAATCTGGAGTGGGTGCTTTTGACAAGGGGGTAATCGCCCTTGAAGAGCAGTTAGGACTGCTAGAATCCAGCTAGGAAGTTGATTCAACAACGGTATGTCTTGCTGAGTTTGATTTGTTTTCCTCACTTCCCCTCCAACAACAGCGCATTATTAATTAATCTATGCACATCCACACGCTTTCTATTGTCACAAAATCTTATCTATTCTCACTGTTAGATCCCAAAAATGAAGAATCCGCGAAAGTCGTCTCTGAATCAGGATGGATTTATTTTGCTGAATTTTATTCACAAGGCGCTTATATTTAATAATTTTCTATAGGTTTCAGTACAGAGAAATCCAATGTTGTGAAAAAGTCCATATCAGCCTAGACTGCCAGGGTTTGTTATTTATTGAGAGCATCTGCTTGTAGAGATAGTTTAGATGTCCGTGAATTTTTGGTTTTTCTAGTGAGCAAGAAGTACAAATCGCCTATGAGTTACATAGATTTTATACCAACTTAAAATCAGTCCATTTCAGAAACTAGTTACAAATTCCTTCCTTTATAATTATGGCGCAAGCAAATTGTTTTAGGGGGAATAATCGTAGCACAGTTTTGTCCTCTTTAGTCTTATTTTTGCCAATTCTTCCATCTGCTCAAAGGAATACTCATAATTCAGGAGTATGGCTATAGCTTGCGTGACTCCTAGTTCGTCACGCAAGCTATGCCTACGATACACTGCGTGTAGCTTACTTCCCACAGGGTATGCTATCAGGAAGGAGTTCACTAGAAGAAAAGAATAAGAAGAATTCTTTCCCCCTTGTCCCTTTGCTCCCGTTTTATCTATAATGACAGACCGAACAATTGGCAGGCGTTATAGGTAGTTTGCTGGGCTATGGCTTCTACTGTTTCTCCCCGTAATTTGGCTAATTGCTCTGCTATATAAGCAAGATAAGCGGGTTCGTTGCGTTTTTCGCCTCTTTTCGGTGTGGGAGCGAGAAAAGGACAATCTGTTTCGATTAATAATCTGTCGCTACTCACTATACTCACTGATGCTTGTATAGTTTTCGCGTTTCTAAATGTTACTGTCCCACTAAAACTTATGTAGAAGCCTAAGTCCAGAAACCATTGGGTTTCTTCTGGTGTTCCTCCCCAACAATGCATTACACCCCGCGCTCTTTGTCCTTGGCTTTCACTCCATTTTTGTAGGACTTTTCTTACCTCTGGTGCTGCATCACGACAATGGATGATCACTGGTAAGTTAAGTTGAGATGCGATCGCCAGTTGTGCCTCAAACACCATGTACTGTTGTTCATAGTTATTTGCTTTGTAAAAGTCTAGTCCCATTTCCCCAATCCCTACCACTTGAGAATCAGAACTGGCTAGAAATTTGATTTTCTCTGCTGTCTGGTGATTCCATTTAGCTGCATCTAGTGGATGCACACCAACAGCAAAACTGATTTCGGGAAACTGGTGAGCTAAGGCTTGAATACTGGCAAACTCTTCTGGGTGAACGCAGGAATGCACTAAACGCACTATCCCTGCTTCTTGCCAACGCGATCGCACTGCTGCTAAATCCGGTTCAAAAAGGTCAAAGTTGAGATGTACGTGGGTGTCTACTAATTGCATGATTCAGTCAGAAGTCATTGCTGGGGACGTTGTAAGTCATTAATCTCTTAGCTGGTAACTAATGACTAATGACTACTATGCCGTTGCCGTTTAAGCAGTTGGTTTGAGCTTATGGGCCAGTCTTGATTTTTTCCTAGCTCCGGTGTTGGGATGAAGTACCCCCCGCTTCACAGCTTTGTCAATTTTGCTGTAAGCTTCGGATATCCGCTCTTCTACTGCTTGTTTTGATTCTGGAGTAGGATTGGCTGTATAGACTTCAACAGCAGCAAAGTATTTTTTCATCAGCGTTTTCACTGCTGATTTATATGCTTTATTACGCAGTCGGTTACGTTCTGCGATTTGGGCGCGTTTGAGAGCAGACTTTGTATTCGCCACAGTCAGTTCCAAAAAGACTATATAATTGTGTACACACACTACTAGATTTACTAATATAGCATCCAAACCGCCAATGTTATCATTTCTGAAAAAAAATTAGGTAACTAGAGGCAGAAGACAGAAAGCGATTTATCTGCCCATTAGTCCATCTTTGCCTATCTTCTTAAAAAATCCCCACATTTGGGTGTGTTTTCCCAATGGGAAATGGCTTAAAATATCTTATCCTAAGATAAATAACCTTAAAGAAAAAAGTAAATAATTATCCTGGGAGTATCAAAAAAATCCAGGTTAAGCTAGAGAAGAGAATCAGAGTCAGCTTTAGGCCTGAATGGGTGAAAGGCAAAACTGGTTTTCAAGCGGGAACATTCTAATTTTGGCATTGTCCTTACTCCATGCTGCGAATTATTACTCAGCAGGCAAACGTTAGAACCGAACTACAACGTATCTGCGAACGTGTACAACGCGCCGAAGGCGAACGCACCCAGGATGAACAATTGCTTCATAAAGAAGCAACCGTGCGGGAAGTGTTGCAGGCAGTTAAACGCCAAGGCGATAAAGCTGTACTGCACTACATAGCCGAATTTGACCATCAAACCTTGCAACCAGAAGAACTACGGGTGACTGGTTCAGAACTGGATGCAGCTTACCAACAGGTATCAAAGGATTTGTTAGCAGCTATTCAGCTAGCTTGTCGCCAAATTGAAGCGTTTCACCGTCAGCGAGTACCAAAAAGCTGGGTACACTTTGGCGATGATGAAGTAGTGCTGGGTAAACGCTATACACCTGTAGATCGGGCAGGTTTATACGTTCCTGGAGGTCGCGCTTCCTATCCCAGTACAGTGTTAATGAATGCTATTCCAGCCAAAGTAGCAGGTGTACCCAGGATATTGATGGTGACACCAGCACGAGGAGGGAAAACGATTAACTCAGCGGTTCTAGTAGCTGCACAAGAAGCTGGGATACAAGAAATTTACCGCATTGGGGGCGCTCAAGCGATCGCAGCTTTAGCTTACGGTACAGAAACTATCCCGAAAGTGAACGTGATTACTGGACCAGGTAACATTTATGTCACTTTGGCCAAAAAGCTAGTCTATGGAACAGTGGGTATTGATTCTTTGGCAGGTCCTAGCGAAGTGCTAATTATTGCCGATCAAACAGCCAATCCCGTTCATGTAGCCACGGACTTATTAGCGCAAGCCGAACATGATCCAATGGCTGCGGCGATTTTGTTAACCACAGATGCTGGTTTGGCAAAAAAAGTCCAAGTGGCTGTAGATAGACAACTGGTGGATCACCCACGACGGATAGATACAGAAAAAGCGATCGCCCATTATGGCTTAATTGTGGTAGTTGAATCCCTAGAAGCAGCAGTAGAACTCTCCAATGAGTTTGCACCTGAACATCTAGAGTTAGAAATTAAAGATCCTTGGTCTTTAATTTCTCAAATCCGCCATGCTGGAGCCATTTTCCTGGGTTACTCAACACCAGAAGCGGTGGGAGACTATTTAGCCGGACCCAACCACACCTTGCCGACTTCTGGTGCGGCTCGTTATGCTTCTGGATTAGGCGTGGAAACTTTCCTCAAACATTCTAGTATTATCCAATACTCACCAACTGCACTGAACAAAGTAGCTAATGCTATTGACTCTTTAGCTACATCTGAAGGTTTAACTTCCCATGCTGATTCAGTCAGAAGGCGAGTTCAGGAGGCAGAGTAATTTAGAATACCTATTTTACTTGAATGCGGTTGACAACTGCTACTCCATAGCTCACTATCGTTACCTTGTGTATTTACCAAAATAAAGCTCACATTCACAAAATTATTGGTGTGTATACCAATAGAATCTTTAATGTGATCATTTAAGAGGTCTACTCTTGAGGAGAAAAAAGCGGTGTTAAACACTATTTTAGTAGCTCTGGATGGTTCGGAAATTGCTGAACGAGTAATTCAGACTTTAGGTTATTTGGTATTATCGCCAAACACTAATGTGATTCTTTGTCATGTATTTCCTGCACCAGAGTCAGAAATAGAATTACCCGCTGATCGTCCTCAGCCAGATTTACCAAACTTTTCTTATTTTAATATTGATAAGCAGATGCAATCTTACCAAGAAAGATTATCAGTTAAAAGTGAGTTAGAACTAGTTATGGGTGATCCTGCTGATGAAATTATTCGACTAGCTAATATTTACAAAGCCGACTTAGTTGTGATTGGAAGTCGCGGTTTAACGGGAATGAATAGAATTGTCCAGGGTTCTGTTAGCACTCAAGTAATGGAAGCAGCTAATTGTTCAGTGTTAGTGGTAAAACCAGCGAGAAACTAGGGTAGTACTAATTCAAAATATAGATTTTCTTCGAGATAAAGACACAAAGAAGCAGATTTTTCTTGTAAAGATGTGTCTTTTCTAGCTACTATAGTTGTTCTAATTCTCAAATACTTTTAAAATACAGCAGATAACGCAAAAACAAATGTGCCTGTACAATTCATGTTAGTAAATAGTGAATAAGTGTATTTGGTCAGACTTACGCAAGTGTCACACTTGAGTTTTCCCCAAACACTCCACCTCTAATTTAAATCCTGGTTGGAATTGAAAGTTTTTCATTATTATTTATGAATACCATTAAAGTAGAGACGTTTCATGCAACGCCTCTACAAAAATTTATCATGATTTATTTGTTGGTTGGGTTGAGC
The DNA here is from genome assembly GCF_000196515.1 of 'Nostoc azollae' 0708. NCBI lineage: Bacteria > Bacillati > Cyanobacteriota > Cyanophyceae > Nostocales > Nostocaceae > Trichormus > Trichormus azollae. The sequence goes on from NC_014248.1 coordinate 1,091,790, forward strand.
GGTAGTGATACCCCAACAGTAATTAATGTCCGTTGGTTTGTTGGGTTATGCCTTCTGCACACTACGTTAAAGTTCCCTTACTTCGCAATGCTAACGCGAACAACCCACCCTTCATTAAACAAGCTATTCCTGCGTTATTATGCGTTCAGATATACCTTTTCAACCTCCTGTATTGCGTAAAAATTCACGCAAACTCAACAAATTCAGCGTCTGACCTAAATTCAAAGGTAAAATAGATATCCCTTCCAAACGAGACTGTACCCAACCTTCCCCCCAATACCACTCATGAAAACCGTCAATTCCACCGCTGAGTAGCAACCGCAGACAATTGGTTTTAGCTACATCTACGTGATGATGGATTTGAACTAGTCCTGTGGCGGTAGTAAAATTAGATCCAGATGTTAATTTTCCCGGCATTCCCAGAGAAAAACTTTGTCCTACTAGCCATTTTTCCAATTGTGCTGGGAGTAATAGACTGTTGTGAATTGCATCAGCTGATGCTTGGATTTCAATTCGCAGTTGGCTCTGTTGAATAGTACCTAACATGGTAATTGGTAATTGGTAATGGGTGATTGGTGATTGCGAAAATTCCCCCCATCTTCCCCAGTCACGAAACGACCTAAAATAGAAAAGTCATCTTGTTAAGAATTTTAAGGGTTTTCATGGCGGATCAATTAATGCGGGCGACAGCAGCAGATGGGGGTATTCGGGCGGTAGGTGTGATTACTACACGCTTAACGGAGGAAGCACGAGTACGTCATAAACTGTCTTCTGTGGCTACAGCAGCACTGGGAAGAACGATGTCAGCAGGTTTGTTGATGGCTTCTAGTATGAAGCGTGTTGGGTCTAGGGTCAATGTGCGGGTTAGGGGCGATGGGCCTTTAGGTGGTATATTGGTAGATGCGGGCTTGGATGGTACAGTAAGGGGCTATGTGCAGAACCCAACGGTGGAATTGCCTCCTAATGCTAAAGGTAAGCTAGATGTTAGCGGTGCTGTGGGTAGTGGGTATCTCTATGTTGTTCGGGATATTGGCTATGGTTATCCCTACTCTAGTACACTTGAACTTGTTTCAGGGGAAATTGGCGATGATGTTGCTCATTATTTGGTAAATTCCGAGCAAACACCTTCAGCTTTGGTTTTAGGTGTGTTTGTGGGGTCTGGTGGGGTTACTGCATCTGGGGGTCTACTGGTACAAGTGTTGCCTAAAGCGGCTAGAGATGAAGCTTTGGTGGCAATGCTGGAATCAAGGGTATCTGCTTTATCCGGTTTTACGCCGTTGTTGCAAGCTGGAAAGACGCTGACTGAAATTTTTGGTGATTTGCTGGGAGATATGGGTTTAAACATCTTTCCAGAAAGTCAGATTCTACGCTTCCATTGCGGTTGTTCTTTTGACCGGGTGTTAGGAGCGTTGAAAATGCTGGGGGGAGCAGAATTACAAGATATGATTCTTAAAGATGATGGTGCAGAAGCAACTTGTGATTTTTGTGGCACTGTTTATCAAGCAAGTAGTGATAATCTAGCACAACTAATTGCTGATTTAAAGAAGGAAGTTTTTATTGCGGAATAGGTATAAAATAATACCAAAAATCTAACATATAAATGTTATCTGTGGAGATAGAAGATGAAAAAAATAGCTTTTTAATGATGAGAAACAAAGTTACTATGGCAAAAATGGAATTATCAGTGTGAGAATGGCTGCTATTCAACTACTTTGGTGTGAGAGGATGACAGATCGGCATATTTCAGATAGTTGGTCTCCAGCCAGAGCCAGAAAGCCAGATCAAAACACAAGATTATCCCGAACTCCAGAAGTCGGGACTACTCAATCATCTGGTGTCCCAGCTACTGGTTCTAAATTTAAATTAGTGACGCAACAACAAGAGAAAAATACAGAAGGATTACTTATAAAAACCTATTCAGATAAGACCTTTAAGCTCAGTAATATAACTGATAAATTGCCAAGCTGGATGAAAAGCTGGGTGCTGTGGTCAATAATGTTGACGTTAATTCCTAGCAGCATTGGATTTGTATCAATGTCAATATTGCTCAAGCTGCCATCAGCACCAAATTGTCCAGAGATATTTTGGCCTTTAGCTAGTGCATCGGTGCGCTTACATTGTGCTCAATTGGCAGCTTCTAAGCAGACGGTAAATGATTTACTGCAAGCGATCACACTAGTGAAGGAATTGCCACAGAATCATCCACTCAGAGGGCAAATTAATAGTTTTTTAGAGGAGTGGTCACGGGATATATTACGGTTGGCTGATCAGAGTTTCCAATCTGGTAATTTAGAGGAAGCGATCGCTACTTCACGGCAAATTCCTGAAGATTTGGAAGGTCGGAAAATAGTAGAAGAGCAAATTACTAAATGGCTGTTGATTTGGTCAAACGCAGAAGAAATTTACCAAGAATCATTAAAAGAACTGGGTCAAAGGCATTGGCAATCAGCTTTTATCCTGTCATCCAAACTTCTGCGCGTTAATAATAAATATTGGGCAACTACTAAGTATGATGAACTAAATCGCATCATTGTCACAGCACGGGAAGATGGTGATAGCCTCTACAAGGCTGAAGGTTTAGCAGATAGTCGCTCAGTAGATGATGTCCTAGCAGCTATTAAGTTAGCTGAGTCTATTAAGTCGGATAGTTATCTATATCAAAAAGCGCAGGAATTGATTCCTGTATTTGGACGCAAGATCCTGAAATTAGCACAAGCCAAGATGGATAAGCGGGATGCGGATAGAGCATTAGAAATTGTGCGCCAAATTCCATCTATTCCTGAATTTCAGTCAGAAATTGATGATTTTGTGGTTTTGGGTGAAGCACAAAGGAGTGCTTGGACAGGAACGGTTTCTGGTTTAGAGGCTGCTATTTCCCAAGCCCAACAAATTGATGCTTCTAGGGAAGTATATGAGAAAGCACAAGAACTGATTGCGCGTTGGCAATTAGAAATTCAAGATGTTTCTCGGTTAGAAAAAGCACGAACCCTGGCTAGTCAAGGTACTATTAACGAGTTAACGGCGGCAATTTCCGAAGTGCAGATGATTCCCGATAGTAATCCTCGTGCTGAGGAAGCACGTCAGGAGGTGAACCGCTGGCGTGGACAAGTAGAGTCTATTGAAGATAGACCTTACTTAGAACGGGCTGAACAAATAGCTTTATTAGACGATATTAGTTCCTTACAGGCTGCGATCGCAGAGGCAAATCAAATTCGCTCTGGTCGTGCATTATATCCAGAAGCACGGAAAAGAGTCCGTAACTGGACTGCTAAAGTACAACAAATTCAAGATCAACCTTACTTAGATCAAGCACGAATCATTGCTGATAGCGGGGATTTAAACACTGCTATTAGAGAAGCTCAAAAAATTGCTTCATCGGGAAGGGCGCTTGCTAGTGAAGCACAAACAGCCGTTGATACTTGGCAAGAACAAATCCGCGCTCAAGAAAACTGGAAAAAAGCTAGAGAAGTAGCAATTACTGGCACACCAGAAGCTTTAGCAGAGGCAATACGGTTAGTTGACCGGGTTTCTAATCGTAACGTTTTACGCATGGATGCGAATGTGGCTATTGATCAATGGAGTCAACAGTTGTTACAAATGGCACGTTCCCAAAGCGAGTTTGATGTTTCTAAAAGCATTGAAACTGCTAGGTTAATTCCTCGTGGTAGCTCTGCTTACAGAGATGCTCAGGAGCAAATTAGAACTTGGAAACAATTTATCATACCTCGGACACCACCTATACCATCTTCTGAACCATCACCTGAAGCTGAACAATATCCATCATCAATTAGTGATGGCTTGTAATTGGTAATTGGTAATTGGTAATTAGTGAAAAAACGATTATCTATGTTTTAGCCAAAAGTTAGACTTACAGGGTTATGTTTGAATTAGCCAGCCCAAAGAACACCAAAAATACATAAAATCTAATACTCTCTATCATAGCACAGAAACAATTTTGCAATAGGTCTATTAAGAATAAAAAAAGGGGACTGTATTAAATCAGCCCCTTTTTTTGTTGAATATTATTCACTTAGTGCTACTTTAACCCAAGTGCAAAAAGCGCGAGTTGCGGCCATTTGTCCAATCTTTGTACTTTCTGCAATAAATGGAGGAATTTCTGTGATTTGGATAGGTGCAAAAGTATGGCTAATTTGGATTCCTGAATATTGCCAATTTGTCAGGATGTAGATTCTTAATCTAGTTCCGTTAAAACGCCAAAATTCAGGAATTCCCATTGCAGTATAAAGCTTAAGTTTATCTATTTTAGGTCCTGAATATTCTACTTCTAGCACTAAGTCTGGTGGTGGATAACATGCTAAATCAATATTCTATTTTTCTGTGACTAATAATTCATTTTGGATGTAATAACTGCTATCTGGTTCTACACCATATTCTAAATCATCTCTGGTTAATGTAAGTGAACCAGAACGGTTAACTTCTCACCCCAATTTTTCACAGAATACCCCAACAGAAATCTCAATTAAACGATTGGAGTTTTCATGGGGTTTTTGTGGAGTCATAATTTATAGATTTCCCTGGTGGTAAGAAATTCCATTTACCCGTTCTGAACCAATTTCACCTAGCATGGTTTTAAATGTCTGCCAGCTGATGTTGTCTAGTAAAATTCTGGTTTCTGTCGGTGTTGCTGTTGTTACCATATTTCAAGTTATTTACTATCGGGACTTAAACAAAAGTTAAGAGTAAAAAGGAGTACAATGGGATTTAGCTGTAGATTTCACGTTAAAAGAAGCTGATGAAAGAAACCACTGCCACAGCAATGTCACCATGGTTTAAAAGATGGTGTTAAAGGTTTGATGGTGTATTTCTCATCAAGCGCAAAAAAGAGAGTTTAGACATTATTTAGGGGGATGATTGGGTGAAAGTGAGAGAAAAAACCTATTTAAAATGGCAGAGAATACCCTAGGGGTGACCTACCACCGATTACACCACGTTTTAACTGAAGCACCTTGGTCCATTTCCCAAGTCAATGACCGTCGGTTAGAGATGATGAACAAGTGTAGTCAGATGAGAATCACCAGAGGATTTAGCTTAATAATTGATGATTCTGTCCATAGAAAAAGGGGGAATTTTAGGGATGGAGTAGGAAGACAATATATTGAAGAAATTGGGACAAGGGATAATGGAATAGTAGTAGTAACAACACATCTATATGATGGCAGTAAAAGCTTACCATTACATATAGAGTTATATCACCACGCTGATTCTTGACCCAAAGGGAAACAAGACCCTATATTTGAGAATAAACCTGAGTTAGGAATTAAATTAATAGATCTGACCTTGAGCCGTGCTTATCAACCAGGAATAGTAATTATAGATCCTGGATATGGCCACAATAGCTCTTCCTTATTAAAGATAGAAAATCGGCATTTAAAGTATTGAGGAGGATTAGCTAGAAATCCCAAAGTCCTTGCCAGTGACTAAGAGGATAGTCCACAAATAATTAGGTTATATAAATTAGCACAAAGTTTACCCCAAGAGGCTTTTACAGAAATTCAACTGCAGTTAGATAAACCCAAAACATTATGGGTAGTAACTAAAGAAGTAGAAATATCAGCCTTAAGTGGAAAGGGGAATATTGCTATCTTCATCAAGGCTTCGACTTTCTCTCAAGCCACTGATATTGGCGACTTTATGCCCAATATTTCTTCATCAATTGTCACACCCCCATGGATAGTTGATACATATTCTCAAAGAAATTGGGTAGAAGTTGTTTACAGGGAAGCCAAGGGATGGTTAGGACTCAAAGAATATCAAGTTGGAGATAATAGCAGTTGACTGCGCCATTTTATTTTGGTTTGCTGTGCCTACACTTTTATTCTTTGCCATCAGTGGACTGGAGGATTAAGACCAAGGTGGGCTAAGAAACCTTTGAATACCTTGACTGAAGCTTTAGAAGCGTTGAGAACAGCCATATCTTTTCTATTTACTGATTGGTTCAACTGGAATCCGGACGTGTTTCCTTCTTATCAAGCTAGTTTGGGCTGCATTTGGGCTTGATTTTTGTTTCAGTTCCGCTATCTAAATATGTTCTTTGCGGTCATCCTTCTCTTTGCGATCTCTTCTCTGCACCTTTGCACCTCTGCGTGAGAAAAAAATCCTATTTTTGAGCTTGAATTTGTCTAACTACCGTCAAAGCTGAATAACTGACTCCTGCTGTACCTTCTCCTGGATGAGTGGAATCACCAACTAACCACAAATTATTAATAGGTGTACGATTAGCAAAACCAAAGGGTCCAAAGGTAGGAATTCTTTGACCAATTCCACCAACAATTCCCTTTTCTCTACCTGTATAATGAGCAAAGGTGAGGGGTGTTGCAGCTTCTACATGAATGATGGTTTCTGGTTTTAAATAGAAATATTGGGAAAGTTTGGATATTGCATCTTGGGTAAATTTCTCTTTTAACCCTTGATAATCTTGAGTATTCCACCAGGGAGTAAAATCAACAAAAGAAGAAGCGATAATTGTCCCTTTTCCTGCTGGTGCGCGGCCATCTCCAGGATGACTTACAGATACAAACAAAGAATTATTTTCACCAATTGGTCCCTTGATGTCATACATAAATTGTAGATGGGGGGGACAATGATAAGGAATCGCACTGGCATCTACACCCAAATAAACTACAAATGCACCGGAAGCAGGCGGTAATTTTGCTACTCTTTGTTTATATCTAGATGGGGCTTTTTCTCCTAATAAGTCTACTAAGTTCTGCACAGTGACGTTAGCAATTACATAATCTGCTGTTTGGATCCAAACTTCCCCTGTTTTCTGATTTCTAATCACTACACTGTTAGCTTGGCCATTTCCCACGTTGATTTTTTCGACGGTATGACACATTAATAATTTACCACCGTCTCTTTCTAAGGATTGTACCAAGCGATTGCTCAATACTTGCATACTACCTTGGAGATGATACAATCCTTGTGGCGATTGAGATACACTCAAAGCCGTAGCCGCATAAAGTAAAGCTGTTTCTTCCGCACTGACTTGGGAATATAACTTCAGTTGTAAATCTAAAAATGTCCGCAGTCGCTGGTCATTCCGTAAACCATATAAACGTAAAGCATCCCCCACAGTAAATAAGGTAAAGGGTGCACTGATGAAGGTACTAGGACGAACTGCTTGACTTAACTGCCAAAAGTCCCATAAATTCCGTGGTGGTAAAACGGGGTCACGTCCTTGAAATTCCCAACTAGCTTTAAATAAAGTTGCTAATAATTGCCAAAAGGGTTCACTACGAGGAAATTCTTTTTGGCGTTCTTGTTGCCATTTTTCAGGATCACGCCAAACATTAATAGGTGTGGACTCACCAGGAAGATACACTGCACAAGCGGGGTCACAAAAAGTAGCTGCGGGTAACTCAATTCCTAATTCTGAGAAAATGCGGTCATGTATGCCCCCAGGTTCTAACCCAGCAACTTGAGTTGCACCCACATCAAAGGTAAACCCTTGGCGTTTAAAGGTGGAAGCACAGCCACCGGGAACTAAAGCCTGGTCGAGAATTAATACGCTGTAACCTTTATGTGCCAATAATGCGGCGGCTGTTAGTCCACCTATGCCCGCACCGATGACGATGAGGCGGGATTGCTTTTTGTTAAGGGATAGGCTAGGCATGGATAATGAATTTTACAATTCTTAATATTACTACTCATAATTTTAAATTAAATCTGGCGGTGTAGGAGTTGCGAAAGAATGGGATTTGCGAGCAGTTATACTGATCTTTACTAAGCTAGTAATTATACTGCAATAATAGGCAAAAGTCAAGGTTTAGAAACTCAGGAATTAGCGAGCGCAATTATTGCTAAGAATCTTAACCCCACAATTATTAACCCTGATTTCCTTAAATGCAGGGAACAGGTAATAGGGTTAAAAGATTCTTGATATATATCTTTGTTCTTAACTTTTGTACCTCATTGACCTGCAATTTGCTGTAATTAGACTGTTAAAATTACATACAATAATTTTTTTGCATTATTAATTGTTCTACTAGAGCGATTACAGCTTCAGCTACAGATGCCGTCTGTGTGGCATTGACATTGACCATAAGAGGACGATTATTCTCATCCATATACCCCAGGGCAAAGAAAATATCTTCGTCACTCTATGCACCAGAACAGTGCGTATGGGTAACACCAATAATCATAGGAATCTGCATCCGTTGATTCATAAAAGTAATAATTTTACGTGCTTGGCGAAATTCACCAGGACGATGGGCTGCTATCAGTAACATATAAGCATGAGTCTTGCAAATTAAAATATCCCACATAAGATCAAAGCGAGATTGACCGGGTGTTCCATAAAGGTTTAATGCCCTTTCTGGAAGAAATTGCAACCGACCAAAATCAAATGTAACTGTGGTTCTTGGTTTCAATAATACTGTTTCGTCAGTTGCACGGGTATGTGTATCTACAACTTCAATTTCACTGATAGAACGGATAAGAGTAGATTTTCCTGCTCCTACTGTTCCCCTCACAACCAACCGCATAATCTCCATATAATATTTTTCTCAGAAAATCTGAAGTAGATAATTAGTAAAACTTCCCCACACCTTTCGTCCAGCTTGTAATGAGCCTTGTCGAAGTACGCTCACAGAAGCCGTACCCCTTAACCCCAACCATGAAAAAATTAATCTGCTTACCTAAAAAATGTCCCTGATCTAGCATTATCTTCAAAGGATTGAATTTGATTTATAAATTTACTTGCCAATATAGGGAATAAAAAATTTTTCCACCAATGATGCAAGAATGCCAGATAAGGGAATTTTCATTTAAATTGACATCTTGAATACAACTATAAACTAAAGCAAAACTGATTTTATCTCAGTAATAACACGCTTAATTTCTAACATTAAAAGTCCTTGATTAGCGGTTTCACTAGCTAAAACTAGCAAAACTGCATCTTCACCACAACCAGTTAAAATACCAAAGCCTTTATTTCCTTCTAAAAAGATACGATTAACCGTACCTCTAGCTAATTCCAGACCAATGCGTTTGCCTAAAGATAGCATGGAAGCTGACATTGCTGATACTCTTTCTTCATCTATAGCACCAGGCAAGCTTGCACCAAAAGGTAAACTATCAGGGGTAACAAGGGCTGATCCCTGAACACCAGAGGTAGCAGTCGCAAAGTTTTGCAAAATCATGCCCAGTTTTTCTGTGTTGATTGCTATTGCAGGGATTCTCTATTAAGATTAGTACTTAGTACGAGTTAAAATTTGGGAGAAAATCATGAATTCAGGTTTGGAATTCATGTCATATACACTTGTTACTCAAAAGGAATAAATTCAAACACATCATGAGTACCACCTCTGAGTAGACATTCACTATGTACTCCCTTGAAACGTTTACCAATTAATTGCTCAATAGCACCCCAAACTGCAGCCATAGTAAAAGTACATTTGCGGGGTGAGTTTGGCGGTTCACCAGCAGAACAAAAAGTTTCAGAAGTATAGACTTTAATGTTTTCACCTTCAGCAATAATTCTCTCAACTATGCACAAACCAGTACCGTCCTTACCCAAAGCCATATTTAATTTAGATGCTGCATCATCTAATGACATTGAAGATCCAACTAAACCCAATTCTTCAACTAACTTTTTCCCCCTAGCACGACCGGCTGAATTCAAGGCAATGGCTGTCTCTTATTCTCTTAAAGCATCTTCTATACCTGTAATAGCTGCTTTGAAGCAAACAATACTACTAAAGTCACCCAATTGTTGTCCTCAAGCTGACATAATTTAAATTTCTAGGTAGAGAATTGTGGATATTAATATTTACGTTCTTAAGCTCTGGATCTTGTGGAAGAATATTTTGTTATCCTGAACTTGTTTCTAAATATGGCTAATTATTGTGTGGAAATTTTGGAAATAAATTAGCTAGGAATTTTTTGCTTAATTAATATTCTTCATTTCTAATTTGATACTTCTACACCCTAATTTATTATTGATGATGTACCTGATGTATCCATGGCATATTCGCATTTTATAGTCAATAGGTAAACAACCGAAATGGTTTAGACTACAAGGGAAGAAGAAAAGAAAAAAGTAAATACTATACTGAACTTTTCGCAAAATACAATCACATTTTGATGCTTAAAAACTATCAATCAAGTCCAGAGAATTTGCATTGAAAACTAACTTAGTTTCTGAGGAAACCAACCAGGCTCTTGAGAAAAGATTGACTAACGGTACTTTCTTGTTTGCTACGCTCAAATTTTATGTCAATCATTGTGGATTCTAATTCATATAGCTCATCTGGTGCTTCTAAAATAATGGAAACTTCTTGTACCAGACCAACAACTATGAGTCGAAATGCGACTTGTTGGATTTTTTCCACAGGCTCACCTAACTGTTCCGCGATCACTATAATTGAAACTGTGCCTTTGGTGAATTCCCAAATTTGCCATTCTATTTGATTTAAGCTCAATTGAGGCTTACTATAGGATTGTGTTTATAAAAGGACAAGTTAGATCTGGTAATTTGTCTTCCAGTATTTTCCAATTACGCAGAACTCTTAGACCTTTGAGTCTAACTTTTCTAGGTATAGTAGTCAGACCTGTCATTTCTGAGGTAAGTATAGGCGTTCTCGTATCAAACTTAAACGATCCATCTTACAATTCAAATAATTTACAAACTTGATTCAAAACTTGATTAACTAAATAACATTTTTAATTGCTGCGCATTTAATATTCCTTGTAATTTGACACACAATCCGGTTGGTTAATGAATTGCATAGACATCTGTAATTCGAGCGGCTGCACGTGCACTGAGCCAACAGCAAGGTTGAATGATAGATAACAATCCCTGTCCATCTAGTCTATTAACCGCAGCAACAATGAGTCCTTGCTTAAACCAAATGTAAAAATTTTCCCCTTTCAGAGACGAATTAGGTGATTGTGCTTTAATAGTTAGCCGTCCTGTTTGGTTTCCTTGCTCAAGCAGCTGAAAGATTTCAGGGAGCGAAAGTTCAGATAAAAATCCTGAAATAGCCATATCGTACCCTTTGTGAAGTCCTACATTTAGAAACATAGAACCGAAATGTGTAAAACCTGTGCAGCAAATTTGCTTAAGTGTAATGATTAGTGTAAGTAATAGTTCATCAGTAACCATTCATCAGTTATACCCCCTACTATTACCACAATTCAGTGGGTATAAACTACCCATTCTAAATCTCTGACAACCTTATACTGTATTCAATGTGTTGGACTAACATGCGATCGCAACTGTATTATGAATTAATAGCGTTAAGCATATACTAAGAATAAGCTTTATCTATGTTGAGTTTTATAAATAATGTAAAATGTTGGTTGTCAGGAATTTGTTAAATTTAACTTGGTGAAATATGTTACTTTTTACGTTCGGCTGAATTGCTAGAACAGTGCGGTATAAATTTTGGTCTGGTCTAACCGAAAACAGAGTCTGGGGTGTAGGGAAAGATGGTTTTTCCCACACTAAAAGGTACAAGCCCAGATCCTTTACTTCATTCAGGACGCTTCGCGATTTATTGATGGAGGGAGAAGACAAAAGTGTGTTCGCGTAACGAAGGTATCGGCAAGCAACCGTAACTCAAGCCCCCTGGATTTATCCGTGGGGTCCTAAATTTTTAATTTTTAATTCCCCGAAGGGGTTGACCTATCAGAACTTTCTTAAAAGTAAGGGATTTGAGACTTGTGATTTACTCCATTAAGGGGGTTGTTTTAAAAGTAATTAGTTGTGATTATAGACACTAATTATTCCCCCTAACCCCCTAAAAGAGTAGGGAACTATAGTCAAAGTCCCCTTTTCTATCTAAGGGGTATTTTAGGGAGATATAAGGATTTGTGATACATACAGCAGATTGCAGATCCATGAAGTACAAAATCTAAATTAAAACCTAGACAGCAAGAGAGTTTTACTCCTGACTCTTGACTCCTGACTTCTGCTGTACTGAAGGACTTTTAAAACATCCTCTAAGGGGATTGTAAGATATAAGAAGTAAGATAGCCCTCACCTCACCACTACCAATGACATCAACTCTGTTAAAATTTCCTCGACTTAATGCTCCCAAGGTGCATCATTTACCAAATGGTTTAACCATCATCGCCGAGCAAATGCCAGTACCAGCAGTTAACCTTAATCTATGGGTAAACATCGGTTCTGCTGTGGAGTTAGATGCTATTAATGGCATGGCTCATTTTTTAGAACATATTGTTTTTAAGGGAACAGAGAGACTAGCCAGTGGTGAGTTTGAACGTCGAATTGAAGAACGCGGCGCTGTTACTAATGCCGCTACTAGCCAAGATTATACACACTATTATATTACGACTGCGCCGAAAGACTTTGCAGAATTAGCACCATTGCAAATAGATGTTGTTTGTAATCCTAGTATTCCTGATGATGCTTTTGAGAGAGAACGCTTAGTAGTTTTGGAAGAAATCAGACGTTCACAAGATAACCCCAGACGGCGGATTTATCGCCGCACAATGGAAACCGCTTTTGATGTTTTACCTTATCGTCGTCCGGTACTCGGTCCAGAAGCAGTAATTTCTCAAGTTACACCTCAGCAAATGCGAGATTTTCACCATACCTGGTATCAACCGTCTTCTATAACTGCGGTTGCCGTCGGTAATCTACCAGTAGAAGAATTAATAGAAATTATTGCCGAAGAATTTAGTAAAAATAGTCAAAAATCAAAAATTAATAATCAACAATTAACCGTTAGTCAAGAACCTGCATTTACAGAAATTGTGCGTCGGGAATTTACTGATGAGAGTGTACAACAAGCCAGATTAATAATCCTATGGCGAGTTCCTGGACTCATGGAATTAGATGAAACATACTCTTTAGATGTGTTAGCAGGAATTTTAGGACATGGACGTACATCTAGATTAGTCCATGATTTGCGAGAAGAAAGAGGACTTGTTTCCTCAATTGCTGTTAGTAATATTAATAATCGACTGCAAGGGATATTTTCTATTTCTGCTAAGTGTGAAGTAGATGATTTAGAAGCAGTAGAAGCTGCAATTGCTAAACATTTGTATACAATACAAACAGAATTAGTAAAAGAATCAGAAATTTATCGTGTACGGCGACGGGTAGCCAATCGGTTTATATTTGGGAATGAAACACCAAGTGAGCGCTCCGGTTTGTATGGTTATTATCAATCTTTAATAGGCGACCTAGAAGCAGCATTTAATTATCCCCAATATATACAAGCTCAAAATACAAATAACTTAATCCAAGCTGCACAGAAATATCTTGACCCCAACGCTTATGGTGTAGTTGTGATCAAACCTGTTAAGTGAACAATTACAGCAGATTGCAGATCAGTGAAGTACAAAATCTAAATTGAAACCTAGACAGTAAGGGGAACATCCCAAATGTTTAAGTTCATTATCATCCTGTAGCTTGCTTCCCACAGGGTATGAAGCACAGCCCAATGTTAGCGAAGGGTGCCGGAGGCTCTAGCATGTCGGAAATTCTTCACTTCACTCCATTCCCTATGCCTTACGCCACGCTTCGCTAACAGAATGACAATTTATCATATTTTTGCAAAATTGGGATGCTCCCGAGAGTAAGAGACTTTTACTCCTGACTCGTGTTGTATAACTTATCAGTTATCAATGGTTTAATAATATTAAATGTTAACTGATATCTGAATATGTGGATTGAAATTGACGCTCATATTAGCCAGGTGACAGGAGAAAAATTCCACTCTTCACAACGGCTATCTGTAAGTGGTGGCTGTATTAATCAAGGTTATGCACTCAGTGATGGCAAAACAACCTATTTTGTGAAACTTAACCAAGCCTCTCAAGGAGAGATGTTTGCAGCAGAAATGCTGGGGTTAGAGCAAATGTACAACACAAATACTATCCGCGTTCCTCAACCTCTATGTTGGGGAACTACAGCTAATTCTAGTTATATAGTATTGGAATGGCTAGAAATGGCCAATGGTAATAGCAAATCTTGGCAAAAAATGGGGCGTAACTTAGCAGCAATGCACAAAATCAGCAGTAACCGAGGTTTCGGCTGGAACATGAATAATACTATCGGTTCTACCCCCCAAATTAATACTTGGAAATCTGACTGGATAGAATTTTACATTCAACATCGCTTAAGTTATCAATTTCAGTTAGCAAAGCGAAAAGGAGAGAATTTTGCTTTACAAGATCAGTTATTAGCGGCTATTCCCGAATTATTAGCAAATTATCAAGTACAACCTTCCTTAGTGCATGGTGATTTATGGGGAGGAAATGCAAGTTTCACCGTTGATTATGAACCCGTAATTTTTGATCCAGCAACTTATTTTGGTGATAGAGAAGTTGATATTGCTATGACAGAGTTATTTGGTGGTTTCCCACCAAGTTTTTATCAAGGATATCAAGAGGTATTTCCTTTAGCTGAGGGTTATGAAAAACGCAAGACCCTTTATAATCTATACCCTATTTTGAATCATCTTAATTTATTTAGTGGTGCTTATGCTTCCCAAGCTAATCAAATGATTGAGCAAATTTTCAGAATGTATGAATAGGATTAACACAAGTCTCACACTCAATATTTCTTAACTTCTCGAGTTATAAAATGTGAAATGAAATACTATCAATTACAAACCAACATCTTACCTAATTATTACCTTAATGACCTGTGGGGAGAAATTAATGCTAGTCCTTACTTTGTTATCAACAACCTCAACCGTGATTTTATCAATACCAAAGGCTTTTCCGTAGTTTTTCAGCGTCAAGGGCTAACAACAGTTGAACAAAAATTTCCCTTTTTTAAACCTTATCTAGATTTAGCACTTCAGCCTAATTGTAATGCTTTTTATCTCAATCCTTTGCTATTAAAAGAAGGTTCTCGTGTAGATCCGCACATAGATCGTTCCTTGCGTTCTTACTGCAAAACCATTGAACTACCTCACCTTGTCAGTGTTCTCTATGTGCGTGTACCAGAAAACATGGAAGGGGGAGAATTGGTTCTAAAATCGCCTAAACGCCAAGTTGGACAAGTTAAACCTCAAACCAACTCCTTGGTTTACTTTCAAGGTGATTTAACCCATTCAGTTAACGCAGTCAGAACCAGCGGATATCGCTTAAGTTTAGTTTGTGAACAGTATAATTTAAGTGGGTATGAACTTGAAGAAATACCGGAATTTACCTTAGAATCAAGAGCTACAGAATCAAGAGCTACTCAATCTGCAACTAAAAAACGAAAATATGGCTACTAAATATAGTAAATATATTGCATCTTGCCATTCCTAAAAACCATGTTGCTAAACAACGGCTATCGAATAATCCGTAGTCTTGGATGAGGTGGGTTTGGTGAAACATTGCTTGCTCAAGATACCAATATGCCATCACACCGTCTTGGTGTGGTAAAATAGCTAAAACCAATTCAAAATAATCCTCAGATTTACCAAATAGTATAAGAGCGATTCCAACTAGAAGCAGCTATTTTAGAAGCACTGGGTGGCATATCTGAACAAGTTCCTACTTTATATGCTTACTTCTCTATTAGTGGAGAATTTTACTTAGTTCAGGAGTGGATAGAAGGGGATACTTTAAAAGCAAAAATTCAAGAATATGGATTATTTACTCAAAGGGCACTTGAGGAATTATTAATTAATATATTACCTAAGGAAGGCCAGTTTATTCTAGTGATTTATAATTACTAGTCAGGAAGAAGGGGCGACAGTTAACTTATACAGTGATTATCCCTAGCCTAGGAGAAAAAATCGCACTAAAGATAAATTTGCTGAAGAAGCTTTTACTTACTTGAGAGAACACCATGAAGATAAGGAATTTTATCGGATTGAGAAAAATAGTGATCGCTCCCGTTGGAGATATGCCTAAACAGTGATTATGCAAACTAGCTGTGTAGCAATATTGATCGATCCGTCCCTTAATGGAATGGAATCATAACGCCATCATGAAAGAGGGAGGAAAAGCATTAGGACAGCTAGTAGGTGCAAAGCTGATTTCTGCCAAATCGTAAATCACTAGGAAACATCCCATCACTAGATCGTCCAAGTATCTGGTATACATTGGGAAGGGATCTCGCGTGTAACGTTTCATGACAACAAAACTGTTAAACAACCGCTATCAAGTTATCCAATTACTCGGTGCAGGTGGCTTTGGGGAAACCTCTCTTGCAGAAGATACCCATTTACCTTCTCGTCGTCGCTTTCTTATCAAAGAACTCAAGCCAATTAACAATGATCCAGAAACTTCTCAAATAATTCAACAACGGTTTGAAAGAGAAGCGGCTATTTTGGAAAATTTGGGAGAAACTAGTGATCAAATTCCCAAACTTTACGCTTATTTTCCAGAAAATGGCAAATTTTATCTTGTCCAAGAATGGATTGAAGGTCAAACGCTCACCAATATTATCCAATCAAAAGGCAAATTAAAAGAAACGATTGTTCGAGAAATTCTTTTAAGTTTGCTACCAGTTTTAGATTATGTTCACAGCAAAGGTATCATTCATCGAGATATAAAACCAGATAATATAATCCTTCGCTCCCAAGATAATAAACCAGTTCTAATTGATTTCGGTGCTGTTAAAGAAACAATCCGTACAGTCATCAATCCTTCAGGAAATCCCCTACAATCCATAGTCATAGGTACACCAGGGTATATGCCCAGTGAGCAAGCTATCGGTCGTCCAGTTTATGCTACGGATATCTATAGTTTAGGCTTGACGGCAATTTATCTGCTCACAGGTAAACAACCCCAAGACTTAGAAACTCATCCCCAAACGGGTCAAGTACTTTGGCAACAATACGCTGCTGGTATATCACCAGAAATGGTACAGATACTTACTCAAGCTATTGAACCACGTCCGAGCGATCGCTACACCACGGCCAGTAAAATGCTCTATGCTTTAAAATCTGGTCATAATACTGATCATAATAATTATATTTCTTCCCATGCTCCGACTACCCGCGCCACAATTAGTCTTAGCCCCCCTCCTCCTACCAGCCAAACAACCCAGCCAATCTATTCACCTGCAAGAACTCCTGTTATCAGAGAAGTTAACAATCCTGCAAACGGGCAAAAAACCGCTGTAATTCTTGGTAGTTTGCTGGTGAGTAGTTTGATTGTTGCAGTAGGAATATCCAACCGTCAGCCACAACCTTCAGCCCCAGTCGCTACTAACTCCACAGTCACAAGAGAAACCCAGACTCCCACTGTTGTACTTACAAATTCCCCAGTTGCTAAGGAAGTTTCCCCAACACCAGTAATTACACCAACTCCTTCTACAGAACAGCAACTCATTTCTAATCCCTTACCAAAAACTAATTCTGCACAGGTATCAACACCACCACCAGTGGATAAACCCGTAATTCAAGATACTCCCACTCCCACAGTCAGATCAACACCCGAAGTAGAAATACAACAACAGCAATCTCAGCCAGCTGTAGTTCCCACAGCCGAGGTATTTTCAGATTCCCAGAAAAAGCCAGGTAAGCAAAGAAAAGAATTACCTGAACAGTTAGCCACCAACATCAGGCAAACTGTACCAGTATTTCCCACAGGGACATCCAGAAATAGTGTAGAAGCAGCACTGGGGAAACCAAAAAAAGATTTAAGGGGACTATGGTCGAATACCCGTGCTATCACTTATAAAGTAGTACCAAATCAAATTGATTTAGGCTACTTATTTGACCGTGACACTGGTAGAATCAGGCAAACCGAAGCGGCTTTTGCTTCATCAGTAGATAATCAAGTTATGCAAACAACCTTAAATGGTTTATTAGCTGGACAAGCCACAGCAGAAATTAAACAAGGACTCCAAAAAATTCAACAGCGTCAGATAGATAATTTTAAATTTACGAAGGGTTCTGTGAAAGGTCAAATAGTGCGGCAAAATTGTGATTTCATCTACATCAGTATTTGGGATGCAGATTTACATGATTTTGTGAATCCGTCAGACGGTAAACAATGTTAAACAAGTCAAAAATAAACACCAAAAAAGGAGTCTTTTTTAGACTCCTTAATTAACTAATTAATCATTCCTAATTCCTAATCACTGAATAATGCTAAGAATTAGCAATTACGAATTACTTAATGACTACAGTACCACCAGCTTCAGCGATGCGCTTCTTGATGTCTTCAGCAGCGTCTTTAGCAATACCTTCTTTAACTGGCTTAGGAGCAGCTTCTACTAAGTCTTTAGCTTCTTTCAGACCTAAACCTGTGATTTCACGGACAATCTTCAGAACTGCAATTTTCTTATCAGCAGGTACAGCTTCAAGAATTGCATCAAATTCGGTCTTTTCTTCTACAACTTCAGCAGCAGGAGCACCAGGAGGCGCCATCATCATCATGCCACCAGCAGGTGCAGCAGCACTTACACCAAAAGCTTCTTCAATTTGCTTAACTAGTTCAGAAGCTTCCAACAAGGTCAAAGATTTCAATTGTTCTAAAATTTGATCGGTTGCAGCAGACATGGATATACTCCTAAAAAATTTTGATTTGTTTTCTGTCAGTTTTCATTAGTCATTAGTTATTAGTTTTTACTAACAGGGTTTAACTAATGAAAAAGTTTTATTCACTAGCAGTTTCAGTGCTATCGCCATTTTCTTTATCAGCAACAGCCTGAACAGCGCGAGCCAAGGAACTGGGAACTTCGTTGATACCCACAGCAAGTTTAGTAGCCAAAGCGTTGATAGATCCAGCAATTTGCGCCATAAGTTGTTCCTTAGATGGCAAGTCTCCTAAAGCCTTGACATCTGCTTCTTTCAGCAGGCGACCGTCCATAACACCGCCACGAAGTTCTGTCTTCTTGGAGGTTTTTTGGAATTCTTGGTAAGCCTTAATTGCTGAAGAGAAATCTTCTTTAACTAGCAAAAAGGCAGACGAACCTTTTAGTAGTTCTGACAAAGGTTGCCATTTTTCATCTTCCTGAATGGCGATACCCATAAAGGTGTTTTTAGCTACCTTACAAACAGTGCCACTAGGACGTAAACGCCGCCTTAAGTCCCTGATTTCTGCAACTGTTAGACCTTGGTAATCAATTACCAGTGCTAAAGTTGACTCGCTCAAAGTTCCTTTGAGGTCAGCTACTATCTCTTTCTTGTTTTCTAACGTTCGACCCATTATGTTTTCACCTCCAAGGGCAAAATCTTATTCAGTTATCAGTTATCAGTTATCACTTTTAACTGTGTTTACAGTTGACTGACCTGCGGAAAATAATAAACCCCAGCTATCTTGGCCGGGGTTTCACAGAGGTACTTTTAATGCTGTAGTTCTCACATTGTTATTGAGCAAACTTCAGTCAGTTAAAATTAACCTCGGCAGGATCTTAAGCTGTTAGTACCTGCTGTCTCCGGCTTTGCTTATTTAATTTTGGATTTTGAATCTTGGATTTGAGATTAAAAGTTGATAATTAGGAGAAAATTCACTTCTCTATTTACCAACTCTCAATCTATAATCTAAAATTATACAGCTTCAGTCAGTTGTAAATCTCTTAGGGCGCTGATGTCGATTTTAATCGAAGGACCCATGGTGGCAGAGACGTATAATGTACGCCAGTAACGCCCTTTTGCTCCTGAAGGACGGTTACGATCAATTGTCTCTTGCAATGCTTTGAGGTTGATTAACAAATCTTCTGGCGAGAAGGATGCCTTACCAAACATAACATGGACAATACCAGTCCGATCAGCACGGAATTCCAACTTACCCGCTTTGAACTCTGCGATCGCACCACCAACATCATTTGTCACTGTACCACCTTTGGGTGATGGCATCAAACCACGAGGACCAAGCAATTTACCAAGTTTTGCCACCATTGGCATAACATCAGGTGTCGCAATTAGCTTGTCAAAATCCATCATGCCTTTTTGAATTTGATCAATCAGTTCTTCTGAACCAGCTATGTCAGCACCTGCATTAGTGGCTTCTGTTACCTTTTCACCTCTAGCGATAACTGCCACACGCACTATTTGTCCTGTACCTTTAGGCAGTGCTACTGTTGTTCGCAACTGTTGATCTGTATACTTGGGGTCAATTCCTAGCCGGATATGAGCTTCTGCGGCTTCGGCGAATTTAGCCGTTGCTGTCTCTTTTAACATATCCAACGCTTCTAAGGGTGTATAATCCCGATCTTCTACCTTGTCTTGCAACGCCTGTAAACGGCGTGATATTTTCTTTCCCATTTTTTGCTCCTGGGGTGATCTCGAAGTTTCTCACCTCTCCCCCGATACGATTTTTTATTAGTCAGTTGTCAGTTGTTCAGTTGTCAGTTGTTATTTTTTATGTACTGTCACCTGTCACCTGTCACCTATTAATCTGTGATAGTAACACCCATGTTCTTAGCTGTTCCTGCCACAATATTCATTGCTGCGTCAATGTCGTTAGCATTGAGGTCAGGAAGTTTGGTTTGGGCGATTTCCTTTAATTGAGCTTTACTAATGCTCCCAACTTTCTTTTTGTTGGGTTCATTAGAGCCTCGTTCAATTTTCGCTGCCTTGCGAATCAAAACTGATGCTGGGGGTGTTTTGAGTACAAATGCAAAACTCCGGTCTTCAAAAACCGAAATTTCTACGGGTATCACCATTCCAGCTTGGTCTGCTGTTTTGGCGTTGTACTCTTTGCAGAACATCATGATGTTAACGCCGTGTTGACCCAATGCTGGGCCTACTGGCGGTGCTGGGTTGGCTTTTCCAGCATTCAGGGCCAGTTTAATGACCGCTACTACTTTCTTCGCCATTTGGATTTAGCTCTGTTTTTCTACCTGATTAAATTCCAATTCTACTGGTGTATCTCGTCCAAAAATCGAGAGCAGAGCTTTTAGCTTACTCCGTTCTGGCGAAACTTCAATCACCTCGCCTTCAAAGTCTTTAAATGGACCAGAAAGTACCATTATCTTATCACCTGTAGCCATATCAATTTTGACTACTGGCTCTTGTTCACTGGTTTGTTTGAATATACGTTCTACTTCTGAGTTGCTCAGGGGTACTGGTTTAACGTGACCCCGACCCTTGCCGGTACCACGTTTTTGTTCTGCTCCCACAAAGTTAATTACATGAGTAGTGTTGCGTACCACCTGCCAGGTGTCATCATTCAACATCATCCGCACAAGCACATAACCAGGAAAGACTTTCTCTTCCGAGGGCTGGCGCTTACCATCTTTACGGATTTTTACCGTTGGTGTGTGGGGGATTTCCACTTGAATGATTTTGTCAGCAACATCAAAGGTTTGGATGCGCTGCTCTAAGTTTGTCTTCACGCGCTTTTCACAACCAGAGGCTACTTGCACCGCATACCAGCGGGCTTCTTTTATCGCTGCTTCGAGTGCTTCCTCTGACTGTAAAGCATCCCGTGGTTCGTCTGTTGCAGAAGTCATCAGAATACCTGTTTTGCTGCCCAAGCAAACAATCCATCGACCAAATATATCAAAGATGCGGAGAGTGTCACCATTAATAACACAGCTGCTGATTCGCTCACCAACTGCTTACGACTGGGCCATACCACTTTTTCAAGTTCTTCTTTTGTTCCTTGGAAGAAATTGTTTAAGCTAAACCCATTTCCGGTTTCTGGCATTTCTGCTTCGTTTTTTTTGGCCACGGTCGTTATACTCCCCGTTTCTTACATAGCTACAGTTCATAATGCCATACCAAAATATGGACATTATATTTTGTACGGATGATTAATTAATCATCCCTTCTGAGTAAGGCTTTTGCAATGCTAAACCTTCTCACAGGCGAACTGATCGCCTATACTATCCCTAATCCTATTTTGGGGGACAGTGGGACTACATTTACCCTTATCCTTTATGACTGTTTATTATCAACCATGTTTTCTTGCTCTTATACGTAAGTTTAAGTTTTTTTATAGCGAGTAACGCTTCTTTCTTGTAGTAGCAGGACTTTCACCCTTTGGTTTGATAGTCAGTCTTATGTTTGGATGTTGAGGATAAAAGTATTGAATAATTTGAACACCTTGTTATTTTGCACCAAGGTTTACAGGTTTAACCTAATGTTATGGAAACAAGAAAGCTGCAAGTAAAAAATAATTAGACCCGAAATAATGAAATCTGGCTGCTAAAATAATAGCAGCAGATGCGTTTTTGTTTCGGGCTATGTTTTTTGCTTTTGAGCGCGCCCTGGAGGACTTGAACCCCCGACATCAGGTTTTGGAGACCTGCGTTCTACCAACTGAACTAAGAGCGCACAAGCTGTCTTTGTTTCAGTGATTGCGCTGAACTTTTTTAGTCTAACACAACTTCTTCGTGAATGTAATTTAATTTTTCAGAAAAAGCAAATTAGCGGCAGATGCCGCTTATAGATTGAAATTCCTCTCCTGCTAGGACACAGTGAATCACAGGGCGCGGTCAAACCGTTGCTTAATCCGGGTGGCCTTACCGACGCGATCGCGCAAATAATATAGTTTAGCGCGTCTTACTTTACCACGACGCAAGACTTTGATGTTGTCAATACGAGGAGAGTGCAACAAAAATACACGCTCAACGCCAACACCTTGAAAAACGCGACGGACGGTGATTGTTTCATTGATTCCACCATTGCGTTTAGCGATTACCACTCCTTCATAGGGTTGGACGCGGAATTTTTCCCCTTCCTTAATTTTAACTCCTACCCGTACTGTATCACCTACATAAATGACAGGTAGGTCGGATTTGATGTGTTCCGCTTCTATGGAATGGATGATCTCTTGAGCGTTCATAATCTTTTGATTTCCTGAAAAAAACCCACGATCACCAATAATAAATCCATAACTGCCTGAGAGTCCAGAGATTTAAGATTGTTGATTTTTCGTCTGGTGTGTGTAACCACTTAAAGATTCTTGCTTTCTTCCACTATAGTTTTGCTACTTACTATGGTACAGATAAAAGTATGCATGAATCATCAAAGTATTAACAAAGTATTAACTGTGTATTAGCCTAGAATCTAGGGTTTGAGCCCATTACTCTAAGATGCTTGACTATCCTGCCCTACGTACCCTGCGGAAAGCAAGCTACAGCATGACCTTTCAAACATTCTCTTATCAGTTTTTGAATTTATTAAATTTATTGATGCTGGATGTGATTTTAATTGGCATATCCTTTGTAAAGAATGTAAGAATTCAGCTATCAGCAGTCAGCTTTTTCAGGCTAACGCCAAAAATACCTACCTATTTGATAATTAACCAATTTCTCAAACATTCTGACTACTGACTCCTTACTCCTGAATTCTTACGAAAAAAGACTACATTGAATTAAAGAATTAAATAGGGCTGATTATTTTTAATAGACTTAATGCAAATTTAATTTTATGTTATAATGAGCGTTTGTCTTTGTTCTAGCCAACAGTTAGAGTGACACGTTTATGTTTGAATTAGGGAGCCCAAAGAACACCAAAAATACATAAAATCTAAAAATCCCTATCATACCACAGAAACAATTTCCCATTAGGTCTAATGTAGTCGAGAGAATGAAATCCAATAACAATATACTTCTCAAGGAACAGAGAAAATATAATAACGCTGTATATGATATAGCAGAAATAGAAATTTCCATCACATACAACTTATGAATAAGGCACATGATACCTAATCAGTCCTATAAGTTGGAAGTAGTCAAGCCTAATGGAAAAATCGTGGATAAAATACTCATTTTTTTTAATTAATCTGTCACTTCAATAACAGATTACTTGCTCACTTCTGTTCAGTTACATTTCTTGCTTTCTAAATTGGTAGAAGTAATTGTAAAAATTTAACACCTATTTTCAAGATGATGCGAATAATACATATATTGAACCATGTTCAAGAAATTGGAAATGGAATTGTCAACGTAGCCATAGATTTAGCCTGTTTACAGGCCAAGACTGGTGATGATGTAGCAGTAATATCTGGTGGGGGAGAATATGAAATGTTATTGGATAAATTTGGTGTTAAACACTACAAGATCAACCAAAATCGTCAGCCTATAAATATTCTACAAGCAGCATTATCTTTTCGGGAAATTATACGAAAATTTCAGCCTGATATTGTTCATGCCCACATGATGACTGGAATAGTTCTAGCTAGTATGTTGAGATTTAGAAACAAGTATGCCTTAGTTTCCACAGTACACAATGAATTTCAGCGTGCTAGTTTATTGATGGGTTTGGCAGATAGGGTAATTGCTGTTAGTAAAGCCGTGCAAATTTCGATGATGCAACGTGGTATACCAGAGAATAAATTACGGGTAGTACGCAATGGTACTTTGGGCAGTCCCCGCACAAGGCGAATATCGGATTATCAACCTTTAAAATTACAACAACCTGCGATCACCACTGTAGCAGGTATGTATAAACGCAAAGGTATAAATGAGTTAATTGCTGCTTTTGAAAAAATTACTTTAGACTTTCCCACAGCACATCTTTATTTAGTGGGAGATGGACCAGATAGAGAGATATTTAAAGAACAAGCAAAATCAAGTGGTGTAGGCGATCAGATTCACTTTGAGGGTTTTCAAACAGAGCCCCAACGTTATTTATTAGCTTGTGATATTTTCGTTCTGGCTTCTCATAGAGATCCATGTCCCTTAGTAATTTCCGAAGCAAGAGAGGCTGGTACTGCTATTATTGCCACAGAAATAGACGGTATCCCAGAAGCTTTGGACAATGGACAAGCTGGGGTTTTAGTACCAGCTAAAGATAGTCAAGCTTTAGCTGAAGCATTAGTAAATTTATTAAGTAATCCAGACAAATTGCAAGGTTGGAAACATCGCGCACAGGAAAATTTAGAATTGCTTAATGTTGTCCGTGTGTATGAGGAAACTTTAGCAGTGTATCAAGAATTAGTTAATTAAATTGGTAAGAATTATTGATTAATTATCAATAGGTATTTTTGGCGTTAGGCTGAAAAAGCTGACTGCCGATAGCTGAATTCTTACTTAAATTGAGATCCCGTGCTTCTTAAAGAAATGAGGGATCTTGTTTCTAAATTTCTAAATTATGCTTTGTTTAAATTTCTCTTCCAGATTTTGATAAGTACAGGTTTTGCCCAACGTCCAGTAATTAAATCATGGAGCAGAGTATAAAAACAGGGGATAATAAATAGAGTAAGCATTGTTGCTAAAGACAACCCAGAAAATACAACTACACCCAAAGGTTGAAGAAACTCTGAACCTTCACCAATTCCTAAAGCCAGGGGAAACATACCCAGAACTGTGGTAATTGTTGTCATGAAAATAGGGCGTAAACGTTGAGGTGCTGCTTTTAAAATGGCGGTACGACGGTCAATTCTTTCTCGTTCTCGAATTTGATTTGCTAACTCCACCATAATAATGGCGTTATTAACCACAATACCTACTAACAAAACTGCACCGACGACGACAGTAGCACCAATAGCAGTTCCGGTGATATAAAGCCCAAAAATACCTCCTGCTAATGCCAGAGGAATGGTCAACAGAATTACTAAAGGATCAATGAGGGAATTATATTGTACAGCCATCACCACAAAGACTAAAAAGATTGCTAAACCTCCCAACAGTTGTATTGATTTTTGTAGTTCTTGATTAGATTCCGCTGTTGCACTGGGTAAAAGACTGACACCTTGAGGGAAATTTGCATTTTTGAGAACTAGATCAACTTGATCTAATGCTTGACTAAGACTTGCTCCTTCTGCCAAATTACCAGCTATTAAAAAAACTTGACGCTGATTAATCCGTTGAATTTCTCCTGGTGCTTTACCTTCGGCAATTGTCGCTACATCACTCAAGCGAATTTGTTGATTACCTTCTACAAATAAAGGTAATCTCTCTAACTGGGAAGTTGTTTGTATTGAAGCTTCATTTAACTCAACTCGCACATCTACCAAACGGTTATTGCGTTGTAGTTGGGTGGCTACGCTACCTATAATGGCGGTCTGAATTGTTTCCCCAATATCTTTAGTATTTAAACCGACATTAGCCACTCGTTCCCAGTCAGGTAAAATCTGGATTTCTGGTTGAGTTACATCTGCATCAGGACGGAATCTAACTGAGGTAACTTTTTCTTCTAAAGTTTTTAATAAAGCATGACCTGCTTTCTCTAAAGTGTCTGAGTTATTTCCTTGGAGAATTATGTCAACGTCAGCACCGCGAGTAGGGGAGTTGTTAAGAATTAAACCCCGCACTTGACCAGGGGCTAAACCGAGGCGAATATCTACTAGGTTTAGCTTAGTAAATTCTTTGGTGACACGCTCAACATAAGTCTCTATATCTGTTTTTGGTTTGAGGGTAATGGTGCTGGAACTTCTCAGGGGATTAGCAGTACTATTGCTACCAAAGAGAAAACCACCTACTGTAGAGAACGCATATTCTGTTTCTGGTTGCTGACGGAGAATGTGATCTACAGCCCTCATGACTTTTTGATTAGTTTCTAGAGGTGTACCGGGGGGAAATTGAGCTATTAAGCTAACTTGTCCGGTGTTGATGGGGGGGAGAATTTCTTGGGGAAGTTGAGGAGCCATCCACCAACTACCAGCACCTAATATGATAGTAGTGATCGCAATAGTTAATAACCGCCAGCGTAAGATCCTAGCTAACAAACCACCATATAATCTTGTAGTGGCTTCAAAACGGTGATTAAACTCGCGGAAAAACCAAAAATTACCTAGAGAACTAGAAACTGGTAAAGCTAACAGTCGAGATGTCAGCATGGGGACAACAGTAACAGCAATAAGAACTGAAGCTGCTACCGCAAAACTGATGGTGAGAATTAACTCATTAAAGAGTAATGAGATAAAACCACCAATCAGCAAAAATGGTAATACTGCTACCAAGTTTGTACTTGTAGAAGCTACTAAAGCTGATTCTACTTCTCGACTGCTTTTTTCTGCCTGTTGAATAATTAAAGCAGTTGGTAATTTTGATGTTTGATTTTGTAATTTTGATTGATTAATTCCCTCGGCAATATTTTCTAACATGACGATGGAATTATCAACGACAATTCCCACACCCAAGGCTAAACCACCCAAACTAAAAATATTCAGGGATAAACCGAATATTCCCATGAAAATAATAGCTGTTAAAAATGCTAGGGGAATAGCCAGAATAATAATTAAAGTTTGTCTTAGAGAACCTAGAAACAGAAAAACGGCTATAGCTGCTAAACCTGAACCAATCAATCCAGAAGAAGTAAGATTAGCCAGAGAACTGCGGATAAGTATTGATTCATCTAAAGTAGATGTGAGGGTTGCTTCAGCAGGAATTACACCAGCTTCCTTAAGTTTTTCTAAACGTTTTTTTACACCATCAACAACATTTACAGTATTAGCATCTGGCTGTTTTTGAATACTGACTTTAACTGCTTCTTGACCATTCAGTAATACATAAACCCGTTGTTGTTCTGAACCATCGATAACTTGGGCAAAGTCACGCAAATAAACACGATTTTTAAGATTAGAATTACGTGCAGATACTTCAAAAGAAATATTGTTAATTTCCTCAGCATTCTGGAAGCGTCCCATGGTGCGGATTAAAGGTTCAGAATTTGGACCTAGAATCCTTCCTCCAGAAATATCTTGGTTACGGTCTTGCAGTTGATTTAACACATCTGTCAAACCAACACCAATAGATTGGAGACGATCTAAATCAACATTTACCCTAACTTCTTCCTTAACTCCTCCTGATACATCTACTATTGCTACTCCTGGTACTACACCCAATTCACGAGCTAATTCTTCTTCTGCAAAAACCCGCAAGTCAACAGCTTTAAGAGTAGGTGAAGTAAGTGCGAATTCATAAACAGGTGATTGGGAAGGATCTACTTTAAATAAACGTGGTTCTGTAATAGTGTCTGGTAATCTGTTTCTGGATCGATTAAAGGTTGCTGTAGCATTATTTAAGGCTTGGTCAATATTTCCTCCTGGTTGAAAATACAAATCTAAACTCACTTGTCCTTCACGAGTGCGGGAAAAAACTTGAATTACACCTTCTGTTGCAGAAAAAGCTTCTTCTAGAGGTTTGGTAACTTCATTAATTGCTACTTCTGGAGAAATTCCTGGTGCTTCTATCCTCACACCAATTCGGGGATAAGTAATAGATGGAAGTAAATCCACGGGTAAATGAATAATGAAAAATACACCCATAACAATTACAGCCAAGGTCAGCATGAGAGTAGCGATATGCTGACGGATAGAAATGGCGCTGATACTAAAGCCGTTGTTGTTTGTTATTTGCATCTTTACCAATTCAAAGTTCAAACTGTATATTATGAATCAGCTCTTGCTTAACACCACCTAAAAATTCTTTTTTTGTGTTTTTTGTGGTTCTTTCAAATCTTTTTCCGACAAAATTGATAACTTGACAACTTCATTGTCTTTTAAATGTTTACTACTACGAACAACATAACTTTCTCCTGGTTGTAAGCCAGAGAGAATTTCTACACTACCGTTAGCTTTTTTCCCTAAAGTTACAGATTGTTCTTTTACTTTGGCTTTACCGTCGGTTTCTTGAAGAATAAATATCGTACCTGTGGTATTTTCTGGTTTTGTTTGTTGATCTGTTACATTAATTGCTGTTTGTGACACCACGACTCGCTGTGGTGTTTGGGTCGTAAAATTGACTCGTGCTAGTAGTCCGCTACCAGTTTTTCCGCCACTATTGGGAATGACTACTTCTATAGGTACTAACCTGGCTGTGCTATCAGCAGTTGGAGAAATACGCGCTACTCTACCAATGATGGTTTGATCTGGGAAGGCATCTAAACGCACTTGTACAGATTGCCCGACCTGTATTTTTGCTAGTTCTAATTCGGAAACTTGGACTACTACTTTAATCCGACTCAAGTCAGCAATTTTTAAGACTTCGCTTCCTGGTTGTAGAAGATTACCAGGTTCTGTGACTTTTTCTGTGACTACGCCGGTGATGGGGGAGATTAAGCGGGAATAGGAACGACGTTCTTTGGCGGCTTTAACTACTGCTTGCTGGGCAAATACTCTACCTTGCGCGGCGGCTACAGCTTGTTTTTCTGTACGGACTTGTTCAATGGTGGCTTGTAGGGCTTTTTGGACTGTTTGGGCTTTGGTGTTGGCTTGTTGGGCGGCTTGTTCGGAAATTGCTCCCGCTTTGAATAATTGTTGTTGTCTTTGGGAGTCTGCTTGGGCTTGGATAACTTCTAATCTGGCTTTTTCGACTTCTGCTTGAGCATTACTTACTTGTGTCATCGCCCTAGCGACTTCTGATTGACTGGTTGCTAGTTCTGCTTCTGCTTGCTGTGATGCCGTCATCAGTAGAACGTCGTCTAACTGGCTAATAATTTCTCCACGGTTGACTGTATCTCCAACATCTAAATTGAGGGCGATGAGTCTTCCTTCTACTTGCGATCGCACAGAAACTGTCCTAAATGGGGTGGTGTTACCGATATAACCTGCTGGAGGACGTAATAAGTTAGTTCGGGCGATCGCTACATCTACAGATGCTTCACTATTACCTCTTTCTCTACCATCAGGTCGCCTCGATTGGGCTCCGGCTGATTCTTTTGGTAATGAACCACAACTTGCTGTTAGTAATGCCAGTAACAGCATACAGAACATTAATAAACTATAGTTATTGATAACTGGTTTGGTAACTATAGGAGTTGATATTTTCACCTGTTTTTGTGACTTATTTGTGTCCAAAACCATGAACTTTTCTCCAATTGGGCAGTATTTGCACTCAAACAGCTTTTCCTTCCCAATTGATTGGGAATAGGTATGAACTAAGAAAAAAATAACGTCATCGTTTCTTCAACTATTTATGTATTCCTCATCACTTTTTTTGGCTTGTTCACACTGGCAGAATTATCACCATATCTACAGGATATAAATGTGTGTAATTGCTGATAGTCTCAAAGATTATAAAGTTAGTATAAAGATTATGCCAACAATAGGTAATAGGTAATAGGTCATGATTTAGCTGCTAAAAATTAATTAGGTTTTTACGGGAAATTTGTCAGTTAAAGGGTTATTGAGACTGGAATTCTTGAAGACTTTGTGTATATATTAAGAATATTAAATAAATATTGCTTTCGTAATCACCATAGAGTAGTGACGGAAGTCACTAAAGGAACAATTCACATTAAGTGAGGAAGGTAACAAGTGACATCACTGCTGAAAATTGTCCAAACTGCCGATGAACAAATGATTGCAGAGTTTTTTCAAGCATCTGTAGGACAATGGCGTTCTGAACGGCGCTATTATACCCTACCACAAGGTAAAATTAAGGAAATCGTAAGTATTATTACCATCAGATTTTTGGCACAGGGAGATGATGAATTGCAACAACTGGCTCACTTACACGACTTGTCAAATTTAGGAAGTTTGACTTGTGGTGCAAAAGTCAGTTGGGAAAGTACCGATTTACACAACGCGATAAAAGAAGCCATCGGTATGACAATTTTTGGTGTTTTGGGAAATATTTTGTATCGCGATCGCGGTTTTGCTACTACCAAACCTGTAACAGCTCAATATAATTTCCCGCATCCCAAAACCCTGTGCTTGCGAACGGAATACAACAATTCAGTATTTGAGGAAGAAATTAAGCTCATTGGTGATAAATACCGCACCAGACAAAGTATTATTTCCCGTGCTGGCGAACAGTTAATGATTGGTCAATATTTGGAAAAGCGCATTCAAGCTGAAACTAATCCCTTAATGTGATAACCTTGCGTCCACCCTGTGTACATCCGTCAGCTATCAGCTTGAAATACTAGCCAGCACTAATATTTCCAGGGCTGGCAAAATTTTCTATAAAAATTTCGTAAAATCCTCTCCCAAAAACCTGGTTTGTATGTCATCATTAGGGAGAGAATTAATTCGGCGATTAGTGATTTTGTTGTTAGTATTGACAGGCTTTTTACTTGTGGTATTTACAGACTGCTCTCCGAAATCTAAATCTCTACAAACTCGTGATTTTGGAGACATTATATGTCAGTTTACGTAGGCAATCTTTCTTACGAAGTTACACAGGACGCTTTGACACAGGTTTTCGCAGAATACGGTTCTGTAAAGCGTGTTCAAATTCCCACTGACCGGGAAACCGGCCGTGTACGTGGCTTCGCTTTTGTAGAAATGAGTTCTGATGCAGAAGAAACCGCGGCCATTGAAGCCCTTGATGGTGCTGAATGGATGGGTCGTGATTTGAAAGTTAACAAAGCCAAGCCCAAAGAAGACCGTGGTGGCGGTGGTGGTTATGGAGGCGGCGGCGGTGGTCGTGGCGGTTACGGTGGTGGCGGTGGCGGCGGTAGTCGCAATCGTTACTAAGTTTCCCCTGAATAGCTAGTTTCCATTGAATAGCTAGTTTCGATTAAATAGAAGCAACCCATTCCGACTGCGGGGTGCGTTGCTTTTTAGTATTTTGGTTTTTCATTTTATAGCTGTAGTTAAAATCCTGGTAGAATGTCTTCTCCAGAAAGTAGTGTAGGAAGGGGAGCAACGCGATTTTGTCAGGTGGGGCAAAAAGTAAGTGTGCCATCGATCACTAAAAACCCAAAATAGGCATCGGTAAAAATCATTTACCGTACAATTAAAATATTGTATACATACAAGTTGTCAATTTAATTCAATTTAATAATGAAGGTAAACAGTAAATTTCGGTTAAAAGAAAATGCGGAAATTATGTTACATCTTCCTTGTCAATGGATAGCTGGAAGTTGGCATCATAATTTCTGTAATTCCATTTTTACCTCTTTTATCCATCTTCAAACTGTCTAATATTTTATACCTACAACTCCCATTTAACAGAATTTTGGTAATCAATACCTGCCTATTTGATTACTTACCTAAGCAGCTTATTCCCACCAGCCACAAATTATTGAATGCAAGTCTTCTTAGGATATTTTGAGAAGATAGTTCGTCTTGGAATTTTATTTGCTTGATGTGATTTATTTTACTTTAATTCCAGAAAAACATTTTAGCTATATCTGTGGTTGCTGTAGCTAAAAGCACACTTTTACCCCCACCTCACAAAATCGCCTTGCTCCCTGTAGGAAGTTGGATAATTTCTACAGGTTTTCCAGGTCGGTAAATTTCTGCTTGTTTGTCTTGGGGATTAATCAACCAACCTAAACGCAAACCATTATCTATATATTCCTGCATCTTTTCTTGCAGGGTTTTGAGTCTGTCGGTTTTTGATCTCAGTTCAATAGAGAGGGGCGAAAATTTAGAAAGGAGTCTGTGTCTAGCTTTCCATAGTGTTAAGATGAGGAAAGAACCAAGGAAAGAATTAGGGTTGGGAATAGTAACTGATAGTTCCTATCCATGAAGATGTTGATGACAAATTTATAACTGACCTCATATCCATATATCCATAACATTTATGAAATGGGCAAAACTAATGAACCAATTCCTAATGTGACTAAACCACAAATAGTTAGTAAGAATTACTTGTAAGTAAATTGGGTAATTCAGGGGAAATCTTTGTTCAGGTAAGGTACCCGGAATGTTTTTACAAGTCTAATGACCTATTCAACAACAATAGCCTTGGTGGAAAACTCTTTGTTTCCTGCCCTTTGTTCTGAGTCGCCATGGCATAATCACTACCATGTTTTTCTACCTGTACACGGAGACTAGGAGGGAAAACATCTCGTAATATTTCTAGCCACTAATGAAATGTGTCCTTTACTTCCGTTTTCCATATACCGAAATGCAAACCTAAAACCTCAAATGTTGGCATTGTCCTCCAATAGAACAAGCATAGACATACCTGTTCTTTTATCTCTAGTTTCCCTTTCCCCCCTCCTCCTTTCTGATTTATACCTATGTTTTTACTTTCTATGTCACCTTGAAGTTTTTTATGCTGCATTTCACCTTGGGCTAACAAGTCTTGAAACTGATGGTTAGTTATTCCCAGTATTTGTTGTGTACGATGTGGATATTCTTGAATATAGTTAATTTAGTAGATTTTCCCTTTTGCTACACCCTCAACATTCCCTTCCACCATTTTTTTCACACCAAGTTAATTTTCCTGACAGGTCTAATACGTGTTTTTACCCCATTTTCAGATAAATCTTCCTGGAATAGGTGTAATTCGCACAAGGCCTAATAGGTGAAACTCCCGTGAATTCTGACTCCTGACACCGATACCTTTAAGCCAAACTCTGACGTACCTTTCTAAGTCGTTTGAGTCCCTTGGGAGGAATTCCTGTAAACCGAAGTGAAAAATCATTTTCCTCTGCTGCAAATTTTTGTATCACTTTGGCATATACATCTGGTTATTCTGTAAATACTGCTGTATCTGTTAATAACTTCAACTTGATATTAGTTAATATTACCAAATCATATTTACAACGAATTCGTGCGCGATTTTCAAACAGTCCGACTAATACCCCTGGCAATAATTTTACACCTGGGTGTTTACCATGTAAAAAGATAAATTCCACTGGTATTTCATCATTTAAAATTTCGACTTCTTCATCAAATTTAGGTCAATGTAAATTACATTTCTCACCAAAACTAACAATTTCATAAGTAGTAATAGGTTGTTTAATCCCTTTTGGTTCTACCTGTAAGTTACTATCAAGTCTCAACTCAATATTGGCATCTAATAGAGTATACTCAAAAATTGAAATCTGTCCTCCTACAGAATATGATTCAATCTGAGCAGCTAAATTTACATGACTACCAATCACAGTATATTCAGCCCGTTTTTAAGATCCAATATTCCCGGCTACTACTTCTCCTGTATTAATACCAATTCCCATTTCTAGAATGGGTGAATTCATTTGCTGATTTTTCCATTCACCTTTTCCATTGCCAACTCCATGGCTACAGCACAAGCCATCGCTCCTTGAGAATCATCTTCACGACTGACTAATAGGCGCTCCAAACATCACCAAAATACCATCACTCATAAAATCATTAATCGTACCTTTGTGCTGATTAATTACATCTGTCATTACTTCCAGATAAAAATTTAGAATTTCTACCACTTGTTCAGGAGGATATTTTTCATAAATAGCGGAAAATCCTATAACATCAGATACTAAAATTATAACTTTCCTCCGTTGTCCTCCTAACTTTAAACCAGAAGGCATTTCTATTAAATTGGTAACAACTTCATCTGTAAGATAACGCCCAAAAGTTTTTTGCATATTGACTGCACTCTGAAAAATATATTGGGTAATAATAACAGTTGATACTACTAAAGCTAATATTGGTGGAATCAAAGGGATCCACCAGCCAGCTAAAAATACTAAGAAGCAGCAGACAATCAATGCATTACCAGTCAACACAAAACTAACGGTAATCAAAAATATATTATGGCGTTGCTGCCAAAATAATAGACAACCAATCATAGACCATAATAAAATCCAAAGTCCTTCTTCAAATTCAGACCAAGGTTTAATTTGTGGACGACTATCTATAGCCGAACTCAAAATTTGACTGGTTAAATTAGCGTGGATTATTACACCTACCATCCGTTGTGGAGCTGCAGATGATTTACTACTATAAGGTGTGAAAAACCTATCTTTTAAACTCTCCGCAATTGAACTAACTATTACCACTTTCCGTAACATTAAATTTGGTTAAACCCGGTTTTATACTAGATCTGTGAGAGAAACTTTGACAGACTTTTGCATCGTTCCTCGATAGTTGAATGGTATTTGGTAGCTCCCAGATTTCTCCCTGACTTAACCACCATCATTATTCTTAAACATGGGGACAACCCGTCTACCTAGTTGTAAATATTTGGGGTTAGTTGTTGCTGCTTTTTCAGTAATTCCTTCTGCTTTTAAATATAAAAGTGCTAACTTAAGACTAAGACTTTCAATATAATCATTTTCATTTAAATATAAATACAACATTCCTCGATAGATTTTACCATCTCCATCAAGAGGTAGGTCATTTCCTCCAACTTGTTGAAGTTTTTTTAAAATAGGTGATGCGTGAACTAAAGAGCTATCCATATTTTCTAATACCTTTCAATGCCAATCAAATTACGCATAGATTCAAATAAGTTAACCAGTTCTGTTTGTCGAGTATTAACTGGCCAATTACCACAAATATCTAAACCTATAGCCCTGGGCTGTTGCTGTTTGATATTTTTTAAAAACTTGGTCATGACCGCATTAGAAATAGGCCAGACTTTTTGATTATTAATATCTTCTTCATTAATTTCGACTATGACAATGCGATTATCAATCCGTTCTTGTGGACGGACTAGAAACAGTTGATCTAATGCTGTTAATTCTAAAGATTGAAGTAATCCAGTGAAACGTAGTGCGATCACAATAAATATGACACTGGGAACAGCAATTAACACGCCACGCCATTCCCATAGATTTTTTTCTAAATCCTCTAAAATGAAATTCATTGATTAATTCTTGGTCTTGCAAGAATCCACTAATGGTTCAGATGCAACATTAGGTAATCCCACTGAGTCTAAAAATTGCCTCCAATTTATTTTAACTATTTCGTTATTAGGCTGAGTACAACGTAATTCTAAACTCTAAGATAGTGCTTCATGCCAAATTCCAGCTTGTGCATAGAAAGTAGATTTATGGAGTAAATCTGCTTTGACTAAGGACTCTGACAATGATAAATTTGCTGGAATTCGTTTAACAAAACTTTCTACATAAGGATTGTGGCTAGAGTCTTCTTGATCACAAATTAGGGTTAAATACCAATGATCAGTAGTATTTATTCTCAGTTTTGGTGCATTCTCAGGTAGAGTAAACCTGATAATTTCTGGTTGTTTAGGTAAGGTTAATGTTGTTTTATAAATTACTTTTTTTTCTGCATCATTGATGAGAGCAAATTCGGCAGTTGGCTCGGGGATCTGGGGTATATACCAAAAAATGTAGGATGCTCATTTAAGGTCAGTCCTGATTTATTGGCCGGAAGTAAGGCTGTTATTTCCTGTTTGTTTTTGAGGCATGAAGAACCACGAGTTGCTGCTTCAACTAACTGTTGGAGGATTAGGTTGCTCATCTACTAACGGTTTAAATCTAGCTGCAAAACCAAGGACTAGAAGTTTGGACTGATTGTCTATTGAAGGTGGCAATTTTTGACTTATTTGCCTAGTTTTGGTGTTTGAATATGATTGAGCTAGTACTGATGGTACTTGGGAATATAAAGATAAAGACAATACTAGAAAAGATATAGATGCCTAAAGCCATTTCATAGTTGAATATCCCCTTGATTAATTATTGTCATAGATGGACGTTACGTCATTCAATTTTGGACTTTCCAGAGTCTTGGTCCAACGACCTTAGATTGACCTCACAGATAAATTTGGGGGCTTGTACCATTAAAGAATCATTGGTCAGCGAGATGAAGGAAAAGACACAATATCATTTGATACAATGTGTTAATATTGATTTACGAACTATCTTTGCTAATTTGATGATTGGATTATTTTTAATATGGTGGTTAATGCTTGACAAGACGAAATATTCATCCGCAATGTTTCTGTTAGCAAATTCAAATCTAGCACTCAGCAATCAAATTTCCACTACTTACTTAAAGCGATCACTGCATTCTGTCCGCCAAAACCAAAGCTGGAACAGAGTATCTGGGAGATTTTTGTTTCTTTTGCTGTGGTGACAAAATTTAAATCAAATTCTGGTTCCTGCAATCCCACGCAGGCCGGTAATGTTTGATACCTTATACTCATAAGTGCAAAAGCCACGCCTAAAGCTGCTGATGCTCCTAGTGTATGACCTGAACTACCTTTAGTGGAACTAATTGCTACTGTTGGGGGAAATAAATGCTGAATTATTTTGCTTTCGATGCGGTCGTTGAGGAGAGTACCTGTACCATGCGCGTGAATGTAGTCAATATCTGCTGGTCTTAAGCGACTACGTTTTAAACATTGCTGGATAGCTGTGATCGCACCTTTACCTTCTGGTTCTGGCTGATAACCATGAAATGCATCTGCTGTCAAGCCAAAACCCAGAATTTCCCCATAAATATTTTCTGGCTTTGTTTGACGTTGTTTTGCCAAGTCCGCAGATTCGAGAACAAATACAGCCCCACCTTCACCTAATACCAACCCTTCTCGGTGTAAATCAAAGGGATAAGCCCCTGTTGCTGCTAAAGCCCCCATTTGCTGAAATCCACAGATGGTAAGAGGGGTAATTGGTGCTTCCACTGCACCTGCGATCACTCGTTGACATTGCCCTGTTTGAATTAACATCACAGCTTGGGCAATTGCCCAAATTCCCGTAGCACAAGCCGCCATTGGGGCTAAAACCATCCCTGTTGCACCGATTTCTCTGGCTACAGCGAGCGCATTCATCTGGGGTAAAGTATACAACCAATCTTCCAATTTCAAGGACAGTTCAAGGGTATCTTTGCCATACATCTGTCGCGCTAACTTTTCCCAAGACCCTTGATAACCACGGCTAGAACCAACTACCACGGCACAATCAACCAAAGGCGCTACTAATTTAGCATCTTCTAAAGCAGAATTAACAACCATCTTAGTCAGTGTACTCAAGTCGGATGGTTTGTCACCGATTAAGCCTAAAGGAATTTTTAAGAGTTCTGGAAATGGTTGATGTAATTTAACTCCCGTTGTACCAGATAGTAAATTTTGCCAGCTATCTTCTAAGCTGTTACCTAAAGCAGAAACTAAACCAATACCAGTGACAACAACCCTAACCAATTTTAGATTTTAGATTTTAGATTTTAGATTTTAGATTTTAGATTTTAGCAGTTGTCAGCAGGTTTGTTAACACTGACAACTAACTACTGACTACTTAACTGACTACTTAGTAGATTTTAAGTTCTGAGCACCTTTAGTGATTTTGGCAGAATCAATGCGATCACCCTGATGAATTTGATTAACTACATCAAAGCCATCAGTCACATAACCAAACACCGCGTAGCTACCATCTAGAAAACCCAGATCTGCTAGAGCAAAATAAAACTGAGAAGAAGCAGAATCAGGCAGTTGCGATCTTGCCATCGCAACTGCACCTTGTTTGTGTGTCAAAAGAGGTTTTCTAGCAATTGTTTGACTATAAACAGGTTCTTCTGCACCCTCTGGCTTAATTTCCAGTGGTATACGGCGTTCAGTCCCTATTTTTGGGTCTATATAACCACCAGTTCCTAACCTATTTGCTGGAACTTTGGGATCTTTACTTTGAGGATCACCACCTTGAACCACAAACGGTTGAGGATCACGCACAACCCGATGGAATACCAAACCATCGTAAACACCCTTTTGCACCAAATCAACGAAGTTGCCAGCAGTAATGGGAGCATTAACACCATCTACTTCGATAGTGATTGGTGCGCCTTTAACTGTGATCACCACATTAGCCTTACCTTCAAGCCGTGGTAAGTCTTTCATTCCTGGAATACTCTCACTACTAGTTTGTGATATTGCTGCTTCAGCAGTTGAGTTCGAACTTGCCTCAGTTGCCTTTGAGGCAGCCGTCGAGGCTGGAGATGTATTAGAAGCTACTTTCTCTGTGGAACATCCTCCTAATATCAAACCACCAATCATCAACATAAGCATTAAAAATTGTGGAAATTTTAACCGCATTGCCAGTTACTGACTCAACCAGAGTATCTTAGCTTCTCTTAGTAATTTTAGATTTTAGATTTTAGATTTTGAATTTTGGATTTTGGATTTTGGAATAGGGAAGATGGAAGAAAAGAAATAGTTCACTCTCCCCCTTCATTATTGCGTTTTGCTGTAATTTTCACTTGTTGATTAGTGATACCCCTAATTTAAGAGCGTATCCTTGATAGATTGCAGTTGAGCATTACGCTTGTTGAACTACTGGTTAATAGATTTGATTGGTTTACCATCGACAAGAAAGGATGCCCATATTAGGGACAAGGTGGGTTTTAGCCCACCTTGTCCTTTTTCCTCCCAGTGGCTTTTAGCCACTGGGTTTCCAAACGCCCGTGAGGTTGTTTATGATTAACATTTGTACAGTTCGACTAAAGCTCACGGAAGCCTCAATTAGCTGCAATGTACTGTATCTGTCTTTCTTCTGATCTCTGCCTCCTTCCTTCGACCTCCCATCACCGTGTTTTCAATCCAAAATCCAAAATCTAAAATCTACAATCCTTCTAAGGGTACACCCAAAAAGCGAGCTAACTGAGCTCCTTGAGTTTCCAAATCAGCTAAAGATAAAGGTTGGCCAACCCTTGTCAAAGGAATATCGCGCCGTCCTTTAACCCTGAGATAAAGTGCGCGTTGGGGATTTAGACCTTCCTTAATGGAGATACGGACAGATTGTACATCTTCGATGCGACTTTCAATTTGAATTTGACGGTCTTTACCAGGAAAACCCCAGCGAAAGATTTTGAATTTACCAGTTTCTTGATTGAATTCGTTGTAACCGCCACCGACATCCCATAAGATAACCAGCCACAAGTATAAAGCCAACAGCACCCCCGCCATGCCGTATAAGCTCATCACCAATCCTTGAGGTACAAAAATCAGTTGAGTTGGATCAGTAACTACGAGTAAATTAACTTTTAGGTAGCTGGAGATACCAGCCAACAAAAAGCCAGATGCTCCCAAACTAACAATAGTTGCCCACCAGTAGTTACTAAACCGACGAGAACCGAGGACATTTTGATACAATAGTCCATCGCCTGTATTAATCTTTGTTGAAGCCGTCATATAACTACCTTGGCCATGACATATTCTCATTCAAAGTCTGCCACTTCAGCCGTCTGAATTGCAAGTTATCAATTGGTAATTGGGCATTAGGGATTGGGGATTGGGAATTGGGAATTGGGTTTCCCTCCCCTTATACCCTTTGGGCATTGGTACAACAAAGAATTATTCCTATTCCCCGCTCTCTGTTCCCTTTCCCCGCTCCCTGTTCCCTGTCTCCTGAAAAAGATTTCTGAGAAAACTTGTGTCAGATTATTAAGATTATGATATTCATTATAATCTTTAATATCCTTAATGCGTAATTTACCTGCGTATCTCCAGCGCAAACCGTGATTAATGTGATAAGTTAAGAATCATTACGCCTACCACAACTTAGATTATTAGTTAGTGGTAGGCGTAATGGCATAATCATGAGAAACGCTCAACTAGTAAGGCGTTAATTTCTCAAAATTTTAGGCGCTTGTTAAGTGGCTAAAAGTGTCAAAAAACGTTTAATTCCTCGTGTATTCGCTCCAAATCAGGAAATCTGAATCAAAGCGCAGCCTTAAAAACGTAGCAATTTTAGTAAACAAGAGGATTTTATTTCAATGACCATCGCAGTTGGACGCGCCCAGTCAAGAGGGTGGTTTGACGTACTAGACGACTGGTTGAAGCGCGATCGCTTCGTATTCGTAGGTTGGTCAGGAATATTACTATTCCCCTGCGCCTTCCTAGCACTAGGTGGCTGGCTAACCGGTACAACCTTCGTCACCTCCTGGTACACCCACGGATTAGCATCCTCCTATCTAGAAGGAGCAAACTTCCTCACAGTAGCAGTATCCACACCCGCAGACAGCATGGGACACTCCCTACTGTTACTCTGGGGACCTGAAGCTCAAGGTAACTTAACTCGTTGGTTTCAACTAGGTGGCCTATGGCCATTCGTTGCTCTACACGGAGCATTCGGACTAATCGGCTTCATGTTGCGCCAATTTGAAATTGCCAGACTAGTAGGGATTCGTCCTTACAACGCTCTCGCCTTCTCAGGCCCCATCGCCGTATTCGTCAGCGTCTTCTTGATGTATCCCTTGGGACAATCTAGCTGGTTCTTTGCACCCAGCTTTGGTGTAGCAGCAATCTTCCGATTCTTGTTATTCCTACAAGGTTTCCACAACTGGACACTCAACCCCTTCCACATGATGGGTGTAGCCGGAATATTAGGTGGTGCATTGCTATCTGCCATTCATGGTGCAACAGTAGAAAACACCCTGTTTGAAGATGGCGAAGGCTCCAATACCTTCCCCGGATTTAATCCCACCCAGGCGGAAGAAACCTACTCCATGGTGACAGCAAACCGATTCTGGTCACAGATTTTCGGGATTGCTTTCTCTAACAAACGTTGGTTACACTTCTTCATGTTGTTTGTCCCAGTCACAGGCTTGTGGATGAGTGCAGTAGGAATTGTGGGTTTAGCATTAAACCTACGGGCTTATGACTTCGTTTCCCAAGAATTACGGGCAGCAGAAGACCCAGAGTTTGAAACTTTCTATACCAAAAATATTTTGCTGAACGAGGGTATCCGCGCTTGGATGGCTCCTCAAGATCAACCCCACGAACAATTTGTATTCCCTGAGGAGGTATTACCTCGTGGTAACGCTCTCTAATAGATCAGTTATAGGAGGCGGACGTGATCAAGAATCAAGCGGCTTTGCTTGGTGGTCTGGAAACGCTCGTTTAATTAACCTATCTGGTAAACTGCTTGGCGCTCACGTTGCCCATGCTGGTTTAATCGTCTTCTGGGCTGGAGCAATGACTTTATTTGAAGTTGCTCACTTTATCCCAGAAAAGCCCATGTACGAACAGGGCTTGATTCTTCTGCCTCACATTGCTACATTAGGTTGGGGCGTTGGTGCTGGTGGTGAAGTAATTGACACCTTCCCCTACTTTGTTGCTGGTGTACTGCACCTGATTTCCTCTGCTGTACTGGGTTTTGGTGGCATCTATCATGCCGTTCGTGGCCCAGAAACATTAGAAGAATATTCTTCCTTTTTCGGTTACGACTGGAAAGACAAGAACAAAATGACCAACATCATCGGCTTCCACCTTATCATCTTGGGATGTGGTGCGCTGCTGTTGGTGTTAAAGGCTATGTTTTTCGGCGGTGTCTATGATACCTGGGCACCCGGTGGTGGTGATGTGCGTGTTATTACTAACCCCACACTCAATCCAGCGATCATCTTTGGTTATCTAATTAAAGCTCCCTTCGGTGGCGAAGGCTGGATTGTTAGCGTTGATAACATGGAAGATGTTATCGGTGGTCACATTTGGATTGCTTTAATTTGTATTTCCGGTGGTATTTGGCACATCTTCACTAAGCCTTTTGCTTGGGCGCGTCGCGCTTTCATCTGGTCTGGTGAAGCTTACCTTTCCTACAGCTTGGGCGCTCTTTCCTTGATGGGCTTTATCGCTTCCATCATGGTTTGGTACAACAACACTGTTTACCCCAGCGAATTCTTCGGTCCTACTGGTCCTGAAGCTTCTCAAGCACAAGCTTTAACCTTCTTGATTCGTGACCAACGCTTAGGTGCTAACGTTGGTTCTGCTCAAGGGCCTACTGGTCTAGGTAAATACTTGATGCGTTCTCCTACTGGTGAAATCATCTTCGGTGGTGAAACCATGCGCTTCTGGGATTTCCGTGGTCCTTGGTTAGAGCCTCTCCGTGGTCCTAACGGTCTTGACCTCGAGAAAATCAAGAATGATATTCAGCCTTGGCAAGCTCGTCGTGCTGCTGAATACATGACTCACGCTCCTCTAGGTTCTTTGAACTCTGTAGGTGGTGTAGCTACTGAAATCAACTCTTTCAACTATGTATCTCCTCGTGCGTGGTTGTCTACCTCTCACTTCGTATTAGGTTTCTTCTTCCTTATCGGTCACTTGTGGCATGCAGGACGCGCTCGTGCGGCTGCTGGTGGTTTTGAGAGAGGTATTGACCGTGAGA
This sequence comes from 'Nostoc azollae' 0708, assembly GCF_000196515.1. Lineage (NCBI taxonomy): Bacteria > Bacillati > Cyanobacteriota > Cyanophyceae > Nostocales > Nostocaceae > Trichormus > Trichormus azollae. The sequence continues at coordinate 1,134,293 of NC_014248.1, forward strand.
ACGAACCAGCATACAGCATGAAGGATCTTGACTAGATTTTTGCTTCTGTTTATTTCATCACTGACAATCAATTAATTTTCAAGCTCTTGCTTCACAACAAGAGCTTTTTTCTGGCTAAAAAAACAAGCCTGCATGAGCAGGCTTAAATTCGGTATTTTAGTTTGTGAGAATAGAAAATACCCTAAATGAAAAGAAATCTAGAGTCCAAAAAATATCCTAACAATGCCTAAAAGAGTACCCAAAGGACTAGCTACAGTATTGACTGTATCACTAGTCTTAGCAATACCAGAACGGCTAACTAGGACAACATCATTATTGTGAAGTATAGGATTCGTTTCGTCATTAATTCCCTTTGAGAAATCTATTTTTACTACCCGTTTACTAACAGTGCCATTGGGGTTGAGACGAATCAAATCTACAGCAGCACTACTAGCCCTAGCATCATTGAAACCTCCAGCAGCCAGCAAAGCCTGATTTAAAGAGCTATTAGGTTGTAAAGCTGTTAATCCAGGTTTTTTCACTTCTCCTACTACCCCAACTTGAATAGTTGCAGGTGACAAAGTAGTGGTAGCTAATTGGGTCACTTCTGCTGTGTTAATCTCAGTTGCTGTGGGGACTACAATTGTATCTCCATCTTGCAACACGACATCTTGATTGAGATCCCCAGTTTGCAACAATTCCCAGAGATTAATATTTAAAGTTTGTTCTGAGCCAATTCTTGTAGGACGACGGATTTTAATACTCCTTACATCAGCTTGTGATGTAATTCCTCCGGCTAGTTGAATTCCCCGCATTAAAGTTGGTAAGCCACTTCCAGGGGCTACAGTACCTGCTTCCGAACTAGAAGAACCTGGTGTCACCAGATAAGAACCAGGACGGTAAACTTGTCCTGTAATAGCAACTGTGCGAGGTGCGTTTTGACTAGCTGCATAGTTAGCAGCAAATAAATTTCGGGCTTCAGCAACGTTGAAGTTCGTGGCGGTGGGTACAACGATTGTGTCTCCATCCCGTAAGGTAATATCTTGGGGTATCTTACCTGTTTTGGTGATTTCTTTTAAGTTAAAACTAATAACTTGTTCACCAGAACGTCCTATTTTACGGCGTAATTGTACTTTGCTTACATCTGCTGCTAGTGTTACCCCTTGGGCTGTAGTCAGCGCAGCTAATACGGTCGGGTATTGTACACCAGGATTATCGCCTCCACTTCCCTGTAAGCTGAGAGTGTAAGATCCTGGTCTTGTTACTTCTCCGGCTACAAAAACATTAATAGGACGAGATGATAACAAATTCACGGAAATCAGGGGACGTTTCAGAAAACGAGCATATCTTCTGGCTATTTCATCTGCTGCCTGTTCTGTTGTTAATCCCAGAACAGATATACTGCCAATTAAAGGCAGATTAATCGCACCACCAGGGGGAACTTGGTACTCACCTGTATATTCTGGTACTTCAAAGACATTGACGCGAATGCGATCGCCACCGCCTAATAAGTAATCTGTGGATATGGTTGACGCTGCTGATAGTTTTTGTGTCTGGGCTAGGCTGAGAGATGATAAAGCAATATTAACTGTTGTTAATAAAACTACAGCTGTAGTTGAATGACTGAAAATTTTCCACAAATGTATATTAAGCATATTTACCTGAGACTCTGAGACTAGGATCTGTAAAGTATTGTCTAAACATTTTACCGTTGACTATACTTAATTATTCAAGTTCCCCAATACTGTTATTTACCTAAGTAATCTTGATTTTCCGGATCTAATTTAATGAGGCATTCAGAATTTTGAGTGAAGCTAATTTAAAGATGAACTAAGTGACATAAATTAATTCTTTAAGATTAGTAGAGCAAGTTTCATGACAATAGTCAATAGTTAAGAATCAAAGTTTATATTTAAATTGCCAATACTTTGCTGGTTTATACAGTCATCCTCTAATTAATATTTATTTATCAATATGACATCTTGAATTAACTCTTAAATTAAATTAAGTAGATAAAACTACTTTTAGTTATTTAATTTAATTAAGGTGATAATAAGAAGGTTGTTTGTAGTAGAGTTTGGGCAAAAATTACTGCGTACAAAGTGGTTTTTATTATAGGTGTAAAAAAGTCAATTCTTTGTTTTCTCTCCACATCATACAAACTAGTACCGCAAGGCAAAAGTCAAAAGCCAAAAGCCATATTTAACTAACTATCAACAACAGGGATGAATACTTACAATGGGGAGTTTTGTTTTTGGATCTGTTGGATAAAAAACTCTTCTAAAGATTGATGAGTTAAGTTTATGGTGATGATTTTACCTCCCATCAACCGAAGACTAGCAAGAAAATCGTAGTAATCATCTTGTAATATGCCGTGCCAATCACCACTAGAATCAAATTCTACATCGGGTATCCTTTGTTTGAGAAGTTCTGTATCGCCTCCTTGACCCTTAACATGATATGTACTTTGGGTATCTAAGAGTTCATTGAGAGAACCAGAGCAAATTAATTCTCCTCGATGTAGGATGGCTATGCGATCGCAAATTTGTTCTACTTCACTCAACACATGACTGTTGAAAAATATTGTCTTACCCTCAGCTTTGAGTGCGAGAATAATTTGTCGCATTTGGTAGCGTCCCAAAGGATCAAGTCCAGACATGGGTTCATCCAGGAATACTAAGTCTGGATCATTGATTAATGCCTGCGCCATAGCAATACGCTGAAGCATACCCTTAGAATAACGCCGCATTTGTTTTTTGCGAGCGTCAGCTTGGGATAAACTGACTAACTCTAGCAATTGGGTAATGCGTTGACGTTGCACTTTCTGGGAAATTTGGAATAAACCAGCAGCTAATTCCAAAAATTCCCAACCGGTAAGATAGTCATATAAATAGGGATTTTCAGGTAAATAGCCAATACGTTGCTTGACTGAGCGATCACCTAGTGGCTTACCTAATAATAAACCTCTACCAGAAGAAGGACGGATAATTCCTAGTAACAATTTCAACAGTGTTGTTTTACCAGCACCATTAGGGCCTAGCAAACCAAAGGTTTGTCCTGGGTAAACTTGTAAAGAACAGTTTTTGAGAGATACAACTTTTTGATTCAGCCAAAAACCAATGCGATAGACTTTTCGCAACTCAGAAGTTAAGACTACTGGTGGTTGATCTACAGGATTCAGTTGAGGTTTAGGGGTTTCTACAACAGAACTCATGGTGGTTAAATGACGAATTAGTAGCTGGGTGTGATTAATTACAGGTTAATCAGTAAAACGATAATAACCAGCACTACTTGCTCTGTCAATGATCGGTAATAGAGTAACTTTTGGATTTTCACACTGGTAAATTATAATACTCCCTTAGAGCTAGGAATAGTCTCAGCACGACGAGGATCTATTTCTACAGCCATTCGCATAGCTCTAGCAAAAGCTTTAAAAGTTGCTTCGATAATATGATGGGAATTAATACCATCTAGTTGGCAAATATGCAAGGTCATTTGGCTATGGTTTACCAAAGCTACAAAAAATTCCCGCACCAATTCAGTATCATAAGTTCCTACCCGTTGAGTAGGAATTTGTAAATTATAGGTGAGGTGAGGCCTTCCAGAAAAGTCTAAAGCCACCTGAATTAAAGCCTCATCAAGAGGTGCAAGAAAATTACCAAAGCGGACAATGCCTTTTTTATTACTTAGTGCCTGATGTAAAGCTTGACCCAAGGTAATACCCACATCTTCATTGGTGTGGTGGTCATCAATTTCCCAATCACCTTTGGCTTGGATATCCAGATCAAACAGCCCATGAGAGGCGATTTGATGCAACATATGATCCAAAAAAGGAATCCCGGTAGCAGCCTTGCAAATGCCTGTACCATCAAGGTTAATGGTGACTTGGATATCAGTTTCCCCAGTAGTGCGGTGAACTGTAGCAATGCGGTTGTTAGTCATTGGTCATTGGTCATTGGTCATTGGTCATTGGTCATTGGTCATTGGTCATTATTGGTCATTAGGAAAATTACTTCCCCATCCCCTCATCTCCCTCATCTCCCTCATCTCCCTCATCTCCCTCATCTCCCTCATCTCCCTCATCTCCCTCATCTCCCCTAGTCCCCAGTCCCTATTACATACCCATAATTTCATATCCTGCATCTACATACAGGATTTGCCCAGTCAAGCCGCTGGCTAAATCGCTGCATAAGAAAGCTGCTGTATTACCAACTTCTATCTGAGTAACAGTACGACGTAAGGGGGCAATTTCTTCAACGTGATGAATCATATCCAGAATACCGCCTATTCCTGAAGATGCCAAAGTGCGGATTGGTCCTGCGGAAATACCATTAACGCGAATATTTTGGGGGCCAAGTTCTGCGGCTAAGTAACGAACACTTGCTTCTAATCCAGCTTTGGCTACACCCATGATGTTATAGTTAGGAATTGCCCGAACAGCACCCAAATACGTAAGAGTAACGATACTACCACCCTCTGTCATCAAAGGTTTAGCAGCACCACTTAACTGAACCAGTGAATAAGTGCTAACTTCCAAAGCTTTATTGAAACCAGAACGAGAGGTTTGGCTAAAATCTCCAGTTAAGTCTTCTCTATTAGCAAAAGCTAGACAGTGAATGAGGATGTCTAGTTTTCCCCACTGCTGACGTACAGTTTCAAAGGTAGCTTGAATTTGCTCGTCATTCTCGACGTTACAGGGAAGGAATAAGCTCGGTTTAAGTGGTTGTACTAATTCTGCTACTTTTTTCTCGAATTTGCCTTTTTCATCTGGCAAGTAGGTAATGCCCAAGTTAGTACCTGCTTGATGGAGTTGTTGGGCAATTCCCCACGCGATGGATCGGTTATTGGCAATACCTGTTACTAGAGCATTTTTTCCGGACAGATTCAGCATACAAATTGTTAATGTGATCAATTATTAGGAGCATACTAGAATCTGAGCCTATTTTGAGTTTGTTAGGAATGTGATTTTGAAAAAAACAATTAAGTACTCTTGATCAACTGGGTAACCACAATGCATGAAAATAGATATTTCTTTGAGCCCTTAAGCTTTTCCTCTTACCCCGTACCTTATTTTCAAGTTAGGGTATTGAGTACAACAAATTTTCTGCTCATTGATTAAGAAGTTATAAAGATATTGGAAATTTTTACCCAAAAAAACCTTTTTAGTTGAGCCTCTGAAACTACTTATCAATAACTGCTGGCTAAAAATAACAAGAATTAGGTATCATGATAAACAAATAAAGATAAAGTAGTAGATTTGAGTATAGGAAAAAACAGAAAGGTTGACGGTGCTTTCTTGATTTTTCAGGTGTATTCTTAGGTAATCAGTTTTTATTTTTCCGGCATTGGGTAGGGGAAGGGAGATGATCGTGACACAAGATAAAGCCCTAGCAAATGTTTTTCGTCAGATGGCAACTGGAGCCTTTCCACCGGTTGTGGAGACGTTTGAACGCAACAAAACGATCTTTTTTCCCGGCGATCCCGCCGAACGAGTTTATTTTCTTCTCAAGGGTGCTGTGAAGCTTTCCAGGGTATATGAAGCAGGAGAAGAAATAACGGTGGCACTGCTACGGGAAAATAGCGTTTTTGGTGTGTTGTCATTGCTAACGGGTAACAAGTCAGATAGGTTCTACCATGCAGTGGCATTTACTGCTGTAGAATTACTGTCTGCACCAATTGAACAAGTTGAACAAGCATTAAAGGAAAATCCAGAGTTATCAATGTTAATGCTACGGGGTCTTTCTTGCCGTATTCTCCAGACAGAGATGATGATTGAAACTCTTGCTCACCGAGATATGGGTTCTAGGTTGGTGAGTTTTTTATTAATTCTTTGTCGAGATTTTGGTGTACCTTGTGCTGATGGGATCACAATTGATTTGAAGTTATCTCATCAGGCGATCGCTGAGGCAATTGGTTCTACTCGTGTTACTGTCACCAGGTTACTTGGTGACCTGCGCGAGAAAAAAATGATTTCCATCCATAAGAAGAAGATTACTGTACATAAGCCTGTTACCTTAAGTAAGCAATTTACTTAAAAGTGAACAATTTTATGACACTCGTTTAAATCCACCACCCATTGCTTCAAGGCGTTGCTGGTGGATTTAAATCCACCAGTTCATAGTTGATCACTGTTCTCTATTCATGCTCTGTAATCACAACTGGGGGAGGAAATTGGCACAGATGGTATTTCGAGGGAAAATATACACAGTCGGAGGTAATTTAAAAATTGATTATTTTCTGCTTTTGCCAAGCTCCTTTCCCCCACAGACAATGCTTGAAAGTAGTAGGCTGTATCTGGAAGCATTATGCCTCCGGCACACTACGTGAACGTTAGTTAAAAGATGGCCACCGGGTACATCCTGATAGCAGCTATTTTGATTTTGGGAGGTGTGATTGCTACAGTGGGCGATCGTATCGGCACACGAGTTGGCAAAGCACGCCTCTCACTATTTAAGCTGCGTCCCAAAAATACGGCAGTGCTGGTAACTATTTTTACTGGTGGTCTAATTTCTGCCTCAACCCTAGCAATTTTATTTGCTGCTGATGAAGGATTGCGGAAGGGCGTCTTTGAGTTAGAGGATATTCAAAAAGACCTGAGAAACAAGCGAGAACAACTTAAAACCGCAGAAACGGAAAAAAGCCAAGTAGAAAAACAGCTGACCGAAGCTAGAAAAGAACAAACTCAGGCACAACAAGATTTACAAAACATTAATCAGTCTTTACAAGCTGCCAATGCTAAACAACGCATAACACAAGCTCAACTCAACCGCACCATTAGTCAACAAGCTAAAACCCAAGCTCAACTGCAAGGTACTCAAAGCCGACTTGGTGAAGTAGTGATACAGTATAAACAAGCTAGAACTGAACTACAAACCCTTTATAATCAACGTCAGGCATTGCAAACAGCAGTTGAAGAATTAAAGACAGAACGGCAGCGACTATATGCAGAAGCGAAAAAAGCGATTGACGAAGCAAAAACAGCTATTGAAAAACGCGATCAGGAACTTGCTAATCGCCAAAAAGCTATTGAAAAACGTGATCAGAAAATTGCTAAATTAGATCAACTAATTCAAAATCGTAATCTAGAGATTAAAAAACGGGAGCAAGTAATTGCTACTAGGGAATCTCGTCTCAAAGAATTGGAACAACAGCAAGATTATTTAGAACAAGAAGTAGCAAGGCTGGAAAAATATTACCAGTCATATCGTGACCTGCGTTTAGGTAAATTGGCTTTAGTTCGTGGACAAGTTTTAGCTGCTGGTGTGGTACAAGTTAATCAACCTACTGCGGCTCGTCAGGTACTAGTCCAAATTTTGCAGGAAGCTAACCGCAATGCCAACATTGAATTAAGCGAACCTGGTTCTAATCCTGGGAATGCAGAACTATTGCGTGTTACTCAAGATAGGGTTGAGCAACTAATCAATCAAATCGACGATGGAAGAGAATATGTAGTGCGAATCTTCTCTGCGGGTAATTACGTTAGGGGAGAAAAGCAGATAGAATTTTTTGCTGATGCTACGCGCAATCAATTGGTATTTTCCACAGGTCAAATCCTGGCTACAACTGCGGCTGATATGAAAAACATGACATCATATCAATTAAGGCAACGGCTGGACTTGCTGATTTCTGCTTCCCAATTTCGCGCTCGCAATGCAGGAATTATCGAAACTGTACAAGTAGAGGGTACTTTTCTGCGCTTTTTCGCCCAATTGCAACAGTCTAATCAACCATTAGAAATTAAAGCTATAGCTGCGGAGGATACCTATACCGCTGGACCTTTAAGAGTGAAATTAGTGGCAATTTTCAATGGTCAGGTTATTTTCAGCACTTAAAAAAAATTAAAAATTAAAAATTAAAAAACTCCTACCTATTCCCTGTTCCCTTTTTCCAATGACTAATACACAACCAGCAATTTTAGGGTTTGATCCCGGTCGAGATAAATGTGGTGTAGCTGTGATGGGGGTAGATCGGCAACTGTATGATCATCAAGTAGTCGCTGGGAATGATGCGATCGCTCACATTGAGATACTACGGCGAAAGTTTCCTATTTTCTTAATTGTGATGGGCGACCAAACTACCGCCAAGAAATGGAAACAGCAGCTAAATCAGGAATTAACAGATATGCTAAATATTATTTTAATAGATGAGCGTTATACAACTTTGGAAGCACGCGAGCGGTATTGGCAGATGTTCCCACCAACAGGACTTACTAAACTCTTACCCAAAGGTATGCGACAGCCACCAAGACCGATAGACGATATTGTGGCTATTCTGTTAATTGAACGCTACCTCAACCGCTTAACTTCCAAGAGTCTCACTGACAACTGACAGCTGACTAATTACAATTCTGCTCGAATTGTAAAAGCATAATCTCCCCCTGGTTCCAACTGGTAATCTTGTTTTTCCAAGAAGCGGCCAAGAGGTTCCTTAATTAAAGCCCGACCCTGGGAAGGCTTGACAGAAAGCTCTCCCCGCCGAAAATACCATTCAAAATGCCATTCAAAATCGCCGGCGCTGACATCACCTTCAAGAAAGCCATGTTGCCAAGATTGGCGGGTGATTCTGACGTGGGCGGTAGTTTCTGGTAGACGTTTAGCACTCACTATGCTGGATGTCAAGTATAGGATAAAAGTCAACCATGTTGGTTACTTAATCTTTATGTACCAAAAATCTCTGAAATTGACAAATTGGTAGGGAAGGAAAAGCTCTCATTTTTTCCAGATGTCGCTGGTTGCGGAAATTAATGTAATATTTAACGTATTAAATATTATATTTAATCTTTAATATCCAGTGAATTAAGTGGTGAAATAGGATGCTGCGATCGCTAATCTTAATTTTGTAAAATAGAGTCTAAAATCTCAGGAGTTAAACCTTGGGCTTGTGCTTCTTTACTAAGTTCATCCATAATGTTTCTGAGAGGTTGCACAGCATCTTGTGTAGAATTTAAAAGTTTTAACTGCATATTTGATACAAATTTGAGTTGAATTTGTCGTTGTTCTTCCACGGCACTTTGATAGTAATTTCTTCTATAGTAGCCATATCTTACTCGCCTCTAGTTTTTGCTATTTTATAATCATAATCTCATCTTTAAATTCTCGGTAATTTAGTGGGATTGATTTGATCTGCCTCTGTGCTATTACGCAAAATAAACCACTAATATAGGAATATGGGTAGGTTTAGTTTACGTAACCGCCAGTTAATTGAGTATATTCATAAATAATTAAAAAATCATACAGCGATGCCTTTTACAACAGGCATCGCGGATTTTAGATTTGCGATTTATCCCTAATCCAAAATCTAAAATCCCTAATCGTGTTAACGATTCACTGCCGCAGCTTCCCGCGCCGCAGCTGCTTGATCTGGGTGTATACCCAAGCGTGTCAGGTTAATTCTACCTTTATTGTCAATTTCGCGCACTTTGACAATCACTTCATCACCAACTGCTACTTCATCTTCAACTTTACCAACACGATAGTCAGCGAGTTGAGAAATGTGAATCATGCCTTCTTTTCCGGGCAAAAATTCCACAAATGCACCAATAGGTATAATCCGTGTCACACGACCAACATAAACATCACCTTCATGCAGCTTGCGAGTCATGCCTTGGACAATGTTTCTAGCCCTTTTTGCCCTGCCTTCATCAACGGCGGAAATGGTGACTGTTCCATCATCTTCAATGTCAATTTTTGCACCAGTTTCCTCGGTAATTCCCTTGATGGTCTTACCTCCGGGTCCGATGACTAGACCAATCATGTCGGGATCAATCTTGATTGTCAACAGACGTGGGGCAAAAGGTGAGGTTTCCAGGCGTGGGGTTTCGATAGTCTGGAGCATCTTGTCCAGAATGTTTAACCGGGCAGCTTTGGCCTGGTGGACGGCTTGGGCAATAACTTCTAAGGACAAACCAGATATTTTCATATCCATTTGTAAAGCGGTGATACCACTGTCAGTACCAGCTACTTTGAAGTCCATATCACCCAAAAAGTCTTCAATACCTTGAATATCGGTAAGGACTCGCACTTCGTCCCCTTCCTTAATCAAGCCCATTGCTGCACCGCTAACAGGTTTAAGAATGGGTACACCCGCATCCATAAGAGCAAGGGTAGAACCGCAGACTGAACCCATGGAGGTGGAACCGTTGGAAGAAAGCACTTCCGAAACTACGCGGATGACGTAGGGGAATTGTTCTTTTGGCGGTAGCACAGGTAAAATTGCTCTTTCTGCTAAAGCCCCGTGTCCGATTTCTCTTCTTCCTGGTGCACGCATCGGTTTGGTTTCCCCAACTGAGAATGGGGGGAAGTTATAATGATGCAGGTAACGCTTATGTTGATCTACTTGTAAATCGTCGTTAAGATTTTGGGCATCTCCAGGTGTGCCGAGAGTGCAACAACTTAAGACCTGGGTTAGACCCCGGTTGAATAAACCGCTACCATGCACCCGCTTGGGTAAAACGTTAACTTGGCAGGAAACTGGACGCACTTGATCTAGTTTCCGACCATCCACGCGCACGTTATCTTCGAGGATTTGACGGCGCATAAGATATTTGGTAATGTCCTTAAAGGTATTACCAAGGGCTTTGCTATTTGCTGTAGCAGCTACTCGAATTGGATCTTCTTCTGATAGAGCTTCTATTTCAGCTTTGATCCCATCTTTGACAACATCTAAAGCTGCATCACGCTCGGTTTTGGTTAACGCAAATTGCGCCAAGATTTTTTTAATTTCAGCACTTGCGCAATCGTGAATATAGTTTTCTAGTGTTTGGTCTACTCCTGGTGGTGCTTCTTGCACAATTTTTAGACCCAGTTCTTCTACTAAATCTAGCTGCGCTTGAATTAAATCCCGCACTGCCTCATAACCAAAATCAATTGCCTCGATAATATCTCGCTCTGGCAACTGATTGGCTCCTGCTTCCACCATGATTACACCATCTGGTGAACCGGCGACAATTAGATCCAAGTCTCCCGCGTCAATTTCTGCATAGGTGGGGTTAATAATGAAATCATCACCCACTAAGCCTACCCGAACTGCTGCCATTGGCCCATTAAAGGGAATTTGGGCAATCAGGGTGGCAATAGAAGCACCTGTTACAGCTAACACATCGGGCGGTACTTGCTCATCCATTGACAGGGTGAAAGCAATGACTTGCAAATCATCCCGCAACCATGAAGGGAATAGAGGACGTAGGGGACGGTCAATCAGACGGCTGGTGAGAATCGCTCTTTCTGGTGGACGACCTTCTCGGCGCATGATACCACCAGGGATTCTCCCAGCGGCATACAATCTTTCTTCATAATCTACAGTGAGGGGAAGAAAATCTATGCCTTCTCTGGCTTGCGAGCGTGTAGCAGTCACCAAAACAGCAGTATCCCCCGATTCTATCAACACCGACCCACCCGCTTGGGGGGCTAACAGTCCAACCTTCAGCCGAATATCCCGTCCATCAAAGGATATTGACTTATCAACTTCTGCCATTCAGTTTTTTTTCCTTCTATGCACACTATTCTCTCTCTGTGGCAATCCTAACATTTATGGAATATAGACGGCTTCTATTCAATACAAAGATCAATAAGGTTAGCTCAGTAAGTTCAAGTAAATTATGATATACAGATCATCCCATGGATTCACCCAACATCAGTTAACAGTAAATCTGGTCGCCGCTAAGAACCCCCCTAAGTAAATATATTTAGAATGTACTCGTATATATACTAAGCGTAGTTACGTAATATTTAACTGCGAAGGACGCAGATGATAAGGAAGAATAAGAGTTTAGGAGAGGTTTGGTGTAAGTGCTAATCAAATAGGAATCCCATTATGAAGGGTTCATTACTTAATTGCAAATTTTTATTACAATGATTGTACAAATAGATAAGGATAGGTTACATATATCTATCTTTCTTTATGAAGTCCAAATTCTTCCATGAAAAGGAAAATATTTTTCTTACTAGTCAATATTGTTCTGTTAATATAAAAAATATTGCACTAAGAAATATGGCAATCTTACACGGTAGCTGGTTACTAAAAAATCAAAATAATTATTTATTTATTTGGGGAGAAACTTGGCGAAATTCCCAGATAAATTTAGAATTTATAACTTTATCAAAATTGCCATTAAATCCCTTGGCTATGATACCGGAGGAATTGAAAGCATTCTTGGAAGCAAGTAATTTTAAATTGCCTAATAATATTAATCAAAATTACTCAGATGCTAATAGCAGAACTAAATTTAAAAAAGGTAAAAATACACCAGAAGAAATAGACCTGCTGAATACAACCCAAATTATTGCTATTTTAACAAATTTTATCGGCAAAGATACCATTTCGCCAGTACACTCTGCTAGTTTAGGCGTTGATAAAAAAACTCCACAATATTTACAACCTTGGAAAGTAGAAGGTTTTTATTTACAACCCACCACAGCCATAAAATTTTTAACTTCTCTCCCATTGAGTTCAACCGATGGAAAAAACTCATTGTTGGGGGGAGATATATATTTCTGGGTACAAATAGCTCGTTGGAGTTTAGATTTAATCTCACGCTGTAAGTTTTTACCAACAGTTAAAAAAAAAGCAGATGGTTCTTTAGTTGCTGAATGGCAGGTACTTTTAGACAGTGCTTTGGATACCACTAGGTTAGAAAGATTTGCTGCTAAAATGCCATTAATTTGTCGTACTTATCAAGAAGATAGGAGTGAAAATCTGCAACATTTAGCAGTTGATCTACCATTACTACCAGAAGAATTAATTTTAGAATTTCTCACTAGCATCATAGATGCCCAAATACGGGATATGCTTGCTTCTCAATCTCCCATTGAAAATAGGTTAATGATGTCTTTACCACCAGCCGTACAGCAGTGGTTACAGGCTTTAACTGGTGCATCTAATAAAATTAATGACGATGCAATGGGATTGGAAAGACTAGATGCTGCACTCAAAGCTTGGATTCTACCTTTACAATATCAATTAACAGGCAAAGCTTCATTTCGTACCTGTTTTCAACTCCATCCTCCAAACTCAGAAAAAACAGATTGGATACTAGCTTATTTTCTCCAAGCAGCAGATAATTCTGAATTTTTAGTAGATGCAGTAACTATTTGGAAGTATCCTGTAGAAAAATTAGTTTATCAGAATCGGACAATTGAACAGCCCCAGGAAACATTTTTACGGGGTTTAGGTTTAGCTTCTCGATTGTATCCAGTTATAGCTCCTAGTTTAGAAACTGAATCTCCGCAATTTTGCCAACTCACCCCTATGCAAGCTTATGAGTTTATCAAATCTGTAGCGTGGAGGTTAGAAGATAACGGTTTAGGAGTAATTATACCACCAAGTTTAGCCAATCGTGAAGGATGGTCTAACCGCTTAGGATTAAAAATTAGTGCCGAAACACCAAAGAAAAAACAGGGACGTTTGAGTTTACAAAGTTTGTTAAATTTTAAGTGGCAATTAGCAATTAGTGGACAGACAATTTCTAAAGCTGAGTTTGATAAATTAGTAGCGTTGAATAGTCCTTTAGTAGAAATTAATGAAGAATGGGTTGAACTGCATCCCCAAGATATTAAAACTGCCCAAAATTTTTTTGCATCTCGTAAAGAAGAGATATCTTTATCATTAGAAGATGCTTTAAGGATTAGTACAGGAGATACTCAAGTAATTGAAAAACTACCTGTAGTTACTTTTGAAGCTTCTGGTGTATTGCAAGAATTAGTTGGGGTTTTAACTAATAATCAAGATATTCAACCTTTACCAACTCCTAGCAATTTTCACGGACAATTACGACCTTATCAAGAACGAGGTGCAGCTTGGTTGGCTTTTCTGGAACGTTGGGGTTTGGGTGCCTGTCTTGCGGACGATATGGGACTGGGTAAAACGATCCAGTTCATCGCTTTCCTACTTCATCTTCAAGAACAGGATGCACTAGAAAATCCAACTCTCTTAGTTTGCCCTACTTCTGTTTTAGGTAATTGGGAAAGAGAAGTAAATAAATTTGCTCCCACCCTCAAAGTTTTACAACATCATGGTGATAAACGACCCAAAGGAAAAATCTTTACAGAAACAGTTAATAAATACGATCTAGTAATTACTAGTTATTCACTCGTGCAACGAGATATAAAATTATTACAAACCGTGAATTGGCAGATTGTTGTTTTAGATGAAGCCCAGAATGTCAAAAATGCAGATGCAAAACAATCGCAGGCAGTGAGACAGTTAGAAACTAAATTTCGCATTGCTTTAACAGGGACACCAGTAGAAAATAGATTGCAGGAATTATGGTCTATTTTAGATTTTCTCAACCCTGGTTATTTGGGTAATAAACAGTTTTTCCAGCGACGGTTTGCTATGCCCATTGAAAAATATGGTGATACGGCTTCTTTAATGCAGTTACGTTCTTTGGTACAACCTTTTATTTTGCGTCGCTTGAAAACTGATAAACAAATTATTCAAGACCTGCCAGAAAAGCAGGAAATGACTGTATTTTGTGGACTGACTGCTGAACAAGCGCAACTATATCAACAGTTGGTAGATGAATCTTTAGTTGAGATTGAATCAGCGGAAGGTTTACAACGCAGAGGAATGATTTTAGCTTTATTAATTAAGCTGAAACAAATTTGCAATCACCCTGCACAGTATTTAAAAGAATCAAGTTTAGCAAAACACAATTCTGCTAAATTACAACGTCTAGAGGAAATGTTAGAGGAAGTTTTAGCAGAGGAAAACCGCGCTTTAATTTTCACCCAATTTGCTGAATGGGGTAAATTACTTAAACCATATTTAGAAAAGCAGCTAGGTAGGGAGATCTTGTTTTTATATGGTAGCACCAGTAAAAACCAACGTGAAGAAATCATTGACCGTTTCCAAAATGACCCCCAAGGTCCACGAATTATGATTCTTTCTTTAAAAGCTGGTGGTGTGGGTTTAAACTTAACTAGGGCAAATCATGTATTTCACTTTGATAGATGGTGGAATCCCGCTGTAGAAAATCAAGCTACAGATAGAGTATTTAGAATTGGACAAACTAAGAATGTACAAGTACATAAATTTGTGTGTACTGGGACTGTAGAAGAAAAAATTAATGACATGATTGAAAGTAAAAAACAATTGGCACAACAAGTTGTTGGTGCTGGTGAAGAATTGTTAAGTGAATTAGATACAGACCAACTACGCAATTTACTATTACTTGACCGTAATGCCATAATTGATGAGGATGAAGAATGACTAATTTTACCTTACAAGCAAGTAGAGAATGGTGGTCACAAAGATGGCTAGATTTACTAGATTCCTATCGATTTAAAAAGCGGTTAGAACGGGCTAGGAGTTATTATAGACAAGGGAATGTTTTGAGTATTGAGTTTAAAGATGCGAAAGTTTTAGCGTGGGTACAAGGTAGTGAAGCAGAACCTTATAAAGTTTCTCTTTTTCTTGACTCTTTTAGTGATGAAGAGTGGGGTTATGTGATTGAAACGATGTCCCATAAGTCAGTTTTTGCGGCTAAGTTACTAGCAGGAGAAATGCCACAAAAGATAGAAGAAGTATTTACATCTAACGGACTTTCGTTGTTTCCTTTTACTCTGGGTGATGTTCACGGTAAATGTTCTTGTCCTGATAAAGCAGTACCTTGTAAACATATTGGTGCGGTATATTATCAATTAGGCGATCACTTTAGTGAAGACCCATTTGTTTTATTTCAATTACGGGGACGTACCAAAGAACAAATCATTAGCGATTTACGAAATTTACGCAGCAATAAGAATATAAATTTGGCTTCTGAAAGGTTTATACAAGAAGAAAAATATACTCGTCAATCGTCAATTTATCAACATAAATATTCCATAAAAATAGATGAGTTTTGGCAATATAATGAGCCTTTAGAACCTTCTTTAGTAGTAATTATTCCTTCCTTGAATGAGACAGTATTAGATATTTTGGGTACAATTCCTCTGGCTAAAGATGAAGAAGATTTAGGAAATTCACCTGTGGGTGATGTCATTATCAATTATTTACAAAGTGTCTACAAATATATTAGTCAAAAGGCTGTTTTCGCAGCAATGAATGTGGGTGAATAAATTCATACTAGTACTGCCGTGAATTTAAAATACCGCTTCCAGCAGGCTGCGCCAAGAAAATTCAAAATGTATACGGCATGAGCTTATCAGAGATTTTGAATAGTTGGTTTATTTATGCCAATACGTACTGGTTATTATGTTTTTAGATATACTCTTAATTACCCTGAAGTGCCTCTGCAGGACTCTACTTAGTACAAAGTACCCATATTATTTAATTCCTAGCGCATAATGGCGAAAATAAGAGATTAAAAGTTCATAATTCAGAATGGGGAATTTTTTGGTAAAGTTATTAACAAGTTTATTTTTTGGTAGCTTGTGATTAAAGTGCTGTAATAGCTCAAAAGATTTAGACTTACAGGTAAGAAAAGCTAATGTCACACCTTATTGATACTCAATTCTCGTAAACACTACATAGGAGCATATATGGAGCCAATTATTGCTATAGTTTTAGCACTCATAGGTTATGCTTTAGGATCTGCAAAACAGATTAATCAAGGTAATGAAGCTTTAGTTGAACGCTTGGGACGGTATCATCGGAAACTTAAACCAGGTCTTAACTTTATTGTTCCTTTTATTGACCAAATTGTCATGGAGGATACAACACGGGAGCAGGTTTTAGACATTAAGCCTCAAAATGTGATTACTAAAGATAACGTCTATTTAGAAGTTGATGCTGTTGTTTACTGGCGGATCACAGAGATTGAAAAAAGCTTTTATGCAATTGACAATCTGGAACAGGCACTATCTAATTTAACCACAACTACACTACGGGAAATTATCGCTCAGAATACCTTAGAAGATACCAGTATGTCCAGAGCCAATATGGATAAGTCTCTGTTAAGCGAGTTAAATCCAATTACTAAGGAGTGGGGTGTTGATATTATGCGGTTGGATATTCAGAGTATTACACCCCCTGAAAGTGTGCGTAAGTCAATGGAAGAAGAACGTGCTGCGGAAATAAAAAAACGGGCGCTGATTTCGGAAGCGGAAGGTGAAAGACAAGCTGCAATTAAAAAAGCAGAAGGAACTAAAACTTCTATGCAAATTATCGGTGAAGCCATACGTTCCCATCCTGAAAGTAGAGAAATTCTTCGGTATCTTGTTGCTCAAGATTATGTACAGGCTAGTCAAAAACTCGGTGCAAGTAATAATGCTAAAATCGTCTTTGTAGACCCGGCTAATTCTACAGATATGTTTCAGGAGTTGATTTCGGAATCTGTCTCTAAAGAAGAACCAAATCAGACTACTGGTAATGTTAATGGCTCTACTTAATAAGACTTTTTAATAACACCTTAAAAGGTGAGTCATTGTATTGTCATTATTTTTTAACGACTGTCCTGGTTGAAAATAGATGAAACGTAAGAATTCAGGAGTCAGGAGTCAGAATGTTTGAGAAATTGGTTAATTATCAAATAGGTATTTTTGGTCTTAGCCTGAAAAAGCTCATAGCTGAATGCTTACGATGAAACTTTCTTCCTAGTTATCTGCGTTTTTTAAGATTATCTTTGCTGTCTATAGATAGCATCAGCAACTAGTAAGACATCTCGCATTTCTGGAACATCGTGAACTCTGACGATATCAGTACCATTAAAAATGGCTGCACAACACGCTGCTGCTGTTCCCCAAACTCTGGCTTTTGGATCTGGTTGGTTTAAAATTTTGCCTATAAAATTTTTACGGGAAGCTCCCACCAGTATTGGACATCCAAGCATTTTTAAGGTTTGCAAGCGGCGAAAAATTTCTAAATTATGCTCATAGTTTTTAGCAAAGCCAATACCTGGATCAATAATAATTTTGTTCTGTTTAATACCTACAGCAATAGCGGCAGAAATTTGCTGTGATAAAAAACTATAAATTTCCCCCATTAAATCCTGATAATAAGTTTTTTCTTGCATTGTTTGGGGAGTTCCTCGGATGTGCATTAACATAATTGGCACATCTAAACTGGCTACAGTTGGCAACATTTCTGGGTCGTAGGTACCTCCAGAAATATCATTGACTATATCTGCTCCGGCTGCGATAGCAGCTTTAGCTACATATGCTCTAGTTGTATCTACAGAAATGGGAACGGCAATTTCTGGTCGAATTATTTGTAACACTGACAGCAGTCGGTCAAGTTCTTCTGTGAGAGTGATTAGTTTTGCGCCTGGTCTGCTTGATTGACTACCTATATCAATGATATCAGCACCAGCAGCTACCATTGCTTGTGCCTGGGCTAAAGCGGCTGATGTTGTGTTAAATTGACCACCGTCACTAAAGCTGTCAGGGGTGATATTTAAAATTCCCATCAAATAAGTCCGCTGTCCCCAGATGAAACAGTGTTCTCGAATAATTAATTGGTTTGACATAATTTAATGGAGTTAATAGGGATGCAGGAGAGATTGGTGGAAATCAATAATTACGTTCGCGAAGCGTTTCCGAAGGAAATATTAAGAATTGGTGGAACTGCATATATTGGTAATTAATCAATTAGATAATTTCAATATTTTTTGACAGCCCTCGAGTAAAAAAATATTTTTATCTATCAACTGCTTTCTTCAGAGCAGCAATAAAGACATCAACTTCTGAACGAGTATTGTAGAAATACAGACTTACTCTAGCTGTGGGTTGAATACCAAGCGATGCAAAATCTGGCTAGCATGAAAACCTGAGTTAATCACTATTGCTGACTGATCCAGGATTTTACATAAATTTACATAAATCGTTAGCATGGATTTCACCAGGAGTAAAAATAGAAATGGCTAATCTGCCTTTGGTAGCAACTTATGGGGTAGGACCATAAATGAGAATTTGCAGAATTTGTTGCAATTTTTGGAAGAGATAACGCGATATTTCTAATTCTTCAGCATAGATTTTATCCATACCAATCTCAGTCAAATAATCAGTCGCTGCACCGAATGTGATCGCATGTGCTATGGCTGGTGTCCCCGCTTCAAATTCATAACGTATATCTGCGTAATTAAGATGGTCTCGAAAGAGATTAGCATTCATCTTCGCACCCTCCAGAAATGGAGGCATTTGTTGTAGTATTTCCAACTTGCCATACAGAAAGCCTATTCCCAAAGGGCCACACATTTTATGTCATGTCCAGAAGGAACTAACCAATCACAGTCCATTTGCTTGACATCAATGGGGAGATGCGGCAGACTTTCGCAAACATCAATTAAAACTTTAGCTCCGTATTGATGAGCAATAGCAATAATGTCTTCTACTGGATTTACACAACCTAAAGAAAGTATTAGATATATGTACAACAGTCACTAACTTAGTACGTGGGGAAGGCAAAGACTGAAAATGTTCTAAATTTAATTCTTATGTTTCAGTAAGTTCTACAAATTTTAGGAATGCACTAGTTTTTTGAGCAATCATCTGCCAGGGAATGATATTGCTGTCATGTTCCATCACACTCATAATAATTTCATCACCACTTTTTAAGTTACTAATTCCCTAACTATAAGCTACTACATTTATTGCTTCTGTAGCATTACGAGTGTAAATAACTCCTTGGGGTGTAGCATTAATAAATTGGGTAATTTTTCGCCTAGTTCCTTCATAGAATTTATTTGCGTGATCGCTTAAAGTATGAACGCCACGATGAACATTAGAATTGTAGGTTTCATAGAATTCCCGGAGTGTATATATCACATTTTGAGGTTTTTGAGATGTTTCAGCATTATCTAAATAAATCAGAGGTTTAGCGTTAATTTTTTCGCGCAGAACTGTGGAATCAGTTTGTGGAACTGGCAAAAGGACGTGATGCTCGCATTGTCGTGATGACCCTGGCTTCAGGGGAACGCAGAGAAGCGGGAGATGACTATCGAGTGCTTTTGAGCGGTTAGGTGTAGAGCATGTGGAAGTTGTGGACACAGCCGCAAAGGAAGATGCAAATGATCCGAGAGCCATAGATGATTAACTCAAGTTAATTAAACGATTTGGATATGGATTTGGTAACTTTAGCAATTTTCGTCTACGCAGTTTATTAAACTGGTACTTTAGTATGAATTCTCCATAAAAGAGACGCAAGGACCATTAAATTGTGTTGACAACTGTAAAAAAATATCACAACCTTTGATTATGAAGTTAGTGACTTATTATTATAAAGTAACTGAGGTGTTTACGCCTGCACTGACTTTCATCCCCGGGTTAAAAGACATTTAACCCTAAAAACTTTTGGGACCTTTAGGGTTAAATACCGGGGTTTTCAGTCTATTTTCTTATAATTAACAATCCTGGCAAAACTATCAGCTTCTAGACTAGCACCTCCTACAAGAGCGCCGTCAATTTCTGGTTGTGCCATAATCTCATCAATATTGTTTGGTTTGACTGAACCGCCGTATTGAATTGAGACGTTAGGATTAGTCAATTGAGATCGAATTAGGCCAATTACCCGATTTGCTTCTGTGGCTTCACAGGTGTCACCAGTTCCTATTGCCCAAATTGGTTCATAAGCAATAACCAAATTCTTTTGATTAATGTCCACTAAGTCTTTTTCTAGCTGGGAGATAATCAGTTTTTCGGTTTCCCCTGCGTCGCGTTGTTGTTTGGTTTCACCAACACAGAGAATGGGGATTAGCCCATGCTTTTGGGCTGCTTTGAGGCGGAGGTTAACGGTTGCGTCTGTTTCGCCAAAGTATTCCCGTCTTTCGCTATGACCAACTATGACATAGCGCACACCAATTTCTGTGAGCATGGGAGCAGCAATTTCACCTGTGTAGGCTCCATTTTCTTCCCAGTGGACGTTTTGTGCGCCTAGTTGGATAAGGCTACCATGCAAATATTTGGACATGACGCTTAAGTCAGTGAAGGGAGGACAGAGTACAATTTCTCGTTCTGAGGGTGTTTCCTCCAGGTGGGGCAGAAATCCGCGTAAGAATGTTTCGGATTCTGACCAGGTTTTGAACATTTTCCAGTTACCGGCAATAACGATTTTTCGCACAGGTGATTTTGTCAACATGCTAACGCTACAAGATGCATTTTTCACTGTACTACTTTTTTGCACATTCCTTGATATACTGGCTGGGGAAAGTGCTTTCGTTTCTCGTTCCAGGTACAAAGATACAAAGAAGAAGGGGCAAAATCGGAGTTGTGTGGCGATCACACCGTCTCCAAGCAATTAAACGTAATTAAATATAACTATATTCAGAAAAATTAATGAGGCTCAAATCCTCTTCCCTGTTACCTTTTCTGCTATTGTTCGTAACCCGTTAATAGTAACACAATATACAAGTGTTATGGAAGCGCTCGCTGAATTAGTAGCATAAGAGCAATTTGTTCCGTCTCTAAAGCCACTGATAGCCAAATGGATAACTTACTGGTGGAGGCACGCTCTAGCTCTGTCCTGGTTGTAGAAGATAATCAACCAGTGGGGATTTTCACAAAAAGGGATGTGGTTCGACTGAGCGCCCAAAAACGAAATCTAGACAACCTAGCCATCCGTCATGTGATGGCTCATCCTGTTGTCACCTTGTATGAGTCGGAACTTACTGACCTCTTTTTTGCCGTTAATCTACTCTAACACCATCGCATTCGCCATTTACCAGTGGTTGATGAGCAAAATCAACTGGTGGGATTGCTGACTCACGAAAGTTTCCGGCAAAAATCACGCCCAGTAGATTTGTTCCGGTTGCGGTTTGTGAATGAAGTGATGACGAGAAGGGTGATTTGTGCGGATCATGATGTTTCCATATTCGCCATTGCTCGCTTAATGGCAGGAAATCGAGTTAGTTCCATCATGCATGATTGTGCAAACACAGCAATGGCGAAAAATTCCCGTTGGTATTGTAAGTGAGCGTGATATTGTGTAGTTTCAAGCCTTAAACCTGAATTCTGAAACCTGTTCAGCACAGGCTATTATGAGTACACCTGTTTTCTATGTCAATGGCGATGAATCTCTGTGGACTCTGCAGCAGATAATCGAGCAGCGATTGATTCAGCGTTTAGCAGTGTCAGGAACACAAGGGGAACTCCTAGGCATTGTTACCCAAAGTAGCATTTTATAAGTCCTTAATCCCTCGGAATTATATAAATTAACAGAAGTAAGTAGGTGGGCGGAAAAATTTGTAAGTATATCATGGCGAATGCAGCAAAGGGGAATCAATCAATCCCAGGAGTTTCAAGTAATTTACATTTTGTTACATAGTTATGTTTATTTGTGTGTACCTACTTATTAGAAAGAAAGTATTGCAATTAGAAGCCGAGAAAATAGAACTATTAGAAAATTGCAATGTTGAACTAAAACAGGAAGTAGGCGACCAAACCATCACATTCAGAAAAAAATAAAGCCTGAGCAGTTAATTACTAAAGTTGCTCCTCAAATTTGCTCATCTCTAGATTTACAAGATATTCTCAATACCACAGTTGGAGAAATTAGATCGCTGTTGAAGTGACATCGCGTCATTATCTACCAATTCCATCCCAACTTAACAGGGATAGTGATCATTACTACATGGAGAAAATTTATGGGGTTTGTTGTGTATTCATCAATGTTCTGAACCCCTTCATTGGGAAGAGTTTGAGATTGAACTTCTCAAATAAACAGCTAACCAATTAGGGATCGCCATTCAACAAGCAGATCTATTTGAACAATTACAAATATCTCTAGTGCAAGAAAAAGAAGTCAGCAAGATGCGATCACGCTTTATTTCCATGCCATCCCATGAATTTCGCACACCATTAGCGAGCATTTCCTGATCTACAGGGATTATTTTACAAAATTTTAGTGATCGTCTGAATGCAGAAAAAACAGGGAGATCTAGAGACTATCCAAAAAACCATCAAGCATATTGTCTAACTTCTTGATGATGTCCTCATCATCAGCGGTTATCAGTTTTCAGTTTTCACTGTTTCCTCATTGTGGAATTATGAATTATTCATATCTCCTCCCTCAGTATTTCGGGGAAGGAGTTATTGGGGTATCGATGAACAACCAAAGGAATTAAGAGAAGACTGCAATTTACATTAAGGGGTGGATCTAGCGAAGCTGTCATCAGGGGCAAGATAGTCTGGAAAGTATTGCTATATCTACGCTAGAGTAGACCATTTCTGACTAGCATAGCACTTTTGACATCGAACTAGAATTTCTACATGGCTGATTGCTGAAGCCTAATAGCTGAATGCTTACAAGGAATTTGATATTGTCTGCAAGTAACAAAAGCCTCTGAATACAATACATATTTGTGCAAATTTTCCCTAACTGACGGCTAATATCGTGTTCGTTTGCTTACGATCAATAAAGAGGTTAATCAAAAATCTGAAAATCGACATGACATCAACGTTACCCCAACCTGAACATAGTGATTCACCCAACTGGGAAGAAGAACTAGATAGCGCCATCTTTACATTTGAAGATATTCAAGCGGAACTCAACTATACACAAGCAAAAACAGCACTGCGTAATTTAGTCAACAATCTTGACCTCAACATCCAGGAAAAATCTGGGTTGGAAGCTGAAATTGCGGACTTAGAAACCATGCTTTTAAAACTAGAAAGTATGGTGGTGCAGATTGCGGTATTTGGGATGGTAGGACGTGGTAAGTCTTCTCTACTCAATGCTTTGGTGGGTCAAGCTGTATTTGAAACTGGCCCCTTGCATGGTGTTACCCGTGCAGAACAAAAGGTGAATTGGCGTATCAGTGAAGAAGCAATAGGTACTTTAAGAGTGACTTTACCTGCTACTGGCCAGTCCCAAGTGGAATTAATTGATACTCCGGGATTAGATGAAGTTGACGGTGAAACCCGGGCTGCGTTAGCCGAACAGGTTGCAAAACAAGCTGATTTAATTCTGTTTGTGATTTCTGGGGATATGACCAAGATTGAACAGGTGGCGCTTTCCCAGTTACGAGAAGTAGGTAAACCGATGATTTTGGTGTTTAACAAAGTTGACCAGTATCCAGAAGCTGATCGGATTGCAATTTACGAGAAAATCCGAGATGACAGGGTAAGAGAGTTGCTTTCACCTGAAGAAATTGTCATGTCTGCGGCTTCACCTTTGGTAAAAACTGCTGTATTTCGTGCTGATGGTACCAAGAGTATACAATTGCGTCAATGTCATGCTCAGGTGGATGAACTAAAACTGAAAATTTTAGAAATTCTACATCGGGAAGGTAAGGCTTTGGTGGCGCTAAATTCCATGCTTTATGCTGATACAGTGAATGAGCAAGTTGTCCAGCGTAAACTGATGATTCGGGAACAGAATGCTAAGGAGTTGATTTGGAAAGCTGTAATGACCAAAGCTATTGCGATCGCACTCAATCCTTTGACTGTAGTTGATATACTTAGCAGTGTGGTTATTGATATTACCTTAATTTTAGGTTTATCTAAACTCTACGGCATCCCTATGACAGAAAGCGGTGCTGTAAAATTACTACAAAAAATTGCCCTGAGTATGGGTGGTATCGGAGCCAGTGAACTACTGGCAAACTTGGGGTTAAGTGGGTTAAAAACCTTACTGGGTATCTCTGCATCAGCCACAGCAGGAGTCGCCCTTGTCCCCTATATATCCGTAGCCATAACACAAGCAGGAGTAGCTGGTGTTTCTTCTTATGGTATTGGTCAAGTCACCAAGACTTATTTAGCTAATGGGGCGACTTGGGGGCCAGAAGGACCAAAAGCAGTCGTTAGTCGCATTTTATCAACTCTAGATGAAACTTCTATTTTGAACCGGATTAAAGATGAATTATTGACAAAGGTAAGAGGTAGAAAACAGGCGAAAGAATAAGATAGAGCGGATTTGTCGCTAACGCACCCTGCAAGATGAGCGAGCGCACAGATTGTAGTTATCCATCTTTCTTCACTTATATTTGAGGGGCGACAAGCAAGGTAAAAGCAAGACAGGAAAAAGGTTTCATGTGATAGACCCCCTGAAAAAAGGGAGAAAAAACCGTGCTTATTGACAGTAAAGTATGCTGGTATTAGACAGCTATCTGTGAGGGACAGTTTGATGATAGAAAAGAATGGTCTCGTCAAAATAACAAGACCAAACAAATAAATGCTACCGTCATTTTATCAACAAATCCTAGAAAAATACCTGAGTAATAGACAGTTAATCACCCTCAAAATGCTGGTGTGGGGACTTCAAATTCAGAAAGAAGTAAGAATAGGAAGATTAGGAGCCAACCTGCCGTTACCAATACAAGAAAATAGCCGTCTCCTCATCTACAAAGATTAGACCTCTTGCAGAATTAATTTTATGTTATAATCGTGGGTTGTCTTCGGTTTAGCCAAAAATTAGGGTTACAGGTTTATATTGAAATTACCAAGCCCAAAGAACACCAAAAATACATAAAATCTAAGACTCTATATCATACCACAGAAACAATTTTGCAATAGGTCTATTTTAAAAATAAAATGTCCTGAGTGTAGTGCTACTAAGGTTTCCAACCATTGAAGAAATTTTAGCACGCCCATTTAAACAGCCATTAAAATATATGTTCAACGTTTTAGTATTGAAGCTATGTTTAAAGATTGTAAAACTGGCGGTTATAATTTAGAAAGTTCTCAAACTTCTCACTATAGACTTATACTCCATAATTTTAGTGATTGCTTTGGCAATGACTTCTGCATGGTTACAAGGTCAAAAAACTCAATTTCAAAGAAAACAATCTTATGTTTTTCGTCCTTGTGAAAATAAAAGAAGCAGAAGAAGACACAGTGCTTTTTAGATAAGTTTATATGGTTCTAGTTGGATAATTTCTATGAATGAGTGTCAATAATTCGTCTTGGAAATGATGGCTGCCGTTCGGAATAAGCTACCATTTTATCAGCAGGGGCTTAGGGCTATGCTGGTTATCCAGCAACCTATGCAAGCCTCTTTATCGCCCCCTCAAGGGATGCCCTTGTGCTTCCAAAAATAGCCCCAGCATTGTTTCTAGGTTCTGTTTTTGATATTTCGTAGGCATCAATTCTTTGAGTTTGTCAACTAAATCTTGAGCCTGGGCAAGCATTGTCCTGCTTTTTTAGGAAATATACTTCACGGCCTTTTTCTCATATTTTGAGAAAACTGAATAGGTAAAACTTTGAGAGTATAAAACCCCGGCGCACTGTCAGGGTTTTATACCTAAAATGAAATAAGGTCAGAATTTACACAATAGTAGACATAGCGCAAAGTGGTAAATTTAGCAATCTTCCATCCTCTAACTACTTGGCGTTATAGTCTTAATTTGTGATTCAGCAACAAGACCTTATTATGGTTCAAGAACTGGAACGTAAACGCCAGAGTGCATCTTTCCCCGAATCTGCTCCAGCAGCCAATCCTGTATTTTTTAGAACCTACAGCCGTCGTACAGACGCGGGTTTAAGAGAATCCTGGAATGAAGTGTGCGATCGCACACTTAAAGGCTTAGTCGAATTAGGCAAACTGAGCCGCGAAGAAGCCGCCATTTTAGATAAAATGCAGCGCAATATGAGAGCTTTACCCAGCGGACGCTGGTTGTGGGTAGGAGGAACCAACTGGTTAACCAAACCCAAAAACTTCTCCGGTGCTTATAACTGTACCTCCACCAACCTCCTAGACTGGAAAGCCTTCGGTTTAATGATGGACCTAGCCATGATGGGTTGTGGTACAGGAGCAGTGATAGAACCACAGTATATTAAAAAGCTGCCCATCATCCGCAATCGCCTAAATATCACCGTCAAAAGTGAAATTGGTAGCACTCCTAAGGAACAGCGTCGTGAATTTACACAAACCCATATAGAAGCTAACACCGCTACTATCTACGTCGGAGACAGCCGTGAAGGTTGGGTTGAGTCCTATCAAACCCTTTTAGAACTTTCCAGCGATGAACGCTTTACAGGTGAAGTTCAGGTATTTGTAGATATTAGCGATGTGCGTCAATCAGGGGAAACCCTGAAAGGCTTTGGCGGTATGGCTAATCCTGTGAAGTTGCCTGGATTGTATCAGCGTTGTGCCTCTATTCTCAATAAGGCTTTAGGTAGACAATTAAACTCAGTTGAATGCTGTTTATTAATTGATGAAGCTGCTGTCACAATTGTTGCTGGAAATATTCGTCGCTGTCTTCCTGAAGATGCCTTAGTTCATACATCCAAAGGTCTTGTACCCATTCGTGATGTGCAAGTCGGTGACTTAGTACAAACTCCTTTAGGATTTCGTCGAGTAGTTGATAAATTCGACCAAGGATTTCAGGATGTCTATGAAATTGAAACTAATGCAACTTACCCTAGAGCAACTTTAAACCACAAACAAGCAGTCTTAGCAGATGCTAAAGGTGAAGTTAACTGGAAATCAGTTGCAAGTTTAGTGGAAGGCGATCGCCTGCTTCATAACATACAAATCCTACCTGGTACAGTTACCCATCTTCCTGCTGATCTTACAGAATCCAGCCCTTCCCAAAGCCGAACAATAAAGTCCTTGCTTGTTCCTGATCTCACACCTGAAGTAGCTTGGCTAATAGGATTGACTCACGGTGATGGCTATGTTGCCCTTGGTCGTAATAAGTATGATAAGCCCTATGGCCATGTTCAATGGTCAGTGAATAGCTTACAGATTGAACAAACAGAAATAATTCAAGCCAAAATAGATTCTGCCTTGGCTTTATTTGGACTGACTGCTACTCATAGCGTGACCAAAGGTGAAAATACTGCCAAGTCAATTTGTTCTTCTATCCGACTGGCTGAATACTTTCATGGCTATATTAAGCAGCCTAATGTTCCCTTAATAATTCCTAGTTTTATTTTGCAAGGTTCAGTAGATATTAGATCTGCTTACTTAGCTGGATTAATAGACAGTAATGGAGCAGTTAATAATCGGCTTCCCCATCTAGTTACATCAGTTTATCGCTCATTTATTAGACAAGTTGGTACTGTTTTATCCAGCTTAGGTATGGCTGCAAGAACTACCACAAGTTGTCCAGAAAAGCAGGAATGGCAAGTTAAGTACAACCTGACACTACCTGCCCTTAAACATTATTATAACGCCCTAATTGCCCCCCATTCAGTTAAGGGAGAACTGCCTCAGGGACTTAAAATGTATGGTTTTACTGTTCCTGGTGCGATGATGTGCGAAGCTTACACCTACAGCGAAATGCGAGAAATGGGTTTCCAGGGTTCTTGCACTGTTGATGCCAACTATGAACGCTATATAGCTGAAGCTGATATCTCACTGGATATTGCTGTGACAGTCAAAGGTTTAGGAAGTTACGATCATGTTCAAACTTATGACATTGAAGTGGAAGAAGCCCATTGTTTTTACTGCGACGGTTATCTGACGCATAACTCAGCTGGGATGAGACAATTCGTTGCAGAAGATGAACAAGGCGCAACTGCCAAAGATAACTTATGGCAACAAGACACAGAAGGCAACTGGCGCATAGATTCAGAACGTGATTCTTTGCGGATGGCGAACCATACGAGAGTATTTCATCGCAAACCAACATTAGAAGAATCTATCGGTGCTGTACGTAAGCAGTATTACAGTGGTGAGGGAGCAATTCAATGGGCTGGTGAAGCAGTCGCTAGGGCTAATGCTGATTTACTAAATACACCAGAATTGAAAACTGAGTTTCTGCAAGCTTACGAGCAAGGAAAAGCTCAGGATTGGATAAAAGAATACTATCCTGAAATTGATCCTGATGAGCTAGAACATAGAATAGGTAGGTTTGGGCTAAATCCGTGCGGAGAAATTGTAGGTAGTAATTTCCACTGCAATTTATCTGAAGTACACTTAAACCAACTTGACCCCGACAACTACAAAGAACAAGAGGAAGCATTTACTGCAGGGGCGCTTTCCGTAGCCGCACTGTTAAATCATAAATTTCAAGAACCCCGCTATCAATACAGTCGGGAACTTGATCCCATTGTCGGCGTTTCCTTCACTGGTTTATTTGATTTCTTTGTCCATGCTTTTGGTGTGGACTGGTTGTGCTGGTGGGAGCAAGGCAGACCAGAAACACCCGGAGGAATGGTGTTTAAACGTGGTGAGCAAAAATATCTCAGCAAATGGAGAGAAATCGTACATAAAGCGGTTTGGGAATATTGCGACAAGCACAACATCAAATGCCCTAATCGTTGTACCACAGTGCAGCCGTCTGGGTGTCTTGATCGCACAGCATTACGGATCTTTGATCAAGGTTTGCTTTATGCTGATGAAATACTCAATCCAGGTAGTGGTGAAACCGTCAACTTAAACTTGAGTGTGCGTAAAGGAATTCCCATTTCTACAGGCATTGCTAATCAACCCCTGCAACTGATTAAAGTCACTTTAAGGAATGGGCGCATCCTCCGCATGACCGCAAATCACCGTCTTTCCATCAATGGAAGTTGGGTTTATGCAGCCGATATGACTCCTGGTATGAAAATTGATTTCAGTATCGGCGAGTATAAAAATCAGCAAGATGCATCTTTACTCAATATTGATCAATTCCAGTACACACGGGAAGGAAGACAATTAGAACTCGGTCATAGTCCCGGAATCACAGCAACTATGATTAAAACACCAAAAACCATGTCTCCTGATTTGTCCTACTTTATTGGAGCATTATTTGGAGATGGCTGCTTGAGTCCTTATAAACACCACATCCGTTTTTGCAGGAATGATTACGCATTAGTCCAAAGACTGCAACAAATCGGAGAAGAACTTTTTGGTTTACAAGGACAGATTCGCAAATATTCTAACAGAGAAGCTTTTGAACTATCTTTTGCCAGCGTTCAGCTTTTTAACTGGTTGCAACTGAATGGGTTAGCAAAAATACAAGAAAGCCAAAGCCTCGAGAGAATACCCTTAGCAATTCGTTGTTCTTCTCAAGCAACCATCTTGTCTTTTTTCTGCGGTTTAATTGACACAGACGGCTGTATTCGTTCGACAGGGCGGATGTCTATTGATAGTGCCAGTGAAAAATTCCTGCGAAACCTCCAGGAAATTGGTGAAGCAGTGGGTCTGTGCTTCTCGATTTTCCATAATACCCAGGGAGAAAACAAGCAAGGTCAGAAGGATATGTGGGGCTTATGTCTGAGTCGGATGTTGTCTCAACCAGATGCCTTAGCTTATTTAAACAAAAATACCCAGAAAGCTAAAGCTCGTCCTATCCCTTCTGCAAAACGGAGTTTCAAATTTGAACCTTACACTGTAAAATCTGTAGAGTGGGAAGAAACCCCCGACTATAGTTACGATTTCGCTGTGGAAGGAATAGATGATAATGACTCCTGGTACTGGCAGGGAGGAATTAAATCTCATAACACTAAATCTCTCTTAACTGGTGCGAGTTCCGGCTGGCATCCTCCCAAAGCCCAAAGATTTATCCGCCGAATCACCTTCCGTAAAAATGACCCCGTAGCCCTAGCTTGTATAGATTATGGTTATAATGTCATCCCATCTCAATCTGACAAAGACGAAAACGGCAACTTACTCAACGATCCTTTTGACCCTAGTTGTACTGAATGGCTGGTAGAAATACCCGTTGCTGTCTCTTGGGCAGATTTACCAGGTGCTGATGTAATTGATGTGTCTAAATTCTCAGCCTTAGCCCAATTAGATTTTGTAATGCAAGTACAAAAGTTCTACACATCCCATAACACCTCTGCAACTTTAGAACTGCGTTCTGAGGAAGTTGAACCTTTAGGAAAGCGCATCTATGAAGCTATCCAAAACGATGAAGGGTATATTTCTGCGGCTTTATTAGCAAGGTTTGATGATTTACAATCTTTCCCCCGCTTGCCCTTTGAACCCATAGACAAGTCCACATATCAGCGTTTGTCTCAAGAAGTCAAGGCACGACGGAAAACAGATGACTTCTGTGCAGCACTAAGTCGTTACGATTTAGGGGAAATGATGGAAGTAGGACCAAGTGGTTGTGACTCTGATAAATGTATGTTCCCAGATCAGCCGCCAACTTCATAGGGGATTGGTGATTGGGGATTGGTGATTGGGGATTGGGGATTGGTTTAGAGAAAAAACTATTACCCATTACCCATTACCCATTACCCATAAAATAGCTTTCTAAGTTACGATTGATGAAGAATTACTAATTTTTTACGGCAATACTTGGAGAGTCTAATGTTTATTAATGAATTGTCACCCTTATTTAAAGAACTTGCCCAGCATCCAGTTTCATTTATGGGTGGGTTTGTCTCCGGTATCCTCAGACTCAACTTAGCTGAAGATCCTGTGAAAAGTTGGCTAGATAAACATATTACTTCAGGCGGTTTTCCTAAAGCTGGTACTGATGTACAGAATGGTAAAACCTCTGGACCCCAACAAATTTCAATTGATTAACCTTTTATTAACCGTTAACTGTTAGAAGTTGACGGTTAATAAATGTAAAGGCGTAATAATATTTATCTTGATTTTTTTTATCGAGCAAATCACCACTTTGAATCAATTTTATCCGATTATCAAAACACTAAAAGTATATAAGGTTATATTATATTTTTTGGTAAAATCTCATACTTTAGAAAATATCATAATCAGTTATCATAACAACAGATGCGTATGTTCAGTCTAATGACTGAATTAATTTGTGGATTTGCTAACCCTTATGGTTGATTTTCTAAGTTTCTGCCATCTGTGAATTAGAGGAGACTATGCAATGCTTACAATTTGCTTAGTTCTATATTTCCACTTGAGGCAATCGCATTTTGTTGAAAATTACGTGATCGATAATGACTATTTACGTTGGAAATCTCTCTTACCGTGCGACTGAGGCAGACTTAAAAGCCGTGTTTGCCGATTATGGTGAGGTAAAAAGAGTTGTTTTACCTACTGAGCGCGAAACCGGAAGGATGCGCGGATTTGCTTTTGTTGAAATGCTTGAAGATGCTCAAGAAGATGCTGCTATCACAGAATTAGATGGTGCGGAATGGATGGGTCGTCAAGTGAGAGTTAATAAAGCAAAGCCACGAGAGGATAACGGACGGGATGATAGTCGGCGGGGGAGTTGGAGTAGAAAACAAGATTATTAATAAACCCAATCTCTAATTATCTCAGATTTTTTTCTAGTCACCCAAGATTAGTTTGCTGAAATTTACTAGAAACGATAAAACTGTACCCGACTAGTTTTGAACTGTCTGCAAGTTTACACACTAGTCGGGGCTTTTTGTGGATCTAAATCAAGTCAGGATTGCACCAACAATTGACCATTATGTGGTAGAAAACCAATAACTGTATAAAGAAATCCAGCCAACGGAGGTGCAATAATATTGCTGCCGTAACCAGACACAAATTGTCAGCTACTGGCACGGGTATAGTGTTGTTTAGGAATCATCAGCGAGACTGAAGCAGAATAAGCTAAAGATTGAAATTGATTAAAAGTTCCAATAATAGCAAATGTGAGATAAAAGTGCCAAATTTGTAAATGATTGGTGAGATGAAGTAGCAAGATGATAATTGTGCTGACAACTGCAACTGTATCACCCACCATCATCAATAATTTTCGGTTAAATCTGTCTACAATTAAACCACTTATGGGCGTGATGATAATACTTGGTAGCAAACTAAAAAGACCTACCAAAGTGAGGGTTGTGGCTTTACCTGTAATTTCCCAGGCCCAAATTTCAATCGCAAAGTTAGTCATGTTACTACCGATGGTAGATACTAATTGACTAAGCCGAAATATCAGAAAATTACGCATACTGGCTGGTTTTGGTTGTTGTGATATTGTGATATGAAAGAAGTGGAGAAGAGGGAAGAGAAAATTTCTTTCTTCCTTTGCCCCTCTGAGCCTTTGCGTGAGATATAAAAATGTGGCTCATTGACCTAAAAATCACTGTAATAAGTAGTCGTGCAAAATAAATTTCATATTGAGGAGAGGGAACAGTGAACGGGTAAGGAGTATAGAGATTTCTGTTTTCAAAAAAATGTGCAATTAATTTTGCTCAGGTACTTATGATTTCAGTCAGTTTCGGTCATGTAACTAGGTGGGCGGAAAAATTTATAACTATGTCATGGCGAATGCAGCAAAGGGGAATCAAGCAATCCCAAGGGTTTCAAGTAATTTACATTTTGTTATATAGTTATCTTTATTGGTGTCTACCTACTTATATCGCTTGTTTGCCATTGAGATGAAAGTCTATTGGGTTGTAAATAATCATTAAGTTAAATCACCTGAGTACCATCAGTAGGTTGAGTCAAAATAATGTAATCAGTATAGGAACTATCTAAGTTTTTTCGAGCAATAGTAAATATTTATTTTAACAAATTCAGCATACTATTGTCAGTTTTGTTGACATATGAACTGTGCTTCTCGATTATTAGAATTAACTATCATGAGTTTTTTACTAAGTATTTAAATAGGTCATCTAAGATAGCATTTGCAGACAGAATATTGCCAAAAATCCAGTAACTTGAATTAACGGCATAAATTCGTTGATTTTTAAGTATATTCAAATTTTGCCATAACTGGCTGTTTTGATCTTCTTGAAAAGAATTTCCTGCACCGGGGTCTAATGCTACAAATAAAGTATCTGCATCTAATAACTCTAAACGCTCTAAACTAACCGTTACAAAAGGCAGATTTTTATTAGTAGTAAGTTGATTTTAGATTTCTGGCAGACGTATTCCTACTTCAGTAAGTAGACTGTCAGGGAATGAATACTTGGTGCGAAATTCTGAAACTTGCTTGCCAGCATAAAAGCGGCTGATGGAAACTGTTGTTTTTGCAAGTTGATTATTGACAACTGCGCGTAATTCTTGAATTCTTTGCTGATATTGCTCAAGTATTTTTTGTGCTTGTCCACTTTTATCTGTTATTTTAGCAATACGTAATAAAGCATCTCTCCAAGCAGTTTGAATATAATTAAGTCTAATCGTAGGAGCTATTTGTGAAAATAACTTGTATTCCTCATCACTGATAAAAAAACCTAAAATTAAATCTGGTTTTAACTGCACCATTTTTCCTATATTCGGTTGACTATCCTTTCCTAAAGAAACTATTCCTTCAGCTTTTTGAACTAACTTTGGTATTATGCTCCCAGCCATATTAGGCTGTGTTGCTGCTATTGGTTTTAAGTCTAGCGCCAGCAATGCTGCCATCATTGTTTGATCCAAAGCGATAATGCGCTGAGGTTGTAAGGGAATACAGCTTGCACCTAAAGGATCCTTGATTAATTTACACTCAGATGTTGATAATCTAGCCTTAGTCAAACCTTTAATTTGATGAGTATTGCTATAACAACTCTTCACTAAAATTAAGGTAATGAGCATGGAAAAACATAATTGAATACAAATATGTATGTAATTTTTTTTCATTGTCTTTCATGACTCCTTGAATAAATATTAAACAAGGTCATTAAGAACAGCATTAGCTGAGAGGATATTACCAAAAATCGAATAACCTGAATCAACAGTATATACTCGATTATTTTTAACTACATTGAGCGTTTGCCATAGAGGACTACTTTTATACTTTTTGAAATGTTCTTCTAGACCTGGGTCCAGTGCTATAAACATCGCGTCTACCTCTAACAAATTTACACGCTCTAAACTAACATTGTTATAACTAACCTTTGCACCACTACTAACCTGACGTTGCGCCAGGGGTATAGATAAATTTAATTCCCCTAAAAGACCTACAGGAAATGATAATTCATGTAGGAATTGTGTAAATTGAATACTGGTATAAAAGCGCATTGCTGAAATTTTTGGTTTTTTGAGATTTTGAGCAAAAGAGAACGGAGGCTAGACCCCGCAAAATTTCATAGATGCGATCGCCATCCGTATTGCGGTTGTACCCTATAAAGTTTCTTAAATACTTATGTATGGTAAACATACTATTCTAGTAGTCTAAGGCATCTATGATCACTGGGAAATTTATTTATTATACCTATTACAAGATTGTTTATGTGGTATGATGGAGGGTTTTAGATTTTATGTATTTTTGGTGTTCTTTGGGCTCGCTAATTAAAACATAACCCTGTAACTCTAACTTTTGGCTAAAATAAATACAGGCTCCCATTTTATCATAAAATTAATTCTGCAAGAGGTCTATTAGTTAGAAAAAATACTGAAAGCCATAGAGCCATCATTTGCTGAAGAAGTTAGGGATCTGAAGGTCATGGTAGCTTTGCAGTTCTGGAAAAGCAGTCCAAAATATCGAATTCTTTAGTTTATCTAAAATCAATCTTTAGTTATCAAAATACCTTTCTAAGATAGAAGCAGCGACTAAAAATCGCCATTGGCAAAACTGACCCAACAGCAAAATGCTAGGGAGTAAAAAAATGGCTCAAATATCAGAACCGTTAGATTTGTCTATCAACTACGCTACAGATAAAGCCCTAGATCGTGATTGTACAACCTTATCGCGTCACGTACTCCAGCAACTGCAAAGTTTTTCCGGAGAGGCACAGGATTTGAGTGCGCTGATGAATCGCATCGCTTTGGCTGGTAAACTAGTGGCGCGTCGCATGAGCAATGCGGGGTTAATGGAAGGGGTGCTGGGATTTACTGGAGAAGTTAACGTCCAGGGAGAATCCGTTAAAAAGTTGGATGTCTACGCCAATGATGTATTTATCTCGGTTTTTAAGCAAAGCGGCTTAGTTTGTCGCCTAGCTTCCGAGGAAATGGAAAATCCCTATTACATTCGAGAGAACTGCCCCATTGGTCGTTATACCTTGTTGTATGACCCCATAGACGGCTCATCTAACACTGATACTAATCTCAGCTTGGGTTCGATTTTCTCCATCCGTCAACAGGAAGGAAACGATAGTGATGGTAAGGCTACTGACCTCCTAACTAATGGACATAAGCAAATTGCTGCTGGGTATATACTGTATGGGCCTAGTACAATGCTGATCTATACTATAGGTAAGGGCGTTCATTCCTTTACTTTAGATCCCAGTTTAGGAGAGTTTATTCTCACAGAAGAAAATATCAAGATTCCTGACCACGGTTCAGTTTACAGCGTCAATGAGGGGAATTTCTGGCAGTGGGATGAATCCATTAGGGAATACATTCGCTATGTTCATAGTACTGAAGGTTATACCGCTCGTTACAGTGGCGCCATGGTGAGTGATATTCATAGAATTTTAGTTCAAGGTGGTGTATTTCTCTATCCAGGCACGCTGCAAAAACCAGAGGGTAAATTGCGTCTGCTCTATGAATCTGCACCTTTAGCATTTGTGATTGAACAAGCGGGTGGTCGTGCTACTACAGGATTAGTAGATATTTTGGATGTAGTTCCGAAAAAGCTACACCAAAGAACACCTCTAATTATTGGTAGTAAACAAGATGTAGCTAAGGTTGAGTCTTTTATTCAGAACGGTCATGAGCCGAAGTTTAAAAAAGCGTCTAACTGATGTCAGTAATGAAGCTAAACATTGGCAATTTGGGATTGGAATGTAGGACTAGCAATGTTTAGCCGTGAAGTTCCAAATGATCTCAGTTGGTTGATGTCAAATGCAAAAACCACCATCAACTGAGGAATTTTTTCAACTTCATCAAAAACACTGTTAATAGGAGTTAAAAAATAGCTATGGCAACCAATCATTTATTAGAGATAAAACAATACGGTCAAAGTATCTGGATGGATAATTTGAGCCGTGAGATTATTGAATCAGGGGAACTCGAAAACTTGGTAAAAAATCAAGGAATCTCTGGTATTACCTCCAATCCTGCCATCTTTGAAAAAGCAATTACTGGTAATGCCATTTATGATGCTGATATTGAAGCCGGAATTCGTGAGGTTTTACCAACATACAAAATCTATGAATCACTAATTTTCGCAGATATCCGCAATGCTTGTGATATTTTGCGCCCTGTTTATGAAGCCACGAATGGTCTTGATGGTTATGTGAGTATAGAAGTTCCACCAACTATAGCTCATGATACCCAAGCAACAATAGCTGAAGCTCGTCGCTATTTCCAAGAGATTGGGCGAGAAAATGTGATGATTAAAATTCCTGGGACTGAGGCGGGTTTACCGGCAATAGAACAAGCAATATTCGAAGGAATTAACATCAACGTGACGCTGTTATTTGCTGTCCAAAGTTACATTAATACAGCTTGGGCGTATATTCGTGGGTTGGAAAAGAGAGTGACTCAAGGTAGGGATATCAGCAAAATTGCTTCTGTAGCCAGCTTTTTTCTCAGCCGGATTGATAGCAATATCGACGGTAAGATAGATGCTAAATTGCAGCGAGGCGTTGATGACATTAATCATGAAGCGGTGCTGCGAGGGGTAAGAGGGAAAGTTGCGATCGCCAACGCCAAGATAGCTTACCAAGAATACAAAAAAATCACCAGCACCGATGCCTGGCAAGCCCTATCAACAAAAGGTGCAAAAGTCCAGCGGTTACTGTGGGCCAGCACCAGCACCAAAGACCCCAGTTACAGTGATGTCATGTACGTCGATCAACTAATTGGCAAAGACACAGTGAACACCTTACCACCAGCTACTATAAAGGCTTGTGCTGATCATTGTAATGTAAGCGATTACCTGGAGACAGGCACTTTAGAAGCTTACACCCTCATAGAAAGCTTGAAAGAACCGGACATCAACATTGATATTAATACGGTAATGGACGAACTACTCGCCGAAGGTATTGATAAGTTTGTCCAGCCCTTCCAGTCACTCATGAACTCTTTAGAAGGCAAAGTCAAGCTATTGTCACCAGTATAGGGACTGGGGATTGGGGACTGCGGACTGGGGACTGGGGACTGGGAAATAGGAAAACACTCTTACCTACCCTATACCCCACAACTTACACCCTATAACCCTTCCCTAAATCTAAAATCCAAAATCCAAAATCCAAAATTCTATGGTCAGTCTGCTAGAAAACCCCTTGCGCGTTGGCCTACAACAACAAGGGATGCCCGAACCCCAAATTATAGTTATTTTTGGCGCTTCCGGAGATTTAACCTGGCGCAAACTCGTTCCCGCACTCTTCAAATTACGGAGAGAAAGACGCATTCCTCCAGAAACTACCATTGTGGGCGTAGCTAGACGAGAATGGAGTCATGACTACTTCCGTGAACAAATGCAGAAAGGCATGGAAGAAGCTCATAGTAATGTCGAGCTAGGAGAACTCTGGCAAGACTTTTCTCAAGGTCTGTTCTACTGTCCTGGGAACATAGATGACCCCGAAAGCTACCAGAAACTGAAAAACTTATTAGCTAAATTAGACGAAAAACGGGGAACACGGGGAAACCGGATGTTCTACCTCTCCGTCGCGCCGAACTTCTTCCCCGAAGCCATCAAACAGCTAGGGGCAGGGGGGATGCTAGATGACCCATACAAACATCGGTTAGTAATCGAAAAACCCTTTGGACGGGATTTATCCTCAGCCCAAAACCTCAACCAAGTAGTGCAGAAATATTGCAAAGAAAACCAAGTTTATCGGATTGACCACTACTTAGGTAAAGAAACCGTACAAAACTTGTTAGTTTTCCGCTTTGCCAATGCCATTTTTGAACCTTTATGGAATCGGCAATTTGTTGATCATGTCCAAATTACCGTTGCAGAAACAGTAGGAGTTGAAGACCGAGCTGGTTATTATGAAAGTGCCGGCGCACTGCGGGATATGTTGCAAAACCACCTGATGCAACTTTACTGCTTAACAGCAATGGAAGCACCCAACGCCATGGATGCTGACAGTATCCGCACAGAAAAAGTCAAAGTATTACAGGCAACTCGTTTAGCTGACGTCAATAATCTCTCACGTTCCGCAGTTCGGGGGCAATATAGCGCCGGTTGGATGAAAGGACAACAAGTTGCTGGCTATCGGGAAGAACCAGGAGTTAACCCCAACTCCACCATACCAACCTTTGTGGGGATGAAATTCATGGTTGATAACTGGCGTTGGCAAGGAGTCCCCTTCTACCTGCGGACAGGAAAGCGGATGCCCAAAAAAGTCAGTGAAATCGCTATTCACTTCCGGGAAGTCCCTTCCAGAATGTTTCCCTCTGCTGCCCAACAAAAAAATGCTAACGTCTTGGCACTGCGGATACAACCCAATGAAGGAATTTCTCTGCGGTTTGATGTAAAAATGCCCGGTGGTGATTTCCGCACTCGTTCTGTTGATATGGATTTTACCTATGGTTCTTTTGGCATCGAAGCCACATCCGATGCTTATGATCGCCTCTTTCTAGATTGTATGATGGGCGACCAAACATTATTCACACGCGCAGACGAAGTAGAAGCCGCTTGGCAGGTAGTCACACCAGCCCTTTCTGTTTGGGATGGACCCGCAGATCCCACTACCATTCCTGAGTATGAAGCAGGTACATGGGAACCTGCAGAAGCAGAACTATTAATTAACCAAGACGGGCGCCGTTGGCGCAGACTCTAACTATTTGGCCATTGGGCATTGGTAATTGGTAAGAATTTATTACCAATTACCAATTACCAATTACCGATTACCTGTTTTCAATTCAAAATCCAGAATTAACTTATGGTTTCCCAAGCGCCTACGATTTATTCACTCCAAGCCCCCAAGGATGTTTCGCTCACAGAAATAGAAGCGGAACTTAATCAGATTTGGCAAAGTTATGGCTTAATCGGCGAAGATGGGGCGCTACCTGCTGCTACCCGGGCCACAACATTTACTTTGGTGGTTTACGAACCAGAAGAAACCCAGTATTTGTTAACTGCAACCGGATTTTACCACGGTCCAATTGATGGGATTTTAGGGCCACAAACTCAATCAGCTTTGCGGGAAGTACAGAAAAAACATCATCTCCCAGAAACTGGTAGTGCTACACCAGAAACTCTCACCGCTTTACGGGAAGAATATTTCAAAAAGCAACATAGTGGACCAAAAGGTGATAGTCACGGCTCTGCTATGGGCTATACTTTCAGTGCTACAAGTCCAACTATTGCTGATGAAATTGCCTTGCGTAATCCTTGCCGGATTATTGCCTTGTGTCCTATTGCTGGAGAAGATGAAGGGGTAAAAGCGCAAGTTTCAGCTTATTGTCCCATTCAAAAACAGTCTTCCACAACTCTTATATGTTGTGAATATATTACTCTAACTGGCACTACAGCCGCGTTGGAACGTATTGGGGGAATGATACCCGCTTTGTTAATAGGTGGTTTGCCTAAATTTCTCTGGTGGAAGGCAACTCCAGATGCTCATAATCCTTTGTTCAAAAGGTTAGCGGCAGTCTGCAATAACGTGATTGTAGATGGGAGCAACTTTAATACTCCAGAAGATGATTTATTAACCTTGCAAGATTTGGTAGATACAGGAGTACCTTTAGCTGATTTAAATTGGCGGCGTTTGTCTGCATGGCAAGAGTTGACAGCAGAAGCATATGATCCACCAAATCGTCGTGCTAGTCTCAAAGAAATTGACCGAGTCACAATTGATTATGAAAAAGGTAATCCTTCCCAAGCATTGCTGTTTCTGGGTTGGTTAGCAAGTCGCCTGCAATGGCAACCTGTTTACTATGCTAAGGAAACTGGTGATTATGATCTCACTACTATTCGCTTTCTGGGTCAAGACCAAAGACAAATAGAAGCAGAATTAGCAGGTGTGCCAATTGCTGATATTGGTGAAATTGTTGGTGATTTAATTGCTTTGCGTTTGAGTTCTACCAATCCTCAAGCAAATTGTGGGACTGTGATTTGCTCGGAAACTGGTGGTTGTATGCGGATGGAAACTCACGGTGGCGCTCAGTCTGCTGGCTTGTTTCAGCAAGTAAGTTCTCTATCGGAACAAAAGGCTGAGGCATTGTTGAGTCAACAGGTACAACGGTGGGGACGTGAGGCACTATTTGAGGAAAGTTTAGCTGTAATTGGCAAAACTTTGAAGTTGGGAAATTGATATTTTACCCTAGGTAAATGTACAAATCCCCGACTTGTCAAAAAGATCGGGGATTCTTTTATTTAGGGCTTATGGAAGTGTCACACTCAATGTTTCTTGTAGGGTGCGTTAGATGTCGAAAATTTGTTTCTGAGAACTCCACAAAAAGAAATACCCAGTGTCATTCTATTAGCGAAGCGTGGCGTAAGCCATACAGAATGGAGTGTAGTGAAGAATCTTCCGAGATGCTTCGTTCCGCTTTGCTACACATGGCTATAGCTTGCGTGAAGACGCAAGATTTTCGCGCCATAGTGCGATCAGACGCACTGTCCGGAAGGGACACAGCATGACAAGACAGGAGCATTTATTTTGTGGCTTACTTTATAGTAACCAATTTATAATAGGTCTAATTCACCCTAAGAATAGACCTGGTGCGTAAATTCCATAAAGAACAATGTTTTGAAGGGGTTGCTTCAGAAGTTTGGAAATTTAAAGTTAGTGGTTATCAAGTTATTATATTCATACAGCAGATTGCAGATCACTGAGGTACAGAATCTAAATTGAAACCTAGACAGCAAGAGAGTTTTACTCCTGAGTCCTAACTCGTGATTCCTGACTCCTGCTGTAATTACGCTAAAGTTACAAAAGAAGTGCATCTAGGAGTAAAACATGAAAGCAGTTTTGATGACAGTAGCAGGAAACCCACAAGTTTTGCAATTACAAGAAGTCCCCAAACCCACACCGGGAAATACAGAGATTTTAGTTCGTTTAGTGGCCGCTGGAA
The DNA here is from genome assembly GCF_000196515.1 of 'Nostoc azollae' 0708. NCBI lineage: Bacteria > Bacillati > Cyanobacteriota > Cyanophyceae > Nostocales > Nostocaceae > Trichormus > Trichormus azollae. The sequence continues at coordinate 1,175,795 of NC_014248.1, forward strand.
TTAACCCCATTGATACCAAATTGCGGAAACGTGGGACATTTTACCCCGAACAAATGCCGGCTATTTTAGGATGCGATGGTGCAGGTATTGTGGAAGCTGTTGGTGGTGAAGTTACAAAATTTGGCCCTGGAGATGAAGTATATTTTTGCTATGGTGGTTTAGGCGCACATCAAGGTAATTATGCCGAATATACAACCGTTGATGAAAAATTTGTCGCCTCTAAACCTAAATCTATTTCTTTCGCTGAAGCCGCAGCAGCACCCCTAGTTTTAATAACTGCTTGGGAAGCATTATATGAACGGGGAAAACTGGAACCAGGAGAAAAAGTCTTAGTTCATGCTGGTGCTGGTGGTGTTGGTCATGTCGCCATCCAATTAGTTAAACTTAAAGGTGCAGATGTAGCCACTACGATTAGCACTCAAGAAAAAGCAAATTTCGTTACTAAATTGGGTGCTGATAAAGTAATTTTTTACAAACAAACTGATTTTATTCAAGCTACTTTAGACTGGACAGATGAAGAAGGTGTCGATTTAGCTTTTGATACTATTGGTGGAGAAACTTTCGATCAAACTTTTTCCGCAGTACGCATTTATGGTGATATTGTCACTATTCTTGAACCGGATGTGAATACTGTCTGGAAAGTCGCTAGAACTAAAAATCTTCGCATTTGCTTAGAATTAATGTTGACACCAATGCTATTAGGAAATACTGAAGGTCTACAGCATCATGGTGAGATTCTTCAACAATGCGCTACTTGGATAGATGAAGGTAAATTAAAAATCCAAGTTAGTCATACATTTCCCTTAGAAGAAGCAGCAAATGCTCATCAATTGCTGGAAGATGGTGGTATAATTGGTAAAATAGTGTTACTGATTAGTGATAACCAGAAAACTGCATAATTGGTTTTTTGAACGCGGAGGTATACAGAGTTTCAACGCAGAAGTTCGCAGAGTTTCTTTATGTTACTCTGTGCTTTATCTGGTGTTACTCTGTGTTTTACTATTTTTTCCTCTCCCTGCTTTTGCAGCAAAACCTGAACGCACTCCTTTAACTCTGGAATTGTTACAAGAACGGCTGAAATCACCTATTTTCCAGGAAGTTAATTTAACTATTGATTTGCGAGAAATGGTGATTGATTTGCGTCCTGAAAATAGCATTTTTTGGGATAATTTTTACTAATTCCTGGGAAAGGAATTACAGAAAACTGGTGCAAAACCTTACCTTTGGATTTAGATTTGAGTTATTCTTTGATTCAGGGTGATTTTATCGGTAGTGATTTGGGTTTAAGGACTCCTCTCCACGCGCAAGCTATAACACGAATTTATACGACTATGGAACAAGAACAACTATAAAGTCTAAGTTTGGTATGTTTACAATCACTATCAAAAGGATATTATTTCTCGAGAAACTCAGTTTAATAAATCTGTGAATTTTTATGATACGAGTATTATCGATCAAGCTGATTTTAGCGATGCGTTGTTTGTTAAGGTAGCATTTTAAAATCTATCTGGTTTAGATTTTAATTCTAACCAAGCAAGAGTTTTAAGAGATCATGAGGAAATTGGTAATAAATTTTTTGTTCCGAAATTGCAAGGCAATAAAAATATTTTACGGAATCTGTAAATTTCTATCAACAGCAACAAGTTGGGGATGTGAATCAGTTAGAATATATAAAATAGCGATTAACATTAATAGAATTAAGTTAATTTTTGGTGGCTACAAATATTAATCATGCTGCTGGTTATAGATTTTCAGTATTTCTGGGGCTTCTAACTCTCTAGTATCTAAAATATTAGTTGCTAAAATAAATCTCCCAGAAGAGTTTTGATCATTTGTAATTAACTCCTGATTTTCGATCAATTCACCTCTGACGTGATAGACTATGAGTCTGTCAATACCTTACGCATTTATAGCTATGGCTTGCGTGACGACCTAGGAGTCTTACACCAAGCTGCAACTCAGCCGTTAGCAATTTGTGTAATGATGCCTGTATTAATTACCAAGATGATTAAGTATTATTATTTAAGGCTTATAGGTAGTTTTAGTAGCGGTATATATGGTACAAACTAAAGTGCGGAATGTCGGTTTTAATCACCCAGCTCTTTCAAAGCGAACAAATAAACTACTAAATCAAGGGCTGAAATCCACTCCCTGTCTAAAGTACCAAATTAGGGCTTGAGGCTATCGATGTTATGAAGGGCGATCGCAACATCAAAAAATAAAGTCAAAAATTATGTCTTGAATTGACCATTTTGTTGAAGACAACGTCCTCATGATGATAGGACAAGAATGAAGAGAGAACCGAAAAAATAGTGCAAATGACCGCGTTTAAAGGGCTGGTTTTAATCACCCTGATATAAAATTAGGAATTGGAACTTAAATTGATTGGCGACAGATTCAAATCGGATTTCTATATGTATGTGACAAAAAGCAATAGCAGCAGATATGATAACGATAATTACTATATCTACTGCTTTTTTAGTGATGGAATTTTATTATTTGTGTTCAAGAGTTCCCTGCTCAAGCCCCACTAAACCTTCGCTTCCAAAGACTTGAGTAACTCAGTGTTGACACCAGATTCACGAGTGAGGGAAATTTTGCCAGTACGGGCGATTTCCCTCAGACCAAATTTTTGTAGAACTTGGACAATCGCTACCATCTTACCTGGATCTCCAACAACTTCCAATGTCAGAGAATCTTCAGCCACATCCACAACTCGCGCCCGGAAAATCTGGGATATTTCGATCACTTCTGAACGATTGCTACTAGTAGCATTTACTTTCAAAAGCATCAATTCCCTCTCTACACAAGGAGTTTCCGTAATATCCTGTACCTTGAGGACATTAACTAACTTGTATAATTGCTTAGTGAGTTGTTCAATCACGCGATCGTCTCCAGGTACAACCATCGTAATTCGGGAAACACCTCCCTGTTCAGCAGGGCCAACAGCAAGGCTTTCAATATTAAAGCCACGACGAGCAAATAAACTGGAGATGCGGGAGAGAACCCCCGCTTCATCTTCTACGAGTACAGAAAGAGTATGTTTCATCTTCGCCAACAGAGGCTAGGGGAGCAGGAGGTTAACGCAGACCTGAACTCATGGCTGCGCTAGACTTACTACCACACTGAATTTTTGGTCTAAATCTCTATTTTAATACACTTGTTGCATCATATCAGAATCAGAATTTAAGGGTAAACAGGATGGATGAAGATGAAAATTTTATATCGACTCAAATAAGTTTAACGCACGGTAGCATCTTACAAACTTCGATTTGATATTTTGATATCTCTGGCATAGCTGACGTAGCTATGCCCCCTCAAATCTATGATGTTATCTATGGGGCTAGTAGAATCTACTACTTATCGGGTCGCCTGTTGTCCAGCAGCGTTGATTGTTCTGACATGGTATCTGAAGACTAAGATTTTAGTTTGCTATTACTTGTTTCCTCTTGATTGTTGTGAGTGTTCATTATCAAGACGAACTCAGAGAAAAATTTCTGAATTTTTTTAGAGATGCTTTTTTGTGACTTGACACACCCAGGAAACAAGCCGCAACAATATGAACCATATTGGGCAATGAATTCATAGACGTAACTAATTAGGTGATCGCTGTTCGTGTAGTATCTCACAGACAAGGCGGGCATTTCGCGATCGCACATCATTCCCAAACTCTACTAACTGCGATCGCGCTTCGGTCTAACAGGCTTTGATTCAAAATAGCTGAGGCGATCTCTAAAGAACTCGTTGCAAATCGGTCTGGCTGGTGGTAAAAATTTATTTTTCGTCCTACCGTTGTAATTGGTTTAGGTGGTACGGTTTATGGGGTTATCCTGAAGCTGAAAAAGCGATTCATAGATGTTTACGGCTCAGTACCAGAAATTATCCGCTTTCTTTCTATTGATACGACTGAAAACATCCAAAGTCAAGAAAAATCACCAGATGTAACACAGTCATTTTAGAACCAAATGAACTTTATCCTATCTCTGTTCCCAATCCAGGAAAACTCCTACTAGGGAATAATCACATTAATAAATGGTGGCCAAGAGAAATTCCCGCCCACAGTATTATTAACGGTGCTGGATAGATTCGGGCAAGAGGCAGGCTAGCATTATTCGCTAAAGTAGGTGATATTAATAGTTTGATTGGACAAGCCATCAATGCTATTTGTGAAATTCGCACTAAGAAACAAGCATTTTCAGATAACTTTCAAGTTTCTAATCCTGATGGTGTAGAAATTTCCATTGTTGGAAGTTTAGCGGGAGGAACTGGCAGCGGTACATTTTTAGATGTAGCGTTTTCAGCGCAGCGATACCTGAATACTTTTGCTAAAATTACAGGAGTATTTATTCTACCGAGAGTATTTGCCAATCTGTCCCCAACTACCATGGTGAAATCAAATGCCTATGGTGCTCTTAAAGAAATAAAATACTTATGGGCATTGACACCTAGCAATACAATGGAAATTGATTATGGTGGATTTAAAGTTAAAGCTGAGCGTCCCCTATTCGATACTGTATTTGTGATTGATGCTATTAATAAATAGGGTACTGTAGTTGGTTGTGTTGATGATTTGTTAAACATCTTTGCAGATGGTTTATATGTTCAAATTTGTTCGCAAATCGGTTTATATACTGCTAACGTTGCTGATAATATATGTGCTGATTTGGCAACAGCAGGAAAAGTGTAAACGTATTCACATTAACCTAGACAGGATCTATAAAGATATAGAACAAAATGTAAGGATTCAGCTCTAAGGTAGAGGGATTAAAGAAGGTGTGTGGAAAGCAGAGTGAACCATGGCTTTCATAGGTTGGTCAAAAAACTCAATTAGAGAAAGTGCTTGACGGCGACAAGTTTGTATAACCGTCAATAAATCGGCAGGATGTTGGAATAGCTCTAGAGAAAGAGAACCACCACAGACCTTTCGTTGTGTCACTCCTAAACCTAACCTTAGTTCAGCTAAATTATGATCAAGGTCTATTGCCTAAGGAAGGTAAAACTTTACCAGGTTCCCCTAGGGCTTGATCAATAAATGAATGGAAGATTCAACTTTTGGTTGAAACTAGGATGGCCAAGTCAAGAATTCATGAAGGTTTTGGGTTTGTTGGAATAAAGGGTAGTTTTTAAAACCTTCATCTATGAGGTCGATGAATTTTGTGCCAATTTCTTGGTGATTGAAGCCAGGAATCTTGATTAGTGTCTTGAAGTGACGGGGTAGGGTAGATATGCCTGACATTTCTGTTGAGCTGTGACCGCATAATCGTTCTAGGCAGTAAAGTCATCAGAACTGAGTACACCAGAGTAACTTGAACCCACAATGGATTCTAATTCGCCAGGACAAGGAGTATCAGGACCCATGAAATAAAGGGAAGTCACTATTGGCAAAAATCCATAACCATTGTTTCACCCCTTTGACTACCCAGGGTGTTTCATGCCCAAGGATATGAACTGTTTGAGGCTATGAATACTTTGAGCCACTGGACCATCTATTCCTTCATTGGTACCTGCTAGTGTTCCCACTCCAATTTCTATTTGACCGAGTTCCCACAACAAGAAATATTCTTTTTCATAGGGTCAATGGCCCTAGTTATTGCTCCATGCCAAAAAAGCTTGTCCTGTGATTCCTATATCTTGTCCCAGTACTATTTCTGGTGACCAGTGTGCCCTTCGTGTTTCCCCACACACACTCCAAATCCACTTCCATTGGCCTGTCCACTAACTCCCCTACTTGTTGTGTTTGGATTTTTATTGGTTTGCCAAACAATTGCCCCTGACCTCACCATCCACACACTTGCCGTCCCACCATCTCAAATTTATTCTATCTACTCCAACCAAACCCCTTTCTCCTTTTTCCCCTATAGCCTGGTTGTCCTCCTGGTTTCCGTTTTGGTGTCTGGTTTTCTTCTGGTTTATCTTCTTGTTTGTTCTCGGTTTCTTTGAGGATGTCTCCCAAGGGTGGTTTGGATAATGTTATGGTCTCTAAATCTCTACTGACTTTGAGTTTCTCTATTTCTTTTTCCAGTTCTACTACTCTATTTGTTAGGTTCTCTATACTTTTCCCCTGGTCAATAATGATTTCTACCAGTTGCTCTGTTGCCAACTGCCTCAATATCTTGCTGTCTAGTTTTGGTGGCAGCTTCTTTTCCATAACTGCTATATTCTACCTCACCTATCACACTTGTCAATACCCCACCACCTGAATCCTTACTCGGAAATTATAGTGAAGTGAGCCATCAAGGTAATACTGATAATCCTTTTATTCATACTATCTAATGTGTCAATTTGCAATCAAAAAGACCAAAAATTAGTGGAGCATAGCTTATCCATTGGTATCGAAAACAGTCTCCAAATTTAACAAGTTGGTCGAATTAATAAATGCCGAGATATCAAAGCTGATATCTTGGCATTTATTGAGGAAATTTATAGCCCTCTCACTAGCATGAGAGTAGAGCAGGTATTAGCAACTGAATTTACTTTTCAGGAAATATATGACCAACTTAAAGAAGATATAGAAAAAATAGATCCCGATGTAATTTCTGATAAACTAGAAAATTCCACAACTTCAACACCAGATTTAAATACTGATGAACCTAAGCCTTTAGATAAGTTACTCTCAAAGTACAATCCTTTAAATTAGCCATGCCTTTTACTGATGCTAAATATAAAGACTAGGGATAATAGTTCTTAAACAAATCTTCCGCTTCAATATCCCCATCATTAACAAAAGTGTATGTAACCCCAGTGGTGTCAAAATAACGCAATGCCCACCTATGTTTATTTTCACTGTCATAAGTGAAGTATGCAGTTGTGGAAGTTCCCGTACTAACATTACCAAACTTCAACTGTAAACTATTATCACCAACAGACAAAATAATTGGTGGTAATTGCGTAGCTGATTGTGTTTGAGAACCTAGCGGAAATAGTGAACCTATATCAAAAGGAAATTGAGAACCTATATTGATCGAATTGATAGGAAAGAAAGAATCTAGAGGTGGAAAGTTAGAGGGTATAGAAGGCATTGGATTTGAAGGCTGACTAGGTTCTTGAGAGTTTGTCCCATTTTGAGCTGTACTTGTGATCATGTCGCGCACTTGGCTTTCTGACAGGTTGGGGTTAGCACTAAGCATCAGCGCCACTACCCCAGCTACATGGGGAGCAGCCATAGAAGTGCCAGTGTAATTACCATATTTATTACCTGGCAGTGTGGAGTAAATATTCTCACCTGGAGCAGTGACATATTTGATTTCTTGAGAACCAGAACGGTTAGAAAAATCAGTCAGTTGATTATTTTGATTTACTGCCCCAACAGCAATTCCTGAATCATTGGCATAACGAGCCGGATAGGATGGTGTAGAGTCGCCATCGTTACCTGCGGACATAACAACAATTACCCCGTTACTGCCAGCATATTCAATAGCTATTTTGAGAGTGTTGTTAGAAACATTACCTCCTAAGCTAAGGTTAATCACATTTGCGCCATTATCTACGGCATAACGGATACCATTAGCGATATTTGCATAAGAACCTGAACCACTTTTATCTAAAACTTTTACTGCCATAATTTTGCAATTATAGGCAATACCAGTCACACCATCACTGTTATTTTCTCCGGCAATAGTTCCAGAAACATGAGTTCCATGACCATTGTCATCGAAAACATTATTGGTATTACTATCAAAGTTCCAACCTTGAAAGTCATCAATATAAGCATTGCCATCATCATCTATACCATTACCAGCAATTTCTTTATTATTTGTCCAGATATTATCATTCAAATCATTATGGTTGTAGTCAATTCCAGTATCTAAAACGGCAACAATAATGGACTGGCCTGTATATCCATGTTCCCACGCTGTGGGAGCATTTATTAAATCAGCACCCCAACTATTTCTACCCAGTTTAGGAGCATCTGTATAAGGACTATCTTCAGCGGCTTTACTGACTGCTGATCCTGCATTGACTAAGCCATAGCCATTGTTGGAGTTATAGCTACTAGTGGTGACAACAAACTCACTAGTTTCCTGTGATGGTAAACTACTACGATTACCCCAACTTACACTACTGTCAGCCTGAGTTTGAAATGTATCAATTGTGGAAATACCAGCAATATTGAGTTCTTTCTGAGCAGAGAAGTTGTTAGTAGTATCAAATTTCATCAGATTTTTATCCTTAAACATAGTATGGTTTTGTAACAGCCTAAATTGAATAAAGCTTGGTTGAAAAAAAGTTTGAAACTCCTTTGAAATTGCCAGCTATTCACCTTGGCTTAATAATTACTATGAATTGACAAATATAGAAAGCTATTTTGATTACGAATTTACTAATTAGAAAACAAGCAATCATGACAATTGATAAGTCATGATTTAATAACTTACTTGGGAGTTTAATGTGAACATTTAATAAGAATAAATATAGTCGGAATAATTTCAAATACGAGGGTTAATGTAGTCAAAATTATAAAAATTTAATAAAAACGTAGAATGCACCCAAGGTAGCAAGAAGGGATGTTTTAGAGATTGAATTAGATATTTAAACAGATTGTAGCCAACTGGCTGGCGCTTCGATATAATCGATATAATCAGGCAGACGAGTAGTCCAATCGCCTAACGCCATAACTATCTGCTCAGATTCCAGGTTTTTCGCCCCAGTTAAAATCGCTCCAGTCAGTTTAACATCACAAAGATGAGCGCCTGATAAGTTAGCCCCCATCAAATTAGCCCAGGACAGATCAGCTTCATCAAGCGTTGCTAGAGAAAGATTTGCTCCCATCAAATTAGCATTATGTAGATCTGCTTCTGTCAAACTAGCCTCACTGAGATTAGCAAAATAGATATCCGTTTGCTGTAATTTTGCAGCGTTTAAATTTGCACCTTGCAGATTGGCACCATTGAGATTTGCACCTTCCAGATTCGCAGCAGTCAAGCCGGCTGAACTTAAATTAGTTTTACCCAATTTCGCCCCTTGCAAGTTAGCTAAAAATAACTTAGCACCAGACAAATTAGCAGCTTTGAGAGTTGCTTGTTGCAAATTGGCTTTATACAAGTTAGCAGCTTGTAAATTAGCTGAACGCAAACTTGCACCACACAAATTAGCTGAACGTAGGTTTACTCCATATAAATTAGCGAGATTCAGATTTGCCCGATTCAAATTAACTCCCCGTAAACTCGCTTTAAATAAGTTGGCTTCATAAAGAATCGAACCAATAAGTTTTGCACCATCCAAGTCTGCTTCACTTAAATCAACTTCCCGCAAGTCTGCACCACACAAATCAGATCCGCGCAAATCCACTCTTTGTAGTTTACCTCCTGCTAAGTCTACTCGTCTGATGTCAGTATTGCGTAAATCCAGTTTTTGATTTTCTCGGTCTTGTTGAAAATTGCGTCTACCGATGACAGTCAAAGCAGCTTGAATATCAGTACGAAGTTTAAAAGATTCCCATGAGAGAGAATAATCTACTGATTGTTGACGACGCACTCTGTCACGATTTTTCCCGAAATCAATCGCCATGATATCTTCTGGTTTTTGTGGCTTTCGCTCCGGTTGTACAGGTGCATTTTCACGAACAAAAGCAGTGAGAATTTCCATAATTGTCCAGTGTTCTTGAGGGAAATCCTGGGCAATTCTTTCCAAGGCATAAATAGCACCTATGCGCGTTTCTACCTTTTCATGTCCTAACTGAGCAATAGAGCCAATAAATCGTTCTGCAATGAGTTTGTCTTGGGTGAGTTTAGTATTTTCAATGCCAATTGCCAGAGTTTTCTCCGCCGTAATAGCATTTCTTTCCATGACTTGATTCCGCTTGGCTGCGTAATAAGCATTAAGTGCAACAGCTAAACCCAGAAAGACTATAGCAGTGGTGGTTAATGCTTGGTTTTTGTTAGCTATTCGCTGCTGAAGTGATAACTTCTCAATATTAGTAGATGCGAAGACAATCAGTATTAAGGACAGAGCAACAATAAGGATGATGGTGAGCAACCAATGTAATGTTGCATCTGTCTTTTTAGCAGACATACCAGAAAGATGCTTCACAATAATGAGTTATTACTGAGATGATTAAAAAAAATAGTATAGCATTTAGCTTCAAATTTAGATATCTAAACTTTTCTCACGAAAAAGGGGAAAAATTTTTCCCTTTTCCCCTTCCCTTTAGTATTCTTGGTATATTTTGTTTCTTAAAACTTGTCAAAATGGCAGTAAACCACTCGCTACGAATCAAAGTAACTGTTTTTATTACCCTACAACCTTATTTCTTAAAAGTTCAACTTAGCTTCCCTTAAATTCGCTCCATCAAGCATGGTATCATTCAAAATAGCATCGTGTAAACTAGCTAAATATAGATTAGCTCGATGTAAATTAGCACCAGAAAGATTTGCACCAGAGAGATTTGCTGCACTGAGTATTGCACCAGAGAGATTGACAAAATTGAGATTTGCACCAGAGAGATTTGATGCACTGAGTATTGCACACTCTAGGTTTGCACCAGAAAGATTTACCTTTGATAAATTCGCTTGATAAAGGTTACTTTTTTCTAGGTTGGCATTTTGTAAGTTTATTCCCCTTAAGTCTGTATAACTTAAGTCAATCTGCTCATTTTCTGGATCTTTGTTTGTATCTCTTCTCACTATTACGGTCATGGCTGCTTGAATTACTGCTCGCATGTTTGCCGAGGAATCACCTGTTACTTCCTGTGAGCATAGATTGGTGGTTGTATTTCGCACAAACTTAGTCAGCATATCTATAATTGTCCAGTGGTATTCTGGATTAACTTCAACAAGATGCTCCAAAGCCTTAATTGCTGATAGACTGGTTTCTATTGGATAATTTTCCAGTCTTTTGATAACCTCCATTAAGTAAGATTGATACAAATTATTATGTAGATTATGTTTGATTCTCTCCTGAATTTCCAGCATGCAAAGAATGATTTTTATCATTGGAGTATCATTAATAATAATGATGTTCCTTAACATTTTCATTGTAGGGACTCAGTAATTTATAACTAGTTATTAGTCATTTATGCTAGTGTTTAAGTTTCAGTACCTGGATGAATTAATTACATTAATTTCGTATTGATAAACAACCCAAATGTGTAAGTTGATTTTTATCTGACTTTACAAAGTATCCAAGGCATGACATGAAAGAAACAAACAGTAAAGAAGGTAAAGAACGTAAAGAACGCAAAGAACCCGAAGGAACGAGAGATTCAAAGAGTTTTTTAATTAGTCCCGTAGTTTTTAATTTGATTGGGATGTTGCCAGCAAGAATAATGATTGTGACAAATAAAAAACTACAAAGCTGATGCAGGAAGTCCTTTATAATCCGAAATTATGTAATGCTCAAAAAACTAGTGCTGATTGGTGGTGGTCATAGTCATGCCCTTGTATTGAGACTTTTTGGTAATAAACCTTTATCTGGAGTCAGATTGGCTTTAATTACACCAGATATATATACGCCATATTCAGGAATGTTACCCGGACATATTGCAGGATTTTATAGTTATTCACAGTGCGATATAGATTTGCAAAGTTTAAGCAATTTTGCTCATGCTCAGTTATGTCTTGATCATGTAATTGGACTGGATTTAAAAAATCGTAAAGTGCTTTGTGCTAACCAACCTACGGTAGATTTTGATATATTGTCTATTAATATTAGCAGTACACCTACAAAGTTGTCTGTACCAGGTGCAGTAGAATATACAATTGCTGCAAAACCTGTCGCGCAATTTTTAGAACATTGGTATCAATTACAGGAAAATGCAGTTAGGAATCCTCAAAAAGCTCTAAATATTGCCATTGTTGGTGGTGGTGATGTGGAATTGGCATTATCAATACTTGCCGGTGTGAGAAAATTGGAAATTTATTTATTTCAAAGTAGTAAAGAATTAATGCCAAGTCATCACCAATCAGTGCGACGAATTATGCGGGATATTTTAAGTAATCAAGATGTTAAATTGCATTTAGGTGAAAGGGTGTGTGAGGTTGTAAAGCTAATAAATAAGGGGCTGACAATTAAATGTGAATCTGGCTTAATGGTAACTTGTGATCAAGTGTTTTGGGTGACACACGCTTCAGCAGGAAGTTGGTTGAAGGCTGCGGGAATTGGTACTGATGACCAAGGTTTTATTTTAGTAAATGATAATTTGCAATCTGTGACGCATCCTCATATTTTTGCCGCAGGTGATATTGCCAAGATGATTAATTATCAATTACCGAAAGCTGGTGTATTTGCGGTGCATAAAGGCAACCCGCTGTATGAGAATTTACGAAGCATGATTTTAGGAGAATCTCTGAAACCATACAAACCCCAAACAGCTTATTTCAGCTTAATTGTTACAGGAGACGGACGTGTATTAGCTAATAGAGCCATTTTGCCCTTACCATCTCATCAGTTATGGTGGTGCTGGAAAGACTGTATTGATCGGAATTTTATGGCACAATCTCCCCATCAATAAAATCCACAGATCCCTGTAGTCTGAAAAAGTCGTTGGGTGGCTTTGTCTAGTTTTTTACTACTGGTATGACAATATAACCTGTGGTTAAATAGCCTAAAACTAGGTTGCTTTGTATCTCCCAAAACTATCAATAGGCACCTACGTAAGCGCAAATTAAGCTATCTAATTTATCTTCTGTTTCTTTAAGTGCTGCACATGTAGTGGGAATTTCTAAAGGGAAAGAATCAATAAGACTTAGAGGAGGTAAAAGAGAAGGAAGAATCTCAAGAATATAATTTTGGAGTTTGATTAATTCTAAACGGTGATCGCTTATTCTTCCTTTTTTATATTTGAGGATGCGTTCTAATCCAAATAAGTTGACAATGGCTGGCTGGGTGGGGAAAAACTTCGACTTGATCTATTCATTCCTGGTTTTTGGGGTTCGACGGTGGCTGCATGAACAAAAATACCTAAAACCCCAAAGCCCTCTTATCCCAATACTTCCCACCACTTCCGAACTAGTCCCGCCATTAGACAATCTATCTGTCATCCTACACAGAAAACTCCATCTGCGCTACTGGTCAGTTACTAGAAGCTTGTCCTGGTTGTACCGGTCCTGGTTTTGGACATCGGTATTTGAGAAAAGAAACTTTCAAGAGCGAGCGCAATGGGTACAGCTTTAGAAAAGGCGGGAACTTCGGGGGATGCTTTAGACTTGTATATTTTTGGTAATGTACTCAGAGCCGGACATGGACACTCATTACCCCGTCAAGCAGCTTTCAAAATTGGGATGCCTGACACCATAAACGGTTATGCGGTGGATATGGTCTGTTCGTCGGGAATGATGAGCGCCATCATGTACGATCGCCGTTCTGGTTCAGTAGTTTGTATTTCCTCAATTTCCGGTGAACAAGGCAAGCTCGGTCAAACTAATTATGCAGCATCCAAAGCAGCGGTAATAGGCTTAACTAAATCCTTAGCCAGAGAAGCAGCCATGTATGGAGTGCGGGTAAATGCAGTAGCACCAGGAGGACTCATTGAAACCGAATAAATCTGGAGGCATATTTATGAGTATCTATAGAAATCATATTTGATTTTTGAAAAAGACTAAGAGATAATACTGAGAAACTGTCTTATCTAATAGCTAACAATGAGCAACCAGGAGCTACAATCTAAAATTGCAGAACTACAAGAATTTATAGATGAGCGTCCAGATGCAAGGGAAGTAAGAAAAACATTGGCAGTGAAGCTGGTTTATCAAAGCTACAAGTATGAGGAAATTCAAACAATTTTAGATGTTTCAGTTGGTTCAATAACAACATGGAAACAAGCCTATGAGAAAGATGGAATTTTAGGACTGTGCCTAAAACACAAAGGGAGAAAAAGCCACTTGAATACTCAACAAAGAGAAGAAGTACTGGCTTGGTTACAAACGAAGGAATGTTGGGAGCTTGGCGAACTTGAGTGTAAACTGGCTTTTGAATATGATGTACTTTATGAATCAAAACGTAGTTATTACGATTTGTTTGATGCGGCAGGAATTAGTTCGAAGAAAACATCTTCAGCAAATTCAAAAGCTAATGAAGAAGCAGTTGCCGCAAAAGAAAAGAGATTTCATCATTGTTGGCGAGCCGCCGAGAAGATATAGAAGCTGCGCTATTGAGAGTTTTGCTATTAGATGAGTGTCATTTACTTTGGGGAGATAGCATTGGATAGGTTTGGGGTAGAACTGACCAAGAAATAAGCATTCCAATTAGTATTAGTAACGAACGAGATAAACAAACTTATTATGGAGCAGTTGACTAGTTAGGTAAAAATTTATTGTTGAAAACCTATGATACAGCTAACTCAAAAAATACTATTGATTATCTCAGCTATTTACTAGAAGAGTCACCTAACCAACAATTGCTTATTTTTTGGGATGGAGCTAGTTATCATCGTTCAAAAGAAATTCAAAATCCTTTAGCATCTATTAACCAAGGTTTACCTTTAGAGCAATGGAAAATTTATTGCGTCCGCTTTGCTCCTAACTGTCCCTCTCAAAACCCCATAGAAGATGTTTGGTTGCAAGGGAAAACTTGGCTGCGACGTTTTCGTGCTTTAATCCCAACATTTTCTCATCTTAAGTGGATGTTTGAGTGGTTCATTCAAAACACTACCTTTGATTTTCCGTCTCTCCAGATGTACGGAGCACTTCCATAGATCAAATACTATTCCTATATATATTTATCATCTTAGGTAGAGGAAGACTTTACACCTATGATTTAGATTGTAATTTATACGGAATGAAAAGCTAAGTTTGAAATTTAGAATTTATTGATTATTCTTTTAAATGTGAAAGATCAAAATAAATGATGATAAGGGCAAAGGAGGTAAACACTAATTATTTATTAACAATTTATTAGCCCTATTTGTAAATAGATGAAAATATATATAATATAGCAAACGAAAACAATCAAAGAAAAATGACGGTCCTAGTCCTATTGCGTCTTCAAAGTTGAGTGATACAAAGCAACTTGATCTAGGTAAATCGCAATCAGCAGGTGTATCATCATTAAATTTATCCTCATCAAATAAATCTCGTCAACCAAAAGGAGCATTAACAGATACGGCTGATATTGTCTGTCTATCTCATTTCCGTTGGCATTTTGTTTATCAAAGACCTCAACATCTTCTTAGTCGCTGTGCTCAAGGAAAGCGGGTCTTTTTTATTGAAGAACCAATTAATTTTAACCAGGAAGATTTGCGAAGGTTGGATATTAGCCGAGATACCAGTGGGGTGGTTATTGTTATTCCCTATCTACCAGAAGGTTTAAGTGAGGAATCTGTCAACGCAAATTTACAAATTCTGATTGATGGTTTTTTTACAGAGTATAACATCCGCAAGTATATTTGTTGGTACTACACACCAATGGCAATCATATATTACAACCCCAGGCTGTAATAATATGATTGCATGGATGAGTTATCTGGATTTCACGGAGCGCCACTAACTTTAAATAATTACGAAGCTGAACTATTTCGCCGTGCAGACTTAGTATTTACAGGGGGACAAAGCCTTTACGAAAGTCAAGTTAACCAGCACCCAAATCTCTATGCGTTTCCCAGCAGTGTAGATATAGCCCACTTTGGACAAGCAAGAAACCTAACCCTCCAACCCCCTTCCCTTCCAGGGAAGAAGGAGAAAAGTTCCAGTTCCCCTCTCCTTGCAGGAGAGGGGTTAGGGGAGAGGTCAGAACCAGCAGATGAAGCAGATATTCCCCATCCCCGTCTGGGTTTCTTTGGTGTAATTGATGAACGGATGGATATTAAACTGCTGCAAGGTATTGCCAATGCACGTCCTGACTAGCATTTAGTCATAGTTGGCCCAGTTGTCAAAATTGATCCAGCCATCCTACCACAGTCCGAGAATATCCATTATCTCGGTGCTCAAACCTATCAACAGCTACCTGAATATTTGGCAGGATAGGATTTGGCAATGTTACCATTTGCCCGCAATCAAGCAACGCGCTTTATTAGCCCAACTAAAACTCCTGAGTATCTTGCAGCTGGCAAACCTGTTTTATCTACCAGTATTCGGGATGTGGTGCATCCCTATGGAGAGTCAAAATTAGTACGCATTGCAGACACGGTTTCTGATTTCGTCACCGCAGCGGAACAAGCAATGCAACAGGATACAAAAGCATCAGGGTGGTTGAGTCGAGTAGATGCCTTTTTAGAACAAATTTCGTGGGATCGGACTTGGGCTTCAATAATGAAGTTTATAGACTCTGCTATAGCTACCCGTGATGGAGAGGAGAAAAATAATCTTGCTGCCATTACTGGACAACAAGCACCCAATATCATTACTAGTAGTCTGCCAAGGCAATTTTGCTGGGTTAAATGCTCGGATATAAACGCTGCATTTTTTGACGTGCATCCTTGGTTTTAAAACCCCAATAAACACTGGGTTTTTGTTGATTACGCTGTGACTCCCAAGTAGCAATTTCAGAAGATAATATTTCTACATTAGGAATACGTCGTTCTAAGCATTGGCGAGATAAAATTGATAATTCAATTTCTACTTGATTCAACCAGGAAGCGTGTTTAGGAGTATAGTGAAACTCTAATTTCCGAATAATGCGGCGTGCTTCTTGTGGAGGGAAAACTTCATATAAAACACTTGGAGTATGAATGTTTAGGTTATCAACAAGTAAAGGTATCACATCAGCTTAGGGGTAATAAACATCTACTAAATCTTTTAATTGTTTAGCAAAATCAGCTTTTGTCCGACGTTGTGTAACTTCAATATGCCTCCACCCGGCTATTGGTTCAAAAAAGCCAAATAAATTTACAACACCATTGCGTTTATACTCACAATCATAACCTTCAGGCTGATATGGTTCTGGTGGCAAAGGAAGTCTTACTTCTTCTACTAATTGATATGGGCGTTCATCTACACAGAGTGTAGGTTTTTTCGGATCATATAGCTCATTGTACAAATCCAAAACATCTTCCATTCTGAACACATACTCTGGGTTAACTTCGGGAATACACCACTGTTCTTTTAACCACGGTTTAATGTCATTTTTTTTAGAGTTTGGTGTATTGTTTCGTCTGAAATTCAATCTATAATACCAACCTTCACTAAATGCTCCGCTAATAATTGCATTGTCCAACACACTCTTCCTTCTGGCGGATTAGAACAAGCAGTCGCAATCAAAAATGCTTCTTGTTTTTCATCTAATTTTTTGGGTTTTGGTGGATTTTCCCCATCCTTTAAAGCAAACTCTAATCCACCAATCACAAACTTTTCTCTTGTCCTTTCCACCGTGGCAACATGAACTCGAACTGCGGCAGCGCCGTGTCCGTTTCTCCCTCAGATGCCATTCAAAGAATGTTTGCACGGGTTATACTTCTTGCTTTGTGCTTTCCTTTTTTGAGGATTGCTTGCAGTTGTAAAATTTCCTCTTCGCTTAAATCTACAACATACTTTTTTGCCATGGTCAACCCCTTTTTTGACTAGTTTATCAATTAGAGGGGCTTACCCAGCAACATTGCCTTGGTTGACTACTAGAGATTTTGTTTTTGATTACCTAATTATTCGTGCTGGCTTTTCTGCTAGTGTTATTGCTGAACGGTTAGCAACTCAGTCTGGTAAGAAAGTGCTGATTGTAGACAAGCGCAATCACATCAGTGGTAACGCCTATGATCATTACAATGAGCATGGTATTCTCGTCCACAAATACGGACTCCACATTTTTAATACCAACTCTTGCGAAATCTTTGAATACCTCTCGCGTTTTACTCGGTGGGGTTCTTACGAACATCGTGTCCTTGCTAGTGTAGATGATCAATTAGTCTCCATACCTATTAACCTTGACACTATTAACAAACTCTATGGCATGGATCTTAATTCTTTTGAGGTCGAAGATTTTTTCAAAGCACTTGCTGAACCAAAAAAATATATTTACACCTCAGAAGATGTGGTTGTCAGCAAAGTTGGACGAGTATTATATGAAAAGTTTTTCCGGGGTGACACTCGCAAGCAATGCGGACTCGACCCATCGGAACTTGATAAATCAGTAATTGCCCGAATCCCTACTCGCAACAACCGCGATGCTCGCTATTTTACTGATACTTACCAACCCATGCCACTGCATGGTTTTACACGGTTATTTGAGAATATGTTAAATCACCCCAATATTAAGGTGATGCTTAACACTGATTATCTGGAAATTCAAAAAGCTATACCTTGTCGAGAAATGGTTTATACAGGGTCAGTGGATGAGTTCTTTGATTACCGCTATGCTAAGTTACCCTATCACTCCCTTGATTTCGAGTATGAAACCCATAATACCCAAGTCTTTCAACCTGCACCAGTTATCAACTATCCCAATGAACACTTGTATACACCGATGACAGAGTTTAAATACTTAACTGGTCAGGAACACTCTAAAACTAACATCGTTTACGAATTTCCGAAAGCTGAAGGAGATCCTTATTACCCTGTACCACGTCCAGCAAATCAGGAAATTTACAAGCAAGACAAGGCTTTGGTAGATACCAGAGCGGGGAGCCACTTTGTAGGACGGCTGGCGACATATAAGTACTACAACATGGATCAATGTGTAGATCAGGCTTTTTCTGTGTATAAATAAATTGCTATCAAGGCTTGAGTTTTGAGGAACTTTACATTTTTATGGAGTCATGAATAACCCCACCCCGCTTTTACTAAACCAAAATCTCCCCTCAATCTAAGGTGTATACAGAAGTCCAAAGTCTTTTGTGTGTACACCATAGCTATTCAAGAGGGGTCAAATGGCTGTGGGACAACGTTTTTAACCTAAGTAGATACAAATGTATAACGTCTCTGCATTCTCCTGTTTAGCTGTTTTTCGACAGAAAACATCGTTTTAAGTTGCAAATTATGACTTCTATTTTCGACTCGAAACTCAAAACTGAGCAATCAGAACTTTCTTGACAAATATGGCGTGGTGTGGAGTTTACTGTGAATCGAGTGGGTGAGCAGTATTTTGATCAGTTAGAACCCACCTTCCGCACCCTAACTGTACCCTCACTGTCACAAATAGTAGTACACAGGAACTAAAGCCCCTGCAAGGAAGAAAAGGTTTAATAAGAATAAGTATTATTAAAATGGTAATAGAGTGAGAGAATAAAGTTTTGTAAAGAAGATAAAAGAAAAGAAAATTTAATGATTTAAAAATTAAATTAGAACAGAAGAAGAAATGATTTAATCACAACAGGAGTTGTGGATAATTCTGTTGTGAAATCAAAGCTTCAAAAAATGGAAATTCAAAACCTAGACCATTTAGGCATAGTAGCAGGAATAATAGACGCCATAGGAGTAGTAGAAATAATCCTTGAAGTTGGAGAGAAAGTAAGTCCGGGTCATGTAGTAAAAGCCATGATAATCAACGGGTTAGGATTTGTATAAAAGCCCTTATATATGTTTCCCCAAGATTTTGAAACAATCCCCTGTGAGTATCTAATAGGACCAGGAGTAACACCAGAATATCTCAAGGATGATAAACTGGGGAGAGTCATGGATAAACTATTTATAAAAGGATTGGATAGAATATTTTTTATTGTCGCCTTAAAAGCAGCCCAAACACTTGGAGTATCCCTATGAGCAGGGCATCTGGACTTATCATAAATGCACATACATGGGCAATATAATACCAGCTTACCAGAAGTAATATTTGAGAGTCAAAAAGTAGGAAATAATCAAGAAATAGAAGAATTAGCAGTAAAATCACCAAAAGGAATAACCATCACCTATGGTGATTCTGGTGACCATAGACCGGAGTTAAAACAGTTCATTATAATAGAAATGATATGTTCAGGAGATGGAGACATACCAATATATATTGTTAAAACTAGCATCGGGAAACCAAGCAGATTCATCATGCTTCGCTAAAATAGCAGTAGAGTACCAAGAACGATTGAAAGTTAACTAAAAGTTAACAGTCTCATAGTAGCAGACTGGGCCTTATATACAGAATCGAATCTGAAAATGATGTCAGATTTAAGCTGGTTATGTCCAGTGCCATTAAGCGTAAAATCAGCACAATGATTAATATCAACATTACCAGAACCACAATTTGTTGATAGTAACTTACCCGGATATAAACTAGCTTCAGAAACAGTAAATTATCCAGGAATAGAACAAAGATGGTTAGTAGTGCAAAGTCAAGAAAGAAGAGAATCAGACCTGGGTAAACTCTCACAAAAAATTACCAAGGCAGAATCAAAAGCTGTGCAAGATTTGAAAAAGTTATCACCAGAAAAATTTGCTTGTGAAGCTGATGCTATCAAGGGGTTATCTAAACTATTCAAACAATTCAAATATCACCAAATTAACCAGAGTAAAGTTACTCAAATCAAATCTAAGAAAAAAGATAGTTCAGGAGAGATATCCTCTGAAATATCAGCTACAGTCTCCCAGAATGAAAGTAAAATTAATACAGAATTTCTGAGGGCAGGGCCTTTTATTATTGCTACAAAGCTTTTGAGTTCTAATGAACTTACCCATGACTCCATCTTGAGTGAATATAAAGCTCAATATAAAGCTCAACAGTCTTGCCAGAGAGGGTTTACTTTTCTCAAAGACCCATTATTTTTTGCAGGCAGTATTTTCCTAAAAAGTCCAGAGAGAATAGAGCCCCTGGGAATGATTATGGGTTTATGTCTGCTGGTTTACACTTTAGCACAACGACAAATTAGAGCGGCTTCGAGAGAGTCTAAATCAACCTTAAAAAATCAATTTGGCAAACCAACTGACCGCCCCACTTTACGCTGGATTTCTCCATGCTTTCAGTCTATTCATTTAGTTACAGTTAACCAAGAGAAACACATGTGTTACTGGACTCAATAGAGAGATTTCATTGTGGATCTTTTATCAGAGTATTGTTTTCGCTACTATGAATTACTTACCTATTTTTCCTCTCTATTAATTTAATTCTTATCAGAAAATAAGCTAATGTCTTTGATTTATATCTCTATTTTACTATGTCCATAATTTCTTTTTTTACTTCAATCTATTAGTCTAAGTTATGATTGATCTCTTGAATATCTTCATTTATCTGTTGACTCCCCTGGGCGGTGTTCTTTCTTATTGCTCCTTATTGAGAAGAGCTTTTGATGCTATTTCTGGTGCTTTACTGTTTCTCCAATGCCTTTCTTCACTGCATATGTTTATTTTTATGCTCCCTTAGATTTTTTCTCTCCATAATTTCTCTCTGTGGCACTTTATGGTGCCGAATGTGGGTTATAACCCAATGGTCATGGAACGCACTTAGAGGATTTAGAATTATTTGCACAATTAATTGGGTATACAGGCAATTCGTTATCCTGTATTGTGGGAAAGAATCGCACCCAATGGTTTGACAAATAGTGATTGGTCTTGGGCGGATGTCCGGTTGGGGAAATTACAAGAACTTGGTATTCGTCCGATTGTGGGATTGGTGCCTCACGGAAGTGGCCCACGTTATACCAGTTTAGTAGACCCTGAATTTCCAGAGAAATTGGCTGAGGTTGCCCGCGCGATCGATCGCACAACTCTGTTCTTTCTTATTGCTCCTTATTGAGAAGAGCTTTTGATGCTATTTCTGGTGCTTTACTGTTTCTCCAATGCCTTTCTTCACTGCATATGTTTATTTTTATGCTCCCTTGGATTTTTTCTCTCCATAATTTCTCTCTGTGGCACTTTATGGTGCCGAATGTGGGTTATAACCCAATGGTCATGGAACGCACTTAGAGGATTTAGAATTATTTGCACAATTAATTGGGTATACAGGCAATTCGTTATCCTGTATTGTGGGAAAGAATCGCACCCAATGGTTTGACAAATAGTGATTGGTCTTGGGCGGATGTCCGGTTGGGGAAATTACAAGAACTTGGTATTCGTCCGATTGTGGGATTGTTACATCACGGAAGTGGCCCACGTTATACCAGTTTAGTAGACCCTGAATTTCCAGAGAAATTGGCTGAGGTTGCCCGCGCGATCGATCGCACAACTCTATCCTTGGGTAACGTATTACACACCTGTCAATGAACCTTTAACAACGGCTCGATTTAGTGCCCTGTATGGTCACTGGTATCCTCACGGACAGGAGCAGTTAACTTTTGGACGGGCTTTGTTGGGGGAATGTCGGGGTGTGTGTTTGGCAATGCAGGCTATCCGAGAAGTTAATCCTAACGCCGAACTCGTGCAAACAGAAGATTTGGGTAAGGTCTACAGTAGAGCAAAGTTAGCTTATCAAGCAGAGTTTGAAAATGAGCGTCGGTGGTTGACTTTTGATTTATTATGCGGTCGAGTTAGCCCAAATCATCATATCTGGGGTTATCTGCGCTATTGCGGGATTAGTGAAAGTGAATTTGAGTTTTTTGACAACATCCCTGCCCACCGGACATTATTGGAATTAATCACTACATAACGAGTGATCGCTTTTTGGATGACCATTTAGAAAAATATCCCACTTGGACTCATGGTCGTAATGGACAGGATCACTATGCAGATATAGAGGCGGTGCGAGTTTGTGGTGAGGGTGCACCAGCCAGGTCCACCTACCTTACTGCAAGAGACATGGGAATGGTATAAAATTGCCTTCGCTGTGACTGAAGTTCACCTCAACTGTACCCGTGAGGAGTAATTGCGCTGCTTTTATCAGGTGTGGAAGGGGGCGCAGGAATTAAGAGAACAGGGTGTAGATATCCGTGCTATTACAGTTTGGGCGCTTTTGGGTACTTATGATTGGAATAGTTTGGTAACTCCTTGGGTGGGTAACTACGAGTCTAGTGTATTTGATTTGCGTTCTTCTCAACCCAGAGAAACAGCGATCGCTAAAATGATATGTGATTTAGCCGCAGGATACAATCCAAATCACCCAGTGCTTGATATACCTAGTTGGTGGCATCGTCCAGAGCATTTAGTTTACCCACCAGTGAGTTGCGGACTAGATGAGAAATGGACAGAAGAATCTATACTCTCCTCTACTTCCCATCGTCCCCTAGTCATTATTGGTGCTAGAGGCACACTGGGAAAGGCTTTTGATCGGTTGTGTGAAGTCCGAGGAATTCCCTACCATCTACTCACACGGCAAGAGATGAACATTGCCCATCCTGTGACTGTTGATATAGTGCTGACTGAGTTACAACCTTGGGCTGTTATCAATGGTGTGGGATATTTGCGGGTGGATGATGCAGAGCGCGAACAGGAAGCCATCTACCTGTAAATACAGTTAGCACGTAAATATTAGCTACCTTTTACGCTCAACATAATTTACAGTTGGTGACTTTTTCTTTAGATTTAGTATTTATTTAATGGTCCTGTCACTCAACCTTATATAGAAACTGATGCCATTTCTCCTTTAAATGTCTATGGATGTAGTAAAGCTTTGGCAGAAAAGCGGGTATTACAGGCTTGTCCTACATCGTTGGTAATTCACACCAGTGCCTTTTTTAGTCCTTGGGATGAGTACAACTTTGTAACTATTGCCCTGGGTCAACTCAGTGCACGAGAGGAATTTCTAGCAGCACAAGATATTATTGTTTCCCCTACTTATGTACCTGATTTAGTTAATGCTAGTCTTGATCTATTAATAGACGGTGAAACTGGGTTGTGGCATTTAGCTAATAAATGGTGAAATCTCTTGGGTAAACTTGGCAAGGGTGGCAGCAAAAACAGCAGGTGTGAGTGTGGAAAATTTAATTGCTTTACCTACGCAGCAACTTGGTTTTATTGCTCCTGGTCCAACTTATAGCGTTCTTGGTAGTAGTCGAGGTGAGTTAATGCCTGGTCTGGAAGATGCTCTTTCTTGGTATTACGATGAATGCCAAATATAGCAGGAGTCAGGAGTCAGAATTTTAGATAAAATGGAATATAGTGCATATTGCAAGTAAATGAGGTACAAAATTCAAACAATAAAAATCCTGTTTATGCTTAAATCCTGGAAACCCTGATTGAGACTATTAGGGGAGCGTTACCACTCCCCTGCCTTCTCTTCGTACATAAGACTTCCCACTATGCTGGAAACTCAGTATATCTAGACCTGAGTGTGTCAACGAGATTCTGTTCCTTGATTGGGAAGACCAGGCCTAGTAACAGCACCTCCAGCTACTTCAGGTTCAGCACCCGGACGAACATCTGTACCTGATTCTTGACCAGTCATGCGATATCTTTCATCGAGCGGAGTATCACCCTCTTCCGTAGTTGGTACGGTCGTTTCCGTACCAGGATTATCTTCAGGATTATATTTACCTTCGTCTTGCCGATTGTCTGGAGGGGTTTTGGATGTCATGGATTTGTGCCTTTTCAACAGGTGATTCCATAACACTAGCTTTTAGTTTCTTGTAAGTTTTCTATCTTCTGATAGGACTTGTTCACATCAATAGTCTGTTTTGTCCAAGTCGGACCCTCACAACGCGGACCATCTACTGTACAAAGGAGCTTATCTAAGCAGATGTGCCCTACCTCTGTTGTCCAGGCATGATAGGCTATATACTCAGTTTTACCATATGGACTAAAAACGATTGAGTTGTGGCCTGGGCCTTCAACATAACCACAAACAGACTTTAGCACCCGTGGACCTGCTTCCTTACCTCCATCATAATAAGGACACATGATACTATCCGCAACTCCATAATCTACACCGTAGTTTTCAGTTTGCCAGCACCCACCGCTATAGAAGCAATAGTAGCGTCCTTGGTGTTTGCGGACACAGGGACCTTCTAACGTATGCCAATCAAAAACTTTACCATACATCAAGCGGTTAGCTAGAACCCCCTGCCAATGACAACGCGCACCCAAGAAAACTCTCTCAAGACCAGCGAGCTTTGTCATGTTTTGGAGTAGGTCTACAACAAGTGCTGTTCCCACACCTACACCACCCTCTATATCTAGGAGATGACGGGCGTAAAACAAATACCATTGTCCATTGTCATTACGGAATGGGTGGGGGTCGCTCGCAAAAGCGCAGGTGTTCAAGTCTGTAACTGGTTCACCAATATCTTCATAAGGACCAATTGGAGTATCGCTTTGGGCTATACGCAACTGATGATTCTTGTCTTCATGTCCTACAGAGTAGGATAGGTAAAACTTACCGTCCGAGTAAGCAACTTCGGTAGCCCAAAAATTATTTCCCAAGGTGGGATCTGGTCGCGGTGGTGCGTTACCAACATAATGCCAATTCACGAAGTAGAAGGAGCGTAACAGAGGAAAAACTTGCAGTTTGTTGGGGTCAAAATCTAGAGGAGTGGCTATTTCGTCTACTGTTCCTGCTGCCTCTGCTGCACCCGTTCCAATTCCATAATATACTCCCAGATGCTGGCTACCAAACAAAAGGATCGGCAAAATAACCTTTGTAGACTGGATTAGTGTATTTCATAGTCAATCCCTTCAGAGAATTCAAAATTCATCACCCCACCCATCAATTAAGGGGCTTCTAGCCTTATTTTTTTCACTCAATAGTCAACAATTCTTGATCAGTAGCCTCATCATTAGCTATTAGTTACTAATGACCAATAACTAATACTTGAAATTTATGTAAGTTTTAGCTTTTTCCTGTGGTAGTTGTTCTAGAACCTAACATCCCAACATTTTTTGTAACTCTTCGGGTAGGCTTTCGTAATAATCTCTTTGCAGGGTTAAATCTACCTTTGATGTATGTAACGAGTGCATAACATAGCCCATAACTATCATCAGTCCGGACTGGTTTGTTCGATTCGTTTAACCCCAATGCTGTGGTAAAGCCGATCGCATCATTACATCTCCGGGCTGCATATAAAAACATTCCATAGCAATTTCACCTAGGCCAATTTTTCTTAATCCCTCTTCACTAGGTAAAAAAGTTGATTCTTATGAATTAACGCAATTCTATATTTTGCACCAAACATAGTGATGCAAATTCAAGTATTTATCTCCATTCAATCAATAAATTTAGGATTTATTAGTTTAAACAGGGGAAAACTCTTTATTTATAGATTTAATGGCTCATATAGAAATCATATTTAATTTTTGAAAAAGAATAAGAGGTAATACCGAGAAAGTCTCTTGTCTAATAGCTAATAATCAGCAAGCAGGAGTTACAATCTAAAATTGCAGAACTACAAGAATTTATAGATCAGCGTCTAGATGCAAGGGAAGTAAGAAAAGCATTGGCAGTGAAGCTGGTTTATCAAAGCTACAAGTATGAGGAAATTCAAACAATTTTAGATGTTTCAGTTGGTTCAATAACAACATGGAAACAAGCCTATGAGAAAGATGGAATTTTAGGACTGCGCCTGAAACACAAAGGGAGAAAAAGCCACTTGAATACTCAACAAAGAGAAGAAGTACTGGCTTAGTTACAAAGGAAGGAATGTTGGGAGCTTGCCGAAGTTGAGTATAAATTGGCTTTTGAACATGATGTACTTTATGAATCAAAACGTAGTTATTACGATTTGTTTGATGCGGCAGGAATTAGTTGGGAGAAAACATCTTCAGCAAATCCAAAAGCTAATGAAGAAGCAGTTGCCGCAAAAAAAAAGAGATTTCATCATTGTTGGCGAGCCGCCGAGAAGATATAGAAGCTGCGCTATTGAGAGTTTTGCTATTAGATGAGTGTCATTTACTTTGGGGAGATAGCATTGGATATGTTTGGGGTAGAACTGACCAAGAAATAAGCATTCCAATTAGTATTAGTAACAAACGAGATGAACAAACTCATTATGGAGCAGTTGACTATTTAGGTAAAAATTTATTGTTGAGAACCTATGATACAGCTAACTCAAAAAATACTATTGATCATCTCAGCTATTTACTAGAAGAGTCACCTAACCAACAATTACTTATTTTTTGGGATGGAGCTAGTTATCATCGTTCAAAAGAAATTCAAAATTTTTTAGCATCTATTAACCAAGGTTTACCCTTAGAGCAATAGAAAATTTATTGTGTCCGCTTTGCTCCTAACTATCCCTCTCAAAACCCCATAGAAGATGTTTGGTTGCAAGGGAAAACTTGGCTGCGACGTTTTTGTGCTTTAATCCCAACATTTTCTCATCTTAAGTGGATGTTTGAGTGGTTCATTCAAAACACTACCTTTGATTTTCCGTCTCTCCAGATGTACGGAGCATTTTCATAAATCAAATACTAGTCCTATAGACTCTAAATATTAGAGACTAAGAAATATGTAGGGCACAGGAAAACTGGATCCCCTAGTTTCAGTGAATTACGATTGAGAGGAATGAGATTCGCGGATATTCAGGGTTTTTAAAGCGGCTTTAGCGAAAATTTCATGAGCAGCAGTAGTTGGATGAATACCATGCCAAAACAAAAATTTTTTAGGATTATCACAGATAACCAGGTTACTTAGGTAAGTATTGGTTACATTAGTAAGACCAAATTTGGCTGGCTTTTTAGTGGATTCTTGGTAAAGAAAATTAACACCAAACTGAACCATTCTAGTATCCGAAATCGGCTTACATTGAAGTATATTAGTCTCTTTAACCAAGCTTAGATTATGTGCGTTATTAACAGAAGTTAGAGTAGTTGAATTTACAATATTGCGTTTAGCTCGAAGATTCCCTAAATCTGGTAAATTAGGAATCATAATTTCCTGAGCGCCCGCTTTTGAGAGAGATTAGATAGCCCTCAATAAATTTCCAATTTGGAATGTATTATTAGTCGCACCATAGAGATAATTATTAGCACGAGCCCATAGGACATAAAGTGCCTGTGGATTAACCTGATGATGGGCTTTTATAAAGCTATCAACTTGTGTCAATAAGTTTGCTACTGCCTGAATATTACTGCTACCCATAGTTGCACCACCATAGGCAAAATTGGTGTTTTGCTAAGGACTTATCGCTAACTGAGAAGCAAGATATCTACCCAAACCAGACCATTAGAATAATGTCCTTGAAAATAGGGAGCACTAGAGGGATAATTTCCACCAGTAGCTGGGAATACGTTACCTATATGTGAAAGGCTGTCGCCAAAAACATAGAGTTCATTGATTTTTTCAGCACCCTGGATATTAGCAGAGAAAACAACCATTATAAAACGGTAATAAAGCCAGTGCTATGATGAGAAACTTTTTTTTCACTGTTTGAGTTCTTGTTACTCTTCAGGAAAGTCAGAATTAAAAACCCTATCCACATAATTCAAGGGGGGCTGATAACTGGAAAAGTTATCCTGGAATCTAGTTATTGTCACTTCTCTAAGCTAATGTAATATATTTCTCTTTGGAGAGTTATCAACAGTACTTTATCTTGGGTGCTTACTCTACTGTTTACCTAGATACTTCTAAATCTTTGCTCTTGCTGTTATTGGCTGATTGCTGATAGCTGAATCTTTACAGATTATTTTTAGCTACTTTACTCGCAATAGCTAGTTCAAAATAAGTATTACGTTAGTTTTTGGAGAATTCTTATTTGCTAGAATAGACCTATCAGGAAAATTAACTTGATGTGAAAAAAATGGTAGAAGGGAATTTTGAGGGTGTTCCAAAAGGAAAAATCCACTAAATAACTATATTCAAGAATATCCACATCGTAGAAAACAAATACTGGGAATAACTAACCATCAGTTTCAAGACTTGTTAGCCCAAGGTGAAATACAGCCTAAAAAACTTTAAGGTGACATAGAAAGTAAGAAGATAGGTATAAATCAGAAAGGAGGAGGGGGGAAAGGGAAAATAGAGATAAAAGAACAGGTATGTCTATTCTTGTTCTACTTGGGGAAAATACCAACATTTGAGGTTTTAGGTTTCCATTTCGGTATATCTAAAGCGGAAGCAAAGGACACATTTTATTACTGGCTAGAGATATTGCGAAATCTTTTCCCTGCTAGTCTCGTTGAACAGGTAGAAAAACATGATAGCGATTATGCTATGACAACTCAGAACAAAAGGCAGGAAACAAGGAGTTTTGCACCGAGGGTATTCTTGTTGAACAGGTCATTAGACTTGTAAAAATATTCCGGGTACCTCAACAAAAATTTCCCCTGAATTCCCCAATTTACTCACAAGTAATTCTTACTAAATATTGGTGGTTTAGTCACACTAGGAATTGGTTCATGAGTGTTGCCTATTTCATAAATGTTATGGATATGAGGTCAGTTATGAATTTGTTATCAACATCTTCATGGATAGGAACTATCCGTAACTATTCCCAACCCTGATTCTTTCCTTGGCTCTTTCCTCATCTTAACACTATGGAAAGCCAGACACATACTCCTTTCTAAATTTTCGAACTTTTCTATTATGTAATTATATGCAGATATACTAATACCTATACTTTAGACACACCTGTTATTATTAGCCAAAATCTTATTTATAATTTTTATAGGACTGGAGAAATATTTTATGTATTTCTATCATAATGTCACGAGCTAGGAGTTGACAAATAATAAAATGCCGCCAGCACTAAAGGTGATGGAAGCTATTCCACTTTGCTTTCTCAAGTCTTAAACTAGGTTTTTTTCAACCAAAAATACGGAAAAAATTTTTCTGTTGTAGCTAGGGAAGATTTTTTAGATGAAAGCGTTAGCTATTGAGAATTTTGAGGTTAAATTCAGCTCTGAAAGTGATAATAAGCAAATTTTTAGTTTCCAAGATCCACCATATCCACGTGCGTATCTGCAACGCTTACATTGGCAAAATAGAGACGGTCAATGGAAATTCGCTTATGACAATTAAGGTAATTGCACTCAACCCGGCGACCTTAGCCAATGGACTCATCATATAGAAGTCCCCTTCGCTCGTGAATCTATGAAAACTGGGATTGGTAATACAGGTTTTCATCCTAATTGTTGGTATGAGGGAGAATTTGACACACCAGCCGGAGAAGGGAGATTACTGCTGCATTTTGGGGCTGTAGATTATCGGGTGTGGGTTTAGGTGAACGACCAATATATGGCTGAACATGAAGGCGGTCATACTCCCTTTAGCATTGATATAACCCATGTTTTAAATTAAACTGGCACACCCAAGGTGACAGTGTGGGTGTAAGATGATCCTCACGAACTAGCCAAACCGGGTAGTAAGATTGGCAGTTAGAACCCCACAGTATTTGGTATCCGTGCACCACTGGTATTTGGTAGACAGTCTGGGTTGAGCGTGTAAGTACAACTCATATAGATCATATTCGCTGGATTCCTGATTTCGAGCGTTGGGAAATCGGCTATTGTGCGGCGCTGGCAGGGGATGTACCCGTTTCCGGCATTCATTCGGCATTCAAATGAAAGTGAAACTGAGCGTTGGCGGTAAGTTCTTAGCTAATGATACCTATGAAGTGTTCGATGGGGAAGTTAGCCGTCGCATTGCCTTGGCTGCTCCTGGTATTGATGATTACCGCAATGAATTACTCTGGAGTCCAGAAAGACCAACTTTGATTGATGCGGAAATTCAATTGGAATAACCAAGTGCTGGATACAGTTAAATCCTATACTGCATTGCGGACGGTGAATATTCAGCGCGATAGCTTTATGCTTAATGGTCATCCTTATTATTTACGGTTGGTTATTGACCAAGGTTATTGGCCTGAGTCCCTGATGACAGCATCTGATGCTGATGCTTTGCAGCGTGATGTGGAACTCGTTAAAGCAATGGGTTTCAACGGAGTTCGCAAACACCAAAAAATTGAAGACTCCAGATTTTTATATTGGGCAGATATCTTAGGCTTGTTAGTATGGGAAGAGATGCCCAGTGCCTACGGCTTTATGGGTAAAGCCGTATAACCTATGACCCATAAGTGGACTGAGGTAATCAACCGTGATATTAATCATCCATGTATTGTCGCCTGAGTTCCCCTTAATGAATCTTGGGGAGTCCCAAATTTAGTTGAAACTGCTGCTCACCGCAATTATGTTTTGGCAATGTATTTTTTGACCAAAACCCTTGAGCCTTCTCGTTCGTTAATTGGTAATGATGGCTGGGAAAGTAGCGATACAGACCTTCTCGCTATTCATCACTACGACACCCAACTCCAACAATTGGTTCATCGCTATGGACCAGAAGTGAAATTATCAGATTTGTTTGAGCGCAAGCGTCCTGGTGGACGTATCCTCACCCTGGACAATTTTCCACACCAGGGACAATCTATTATCCTGACAGAGTTTGGTGGTATTGCTTATGCACCTGCTACTCAGCCTGAAGCCCACAAAGCTTGGGGATATCAGCGTTGCTGGAATATCTCCGAGCTAGAAATGAAGTACGCTGGTCTCCTCGAAACTGTTAATAATATTGAGCTGTTCAGTGGCTTCCGTTACACATAATTTACGGATACATTCCAAGCCCCTGATTGCATTGTGGAAACTGTACCTGCAAATGGGGCGTGTGAGGTGCTCGTATTTACTCAAGATGACCGCGCTTCGCTGTTATCCTTGACATTGGAACATTTGGATCTATTATTACAAGTTTGGGGTGCTTGCACTGAAGTTTTGAGTGAAAATACCCAAATTCAATATGTGCTACCGTATGAAAATAAAGGTGTAGAAGTAGGTGTGACTTTACACCATCCTCATGGACAAATTTACTCTTACCCCTTTGTTCCACCAATCCCAGCCCGAATGTTAGAACAACAGCAGCGGTATTATCACGAACATAAACGCGGGTTGTTAGCGGATTTGATTCAAAAAGAAATTCCTTATAACCAACGGATAATTTATGAAGATGCGGATGCGATCGCTTTCGTTGCCGTCTATACGCGTTACCCCTATGAAGTTTGGGTAGCAAACAAACTGTTGCGACTTTCTCAGATTTAAGCTAAGAACAACGCTGGGGACTTGCCAAAGCTTTAAAAACCGTCACATTCAAATATGACGGCCTGTGGAATTGTCCTTTCCCTTATTTAATGGCTTGGTTTCAAGCACCAACAGATAGTTTACCGCATCCAGAGCCACATTTACACCCTCAGTTTTATCCACCATACCGCACGAGTGATCGCTTGAAGTATTTGGCAGGAACAGAACTCGCGGCCGGGATGTTTACCAATGATACTTTACCAGAAGAGAAAGCCAAAGAGTTGCAAGCAGTGAGTGTGAATCTAAAAATGTCAGTTTCAGCATAATTAGGGCTTGCTGATAGCGTAGCGTGGCGTTGAACCATATACACGAAAAACCTAGATAAATCAAGAGGCTCGGGGTTTAAAAAGTGAATAAGGTGTAAGTAAAAGAGTTAAAAGAACCTCAAGAGCTTTCTGTATAAGAGTTATACCCTTTAGACCCTACTGATAAAATGTCCACCTATTGCTAATAGAACTGATGAGTTGTTCCATTAACAAGACCATTCTCTTCGTATCTTCAAGGTTTATGCTGACATAGCTGCCTCATAACTACACAGTTAATTGTCAATAAGCACCGTTTTTTTATCAATTTTTTCAAGGGGGCCTATCACGTAAAATCTTTGTCCTGTGATGGTTTCACCTTGCTTGTCGCCCTCTCAACTTCCTGGCTTAAATAACTAAGAAATTGGGACAAAATTTATCAGCGTGATATCTGAAACCCTAGTTCACAAACTCAGACAGACGCAGAGAGACACAGAGGAACTTGATAATTATCTCTAACGGGACTTAAACAAAAATAAAACCCAAATGTAGCCTAAACTGGCTTGATAAGAAGGAAACACGTCCGGCTTCAAGTTGAACCAATCAATAAATAGAAAAGATATAGCTGTTCTCAACCCTTCTAAAGCTGCAGTAAAAGTATTCAAAGGTTTCTTAGCCCACCTTGGTCTTAATCCTCCAGTCCACTGATGGCAAAGAATAAAAGTGTAGGCACAAAAAACCAAAATAAAATGGCGCAGTCAACTGCTGTTATCTCCAACTTGATATTCTTTAAGTCCTAACCATCCCTTGGCTTCCCTGTAAAAACCTCTAGCCAATTTCTTTGAGAATATCTATCAACTATCCATTGGGGTGTGATAATTGATGAAGAAATATTGGGCATAAAGTAGTCAATATCAGTTGCTTGACAGAAAGTAGAAGTGTTGATGACGACAGCAATATTACCCTTTCCAGTTAAGGCTGATATTTCTACTTCTTTAGTTACTACCCATAATCTTCTGGGTTTATCTAACTGCAGTTGAATCTCTGTAAAAGCCTATTGGGGTAAACTGTGTGATAATTTATCTAACCTAATTATTGGTGGACTATCCTCTTAGTCACTGCTAAGGACTTTGGGATTTTTAGCTAATCCTCCTAACTACTTTAAATTCCGGTTTTCTATCTTTAATAAGAAAGATGTATTATGGCTATATCCAGGATCTATAATTACTATTCCTGGTTGATAACCACGGCTTAAGGTCAGATCTATTAATTTAATTCCTAACTCAGGTTTCTTCTTTCTTCTCAAATAGAGGCTCTTGTTTCCCTTTGGGTAAGGAATCACCGTAGTTATATAATTATATGTCTAATGGTAAGCTTTTACTGCCATCATATAGATATGTTGTTACTACTACTATTCCAGTATCCCTTGTCCCAATTTCTCCAATATATTGTCTTCCTACTCCATCCCTAAAATTCCCGCTTTTTCTATGGACAGAATCATCAATTATTAAGCTAAATCCTCTGGTGATTCTCCTCTGACTATACTTGTTCATAATCTCTAACCGACGCTCATTGACTTGGGAACTGGACCAAGGTGCTTCAGTTCAAAGGTGGTGTAATCGGTGGTAGGTCACCCCTAGGGTATTCTCTACCATTTCAAATAGGTTTTTTCTCTCACTTTCACCCAATCATCCCCCTAAATAAGGTCTAAACTCTCTTCTTTCCCCTTGATGAGTAAATAGATCATCAAATGACACCATCTTTTAAACCATGGTGCCATTGCTGCGGTAGTGGTTTCTTTCGTCACCTTCTTTTAACGTGAAAGCTATACCAAAGTTGGATTATACTCCTTTTTACTGTTAATTTTTGTTCAATTCCCGCTAACTATCTGTGTTTATCCCCTCTGAACGAAGAAGTCTCCGCGAAGTTGGAACTAATGAGATACACCCTCACTGAAAATGGGGTACAGGCTATACGTCTACGTGGTACAGATTGGTTTAGTTGGGCAACTGCGGGCGCTTCTCATACTGTCTTAGTAACTGCCGAAACTGGCGTAGCAGAAGTATTAGTAACTGCCCAAGTAACTGATGAAATTGAAGCGCAACGCCTTAAAGATGAAGAATTACCACGAAATTTTCAATTACACATCTACACATCAGTCCTTGGGCTGAGGGTATCGAGCGTGAGACTTTTGTCCCTGACGTTACAGATGGCGGAAAGGTTCTCCGTGATAGACCTGTTTTGAAGGTGCAAGCATTACCAGCATCTTTACAAAACCGAAAGCGGATACTGATGCCAAGCGAGTTAGAGCGATATCGCCAAATAGGGCAAAAATCCAGCCAAGGGATGACAGAGGTACTCACAGCAGCCGAGCCAACTTGGACAGAATAACGCAGGTGCAGGTGTAGAAGCATTATGGGCAAGGGGACTACATCCAGCAGTGACACTGGTAGCTGGGGAGAGGTGTTTGCGACTATACCGTCATGCCACACCCACAGGGGAACAAATTGGAAGACAAGCAATGCTGGTATTTTGCCCTAGAGGTTATCGTTTATATACTAATCTCACGAGATTTGTGAGTTTTGGCAACCTTTCCAATGAAAATGCCAAATTGCATAGCTATGTCCGGGAAATTGAAGTTTTGAAAACCGCAGGCTACACACTACCAGAGATGGTACTCTATGTAAACTCCTCCGTGCCTATGCGTTCGGGTTGATCTAGCAGTGCGGCTTTGGAAGTAGCAAGCCTCAGAGGAATACATCAACTTCTTGACCTCCCTCTTGAGGACGTAGAAATTGCCCAACTCACCCAACAAGCAGAAATTCACTATGCTGGTGTGCAATGCGGCATTATAGATCAAATGGCTGCTAATCTAGCTGATGCCAAACATCTTTTGTTTCTAGATACTCGTAGGCTAGAACGCCAGCTTGTGCCTTTTCCCCCTGGAGCAGAGATTGTAGTTATAGATAGCGGTGTGCCGCGTATCCTTGGCAGTAGTGGTTATAACCAACGTCGGGCTAAGTGTGAGGAAGCAGCCCATTTGTTAGGAGTGCCAGCCCTAAGAGATACTACCGATGCTAAAATAGGAGTGACAGCCCTAAAAGATATTACTGAGACTAAAGCAGCGTAAATATTACCCAAACCTTTCCGCGATCATGCCCGTCATGTGCTTACAGAAAATTACCGCGTTTTAGAAGCTTTACAGGGAATTACACCTGAGCGGTTTGGAGAGTTTATGAACGCATCCCATGCTAGTTTACCGGATGATTATGAAGTTTCTGTACCTGCCCTAGATATTTTGGTAGAAATCTTGCAGCCCACCCCAGGAGTATTTGGTGCTAGGCTTACAGGTGCTGGTTTTCGTGGGGCTTGCGTTGCTTTAGTTACATCACCTCAAGGAAGAGAGATTGCCACAAAAGTAGTTGAAGAATACAAATATACAGGTTACAAAGGCAAAATTGTAGTACCTACAATCAATTTATGACTTATACAAGATTAACGTATTCCCGTCATTACAACGATCGGGAAGCAATCTCTTTCCCCGGATTTTTGGTACCCTGTGGCTAACTGTGAAAGAACGCCTAACTTTCCAAGGCATTATTATTAATGCTACAGTCATTCCCTTAGTTGTAGAATACAAAACCCGGCTATTGGCTCAAATAGGTATTTTTGTGGGTCTGGATTTACTCCGGGATTGGCTGCAACGCTGTCGTCGGTTATTTTCGCAAGAAGTGTGATCGCTAAATCTGCCTCAACCTAAAGGAGTGCTACTAGCACGTCTACCCGGGACAGGTAAATCAATAAATAGTAGCGAAAAACATTGCAACCATCCTCAATCTTCCATTGTTGCAACTAGACATTGCCTCAATGCTTGGTAGCTTGGTAGAAGAATCTGAAAGTAATGTCCGCCGCGGACTCAGTACAGCCGAAGCGATCGCACCCTGTGTTTTGTGGATCGATGAAGTAGAGAAAGCACTTTCAGCTAATGGTGATACTTCTGGAGTTTCACAAAGTATTCTGGGGAATATCCTCACCTTCATGTCTGAGTGTACGACAGGGGTGTTTGTGGTAGTAAGCTGTAATGACCCAACTGCTTTACCAATTGAGTTCAAGCGGAAAGGGCGGTTTGATGAAAATTTCTTTGTTGACCTACCTACAGAACCAGAACGTTCTCAAATTCTCAAGATTCATCTGGAAAGATACGGTATAAAAGTTCCCCAAGAGTATTTGTATTTGGAAGCAATCGCCCCTAGCACCAGGAAGTTTAGCGGTGCTGAATTAGAAACTCTGACATCAGAAGCTGCACTACTGGCTTTTGATGAAGAAAGATCGCAGCAGCTGACACTAGCTAACTTAGAAAATTGCCAGCGCATAAGCCTTTAGCTGTTCAAGATGCTGCTGCTGTTGAGCGAATGTAGTCTTAGTCAAAGGTGGCGCGACTAGCTTCTAGTTCAGGTTTCTAAGAGAAGTCTTCGTACTTCTAGGTTCCGTACAAATTAATACAAAGGACAAAAGCGATTACCTACTAGACAGGTAAGTACACCCAATGGCCTATGGTGAGTATTCCATCACTGTACCCGCCCCCTCAAGTCTAAAATCGAGGACAGATCGCTATTTCATCATGAATTTGATAAGACTTACGGAAGATGTGACTGAAAACCTTATTCTTGCATAGCGGTAATTCACCTCCGTTACATGGAGATGAAT
This sequence comes from 'Nostoc azollae' 0708, assembly GCF_000196515.1. Taxonomy (NCBI): domain Bacteria; kingdom Bacillati; phylum Cyanobacteriota; class Cyanophyceae; order Nostocales; family Nostocaceae; genus Trichormus; species Trichormus azollae. The sequence goes on from NC_014248.1 coordinate 1,212,453, forward strand.
TGAGATTATTGGACAAGTATAAATTTAGATTTTTCGCAACTTTACGACTTTGTGCGAAAAAATCATCCTATTCATCAACAACACCAATTCATATAACCGATAGTTGGCGTGGTATAGCCATATGTTTCTCGGTATTACCGCTACTTTTTTGGGTAAGTCTTCTTCAAGTATTTAGCGTATAACCACCATGAAGTATCACTAGGACAATAATGGAAATATATTTAGTATTTATAGATGCTGCTCAGAACAATAATAAATTCTGGAGTGCTAAGGTTGGGCAAGGAAATTTAACTGTTGAGTGGGGTCGAGTAGGCTACAAATCTCAGGAGAAAGTTCATTCTTGTGGTAACTATCAACAAAACGTAAAATCAACAAGGTAATAGCATCCACAAGAAAAGTCAATCATATCGACTTTGATAACTTAACAGATATGCTGGTGATAGATGAGATTCATGAATTTAATAATCTATCTATTTAAACCTATTCTTCGTAGCAGCCAAAGATAAATACAGAACCAGCTATAAAAAATAAAGGAATACTTAATGTTCTCCTATGTTGCCTGATATTTTTCATCAATGCTTCTGTATTCATTTTTGGCATATTTTAAAATTTCCTAAATGTCTCAATTGTCTGATGGACAAATAAAAGCCCACATCTATGTTTTAGATCCCTGCTCCGTCTAAAAATTCTTGTATGGCTTTATCTCTGATATTACAAATAGGTGCTTCTGTTGTGAATTTTTCTCTTTCAAAATTTACAGCCCCTACGCTTGCTAAAACAGGAGTTTTGAAGTGGGAAGGCATATCTTGAAGTTGTTGAATTTGTTCTTCTAGTGCTTCTAGCCGATTGACTAAGGCGCGAATTACTTCAGCTTCTGAGTCTGGTAAGTTGTTGTGTTCTAGAGGAGCAACCCGGACACCAGAACGGTAGATGATGCGTCCTGGTATACCCACAACAGTGCAGTTAGAAGGAACATCTCTTAATACGACTGAACCTGCTCCAATGCGGACGTTATTACCAATTTGCAGATTCCCCAAAACTTTTGCACCTGCACCAACGACGACATTTTCGCCTAATGTGGGGTGACGTTTGCCGCTTTCTTTACCAGTACCTCCAAGGGTGACTCCTTGATAAATGAGTGCGTAGTCTCCCACGATGGCTGTTTCACCAATGACAACGCCCATACCGTGATCTATAAATACTCCTTTACCAATTAAAGCCCCTGGGTGAATTTCAATGCCAGTTAAAAACCGAGCTATGTGAGAAATTAAACGGGGGATAAAGGGAATACCGATAGCACGCAGCCAGTGAGCCAGCCGATGGAATATTAAGGCTTGTAAGCCTGGATAGCAAAACAGGACTTCTAACCAATTCCGGGCTGCTGGGTCACGTTCAAAGATGATGCGAAAATCGGTACTAAGTGTAGAGAGCATCGAGATAATACCCAAAAAGCATAACGAGCTACTTTCCCATTTTATCGTTACTTGGTCATCGGTGATTGGGGACTGGGGAATGGGGAGTGGGGACTGGAAAAAATTAATCAACTCTTACCTCTTAACTATTACCTTCCTGTTGTCACCTGTCACCTGCCACCTGTTACCTGTCACAGGTTACCTATTCTCTTCCTACTGTCACCTGTCACCTGTCACCTATTCCCTATTGCTCTATTGTTAAGGTGTAGTTATCTTGAACTCCGGGGTTAAATGTACCTACCCAAAGCTGATAAATACCTTTTTTCCAGTTGCGATCGCTCACACTAGCCTCTTTACTTTTACCAATATCATCACCACAGCGAATTGTTCCATCATCTGGCCCTTTGATGAATATAGTGGTATCTTTACCACCGCTGTTAATTAATATTTTTAGGTTATCAAAGTCTTTTTCTAGAACCAGGATGTGATCAGGATTAGGATCACCAAAACCAATACACACTTTTTGATCGCGATCACGGTTACTCATTGCAGAGAAGGAGTAAGAACCACCTGTAAAACCAGTCACAATTCCTTTTTGCGCTTCAAACCCTGGTGACAGTTTCAGGGTTCCAAAGTTGGCTTTTTGGGCTAATACAGGTGTAGCCATGATAGTGATAATGGACGCTAATAGCCAGCTAGCTTGACAAAATTGAAGCCAAAAGTGACTCTCTCTCATATTAGCCCTCCCAAATAATTTTCTCTAACTGTAGATACTAATTTTAGGTAAGAACATGATCAATTGGGAGTCGCTATGTGACATTTGAATCTGACACAAACATAAAATTAACGATGTTGAGATCCCCGCCTTCTGAAAAAAAGCCGAGGTTCTACCTTTTCAGGAATAATTCATAACCCGAGGTTGAAAAATATACCGCCTTTCAGAGTTCTTGATTCACTCCTGTAAGTACTAACTGTAAGTGATCGCAAATTGTTAAATAGTGGTTTAGCCAACACCTCTACAAATTTGAGAATCGGTAGCTGACGTTCCAGAATATCTTGGCTCTTTTTCCAGTCAATATATACATAACCTTGGTTTGATTTAGGGAAGACAGCTACATCATCCTGAAAATTGGGATTATCAAGGAAAGAATTTTCCCGACTGGAGAGAATTTTCTCCAAGGTTCCCAAATCAGAGGTGAAAATTTCATAATTATCAATGGTTGTATGGGCTCCCCGGATTTTTGCTTCGAAGTTGACATCTGCTTGATCTTGAGTAGTAGCAGTTAACTCTGTCCAAGCGGAGACTGTTTGCTGGTTGAGGGTGAGGGAACTGACATTAAAACCCTTGTTCTTAGCAACCTGATCTAATCGCGCTATACCTGATTCTAATTGCGGTGTTTTTTCCACGACAAACACCCAATCAGGGTTTCTATTTGCTGGATTGGGTAAAAGACCAATTGCATATTCTCCTACTACCCAACTAAAAATATCCTCATTCAAGTTTAAACCCCAGTGATTTTTTACATCAACCACAGCTTTGAGCCAACGAGAAATAGCCTCTTCCGGTGAACCATAGATTGTTGCTGTTCCTTGTTGCCAGAGTTTTGCTAAATTACTCTCACCCAGATTGGTTAAATTTGCACCTGTGATCGCCAAACCTACCGATTTTGGAATATACTGCAATGCACCCACAGGTTTAGACAGTGGAACAGATACAGGTACAACTTCGGACGCAGTGAAAAATGTACTTTCAGCCAAAAGTCCTTGGGAATTTAATACCAAAGAAATGAATTGGCTGTTATAGGTTGATTCTCGCAGTTCTAGACCTTGCCATTGTGCAACCAGTGGCAAATTTAGGAAACTTACAGCTACAGCACCTTTAGGTAATTCTTTAATAGCTTGCTCATATTCGGGATAACTGCTCAAATTTAAATCTGGAGCTTGAACATTATTAATTGCTTCTCGCAGCACCTTAATATCATTAGCAAACAGGACAAAATTATCAATAACCGCACCAGCTAAACTATTTTGGATTTTGGACTTTGGATTTTGGATTTCTGTGAGTCTTGCTATTTCGGGATAGTCATAAAGTAATTTCACACCATTATATTGTTCTACTTCTAAATTTGTTCCAGTTAAAGCCCGCTTAGAAAACAACACTTCCACAAACTCGCGGCTTTTTTCTGGGTTATCAGTAGAAAGTGCCATGAAATACCCTGGCTGTAGTCCATTTTCTGGATCACGGTCTATATCTTGGCTAGTAACAGCCAATGTAATTTCATTATTGAGCCAAGGTTTAATATCGTCCTGGTAATTTATATTACTTTTTGCTAATAAACTGTTTTTGAATTTAGAAATTTCCCCTTGTTGTTCTATTGCTTGCAAACGGTCAGGATTAACCAGCAATGACACCATTACAGGTGAGAACTTCGACACAAATATAGCAGCCCCTGGTTGAGAGATAAGGGTGCTGAATTTCACGGGAATTCTGCCGAAAAACCAGTAAAAGCCAGCAACCGCAATTAGTAGCACAGCAATGACACCAGCTATTATGAAACCAAAAAAGGAACGTTGATTATTCACATTCAACCTATTTTCTCACTTTTCTGCCACCATGAAATAGTATAGGATTCTTTAGGAAAACTACATGACAGGTAAATATTTTGGTCAATCCTTGACCCAGATTAGCGTGGAAGAACTAGCAAAACGTCTTGCTGACAGTGAGCCTGGTTTGCAGTTGATAGACGTGCGCGAACCTAAAGAAGTGGAAATAGCCAGTATTGAGGGCTTTGTCAACCTGCCTCTGAGTGAATTTGCACAATGGGGTGAAGAAGTACCTAATCGTTTTGACCCTAATGCAGAAACTATTGTTCTGTGTCATCACGGTGTTCGTTCTGCTCAAATGTGTCAATGGTTAGTAGCTCAAGGTTTTACAAATGTTAAAAATATTACGGGCGGTATTTCTGCCTACTCCATATTAGTTGATTCAGCAATTCCTCAGTATTAGGAAATAGGTCAGTTATAAGTTATTGCTGTTAACTGCCTTCTTCCCCCTTTATTTGCTCACAACTAGCCATGTAACAGAACCCAAATGGATCTTTTGTATATTCAACTACAGCTTATTCAAGGGATGTGATGAAATAATATGATTAAGTAGAGCTGAGTTTATCTTTTTTTGTGCTATAGGTGAGGCTGTATGAGTGAATACGCATAAAATAAATGCTGAAGGGAAGCTTTGCACTAGAAGCTTTGCACTAAATTAATATAGTATAAGTATATAATTTGTAATCTTGACTTAATTAATAATTAATCTTTTTTTGTGTGGTGAACACCACGGATTTTTTCAAACCTTGGTTAAAATTTGCCTTCAGTAAAATATCCTCCTATGCAAGTCCAGCTGACAAATCGACAACAGCATATACTTTGGGCAACTGTGCGCCACTATATTGCTACAGCAGAACCTGTTGGTTCTAAAGCCCTAATTGAAGAATTTGACCTTGGTGTTAGTTCCGCAACCATCCGCAATGTCATGGGCGTTTTAGAAAAATCAGGATTACTTTACCAACCACATACTTCTGCGGGTAGAATACCTTCTGATTCTGGTTATCGGATTTATGTTGATCAACTTATTACACCTTCTCTGCGAGACCCTACACGAACAGAAGCTTTAACTAAAGAAGTGGAAAATGCTTTACAACAACGTCTCCATTGGGAAGATTGGAGTTTGGAAGCTTTTTTACAAGGTGCGGCTCAAATTTTGGCAACTTTGAGTGGCTGTATTACCTTGATTACTATGCCACAAACAACTACAGTGCAGTTAATACATTTGCAATTAGTGCAAATTGAAGGTGATAGAATTATGCTGATTGTGGTGACAGATAGTTATGAGACACATTCTAAGGTGATGGATTTGTTCACTGCGTCGTCAGAAACTAAACCTGATCCAGCAGTAATTGATCACGAATTACAGATTGTTTCTAACTTTTTGAATAGCCATTTACGAGGACGAAGTTTATTAGAATTAGCCAAACTGGATTGGAGTGAATTAGATCAAGAGTTTCAACGCTATGGAGAATTCTTGAAAAATTCAGTTGCAGAATTAGCGCGTCGGACCGTGGTACCAAATGCAACACAAATTATGGTGAGGGGTGTGGGTGAGGTGTTACGTCAACCAGAGTTTTCTCAAGTACAACAAGTACAAACTATCATCCATCTTTTAGAAGAAGAACAAGAGCAATTATGGCGGTTAATTTGTGAAGAATCAGATGTTGAGGAAATGGGTAAGCCAAGGGTGACAGTGAGAATTGGGACAGAAAATCCACTAGAACCGATTCGGACTTGTTCATTAATTTCGTCTACTTATCGTCGGGGTTCTATCCCTGTGGGAAGTGTAGGTGTTTTGGGTCCAACTCGGTTAGACTATGAAGGTGCGATCGCAGTTGTGGCAGCCGCAGCAGATTATCTATCGGAAGCTTTTAGTTAAACTTCATAAGTTTATGCTGAGAAAAATTTCTTTTGGTTTATTATGGCTAGGATTTATTTCCTATGCCTTTTTACTTGCTCCTCCTGATCAACCACATACTTTGGAGTTAATTAAAAATCTTTCTACAGGTAATTTCCAAGGGATTAATACTGTCATAATTACCTGATATTACATTATGGGTATCTGGCCTTTAATCTACGGTGCGTATTGATGGGAGAAAGCAAAAATCCACGCTTGGCCGTTTGCTAAAGGTTCCTTTGCAGTTGGTGCTTTTGCACTTTTACCGTATTTAGCTTTAAGAGGACCGAATCCAGAATTTGTAGGTCGAAAAAAATCTATTGATCAAAATATTTGATTCTCGCATCACTGGTGTTTTACTAACTTTAGGTGCAGGTCCTTTAGTTGTATATAGTTTGTAAGGAGACTGGGTTAATTTTGCTCAACAATGGCAAACTAGCAGATTTATTCATGTCATGAGTCTGGATTTTTGTATGTTGAGTTTATTATTGCGTACCTTATTCGTAGATAATATAACGGGACGGGATCGGAAGGATAATCCATTATTTTGGCTATTTTCTGTAGTTCCTTTATTTGGTGCGTTGATTTATTTGTGTGCGCGTCCATCTTTGGAAGAAGTGGATGTAGAATTAACAGCTAATCAGCAAGCAACATTGACAAAATAATTTAACGTGAGATTTGGTTTACAAGTATGATTAAGGCTATTAGTTAGATAGTTCAAATTCAAGCAATATGTTAATCAGATTCACAGTGGAAAACTTTCTATCCTTTAACCAAACCGAACCTGATGTTCTTTTTACCAAAAATCAAGCAGAACGTGATTTGCGGATGATGAAGTGCAAGCAGAGAATTTCTAGTGGTTTTCGCTCATTCGATGAAAGTGGTTTCATTCGCTAATATCCTTTATTTTCTTTCTACTGCTTCTAAACATGGTCTTAATCTCCTGGAAGTTATTACTGAGGTGCGCCAAAAACCATCTCCTGCTTTAAACCTTAGTTCCTTCATGTTGCTATGTCGTGAACCATTAGGCGTGTCAACATGAGGTCGTCCTAATTCCGAACCGAAAGCTTCTAATAGACCAGCACGAGCAAGTAACCTATTCTGCACTTCTTCTGGTAGAGCATCAAATTCTGGCTCAAAATCCTGATGAAACTCAACAACCCAACTCATTAGAGAGGTCCGAAAATTTAGAAAGGAGTCTGTGTCTGGCTTTCCATAGTGTTAAGATGAGGAAAGAGCCAAGGAAAGAATCAGGGTTGGGAATAGTAACTGATAGTTCCTATCCATGAAGATGTTGATGACAAATTCATAACTGACCTCATATCCATAACATTTATGAAATGGGCAAAACTAATGAACCAATTCCTAATGTGACTAAACCACAAATAGTAAGAATTACTTGTGAGTAAATTGGGGAATCCAGGGGAAATCTTTGTTGAGGTACCCGGAATATTGTTACAAGTCTAATGACCTGTTCAACAACAATACCCTTGGTGAAAAACTCCTTGTTTCCTGCCTTTTGTTCTGAGGTTAATTCTGCTTTACGTGGTTTCTTATAAGCTGTGCTAATATTCTTTCCTCCTTGATATGCTTTATCTCCTTCAAATATTTGGTTGTTATGGAACTCTTCTTGTTGCTCTCGAAATAAGCTAATATCACTGCTTGGGCCTTTTTCTCCTACTTCTACATCGACAATATCTTTTCCTTCTGGTAAGTTGACAAACTGATTTTTAAATCTGTGCTGCTTGTTCTTACCTGGAAAATACTTTTCTTGGTCCTGATTATCTGAAGGTCTTCCTCATGGGTGTTCCATGCTGTCCACTATTAAGTGAAACTCCGTCAATAGTTCTATGGCCATGGCATGCATAATCGCTATCATGCTTTTCTACCTGTTCAAGGAGACTAGGAGGGAAAACATCTCGTAATATCTCTAGCCAGTAATGAAATGTGTCCTTTGCTTCCGTTTTCCATATACCGAAATGCAAACTTAAAACCTCAAATGTTGGCATTTTCGTCAAATAGAACAAGCATAGACATACCTGTTCTTTTATCTCTAGTTTCCTTTTCCCCCCTGCTCCTTTCTGAATTTATACCTATCTTTTTACTTTCTATGTCACCTTGAAGTTTTCTCTGGTGCATTTCACCTTTGGCTAACAAGTCCTGAAACTGATGGTTAGTTATTCCCAGTATTTGTTTTCTACCATGTGGATATTCTTGAATATAGTTAATTTAGTGGATTTTTCCTTTTGCTACACCCTCAAAATTCCCTTCTACTATTTTTTTGACACCAAGTTAATTTTCGTGACAGGTCTAAGGGCTAAATCATCTCTTCGCCATGTTACCCAAGTTCTTTTACTATTGAGATGACTCCAAAACCTTTTGCAAATAAGCAGGATGCTTATTTGCAATTAACTTGAGCCGAACTGGATGATTGCAACCAGCTTGCAATTATTTTCAGTCGGTTTGCAATTAATTCGATCTGAACTGCAATCATCTTATTTGCAATTAATTTGAGCCACAAATTGTCTTGTTTGCAAGCTGGAGCATTTATTTATGTTTGTGAGCCGCAACACATACCACCATTCTTCTCGCCACTGTCCAGGGGAACCTCAAGCATCAGTGGTAAGGGCTAAGGCGGAAATAATGCCAAAGTTGGGGGGTTTGAAAAAACGCTTATCACCTGTTTGGAAGACAAATTTCCTACCTATTGTGGTGCCTGCAGTTAAAGCCATGGTTGTCCAATGAATGAATGGTCAGCCCTTAGTAATAAACTGACTCCGAGAGAGGTAATTAAGGCGCTGCGGAGATTAAAGGATGGTGGTTGATCATTTGCGTGTTTGCTAATTACTCATGACAATATCCATTGGGTTGATAGACAAGTTGTGATCGCTATTAAAATTAATTCAGGCCGCAATGTCCAGTGTCGTGTGCCAATCCCTAAAATCAGGAATAGACTCAGAAATAGAATTTGACAATCTCTAATATCTTTAAACATTACCCCTTGATGCGGGGATTTCCTCTAACTTTCCATCAATTTAGACGAGAATAGGGCTAAATAATATTCTTGTTACAATTTCTGTTACGGATTTTGTTGCAAATATAGAAATACAGCAAGAAAAATGCCGTTAACCCAGCACCACCGTTGAGAATATCATTACCACCATAGCCATAGATGGTGTCTGCCAAATTTATACCTGCAAGTATAGGGTAAAATATTAGATACGAGTACCTTGAAAAGTACCGTTGTCATTGGAACTAGTACCGCCGTGAATTCAAAATGCTTCTTTCAGAACAGCTAAGCCAACAAAATTCAAAATTTATATGGTGTAAGCTTTTCAGAGATTTGGAATGGTTGGTTTATTTACGCGGTACTGTACTAGTGCCATGAATAGTAGCCATTTGCTATCTTGTCAGCATTTTATCTTTTTTCCCAATTCTGGAGTTTTTCCCTTCAAGCCAATCATCAATTTGAGTGTAAATATTTTGAGCATGGGTACTCGCTCCATCAAGTATAAACCTAGGCGTCGTAAAATTACCACTGGGAAAAAATTATTAGAAAACACTCTATCTAACAAATCAGTAAAACCTAAAATTGTCAGGTTTTCTTTTTTTCGCCAACTTTCATATTTTTTGAGAATCTCAATTTTACCGATATCTTCACCAGCTTGGTTTGCTGTTTGGATAACTTCCGCTAATGCTGCTGCGTCACGAATCCCTAAATTCAAACCTTGTCCACCGACAGGATGACAGTTGTGTGCTGCGTCACCGACTAAAGCCAAACGGGGGAGAACATAGCGATCACTCTGCATCAACTGTACCTGAAAAATAAAGCGATCACCTAATAATTCCAATTTACCCATCTGATCACCATAATACTTGGTGAGTTCAGCCAAAAATTCCTCATCACTCAGAGCACACAAGGCTTTTGCTTCTTCATGGGGTGCAGTCCAAACAATGCGGCAACGATTCCCCGGTAAAGGTAAAATTGCAAAAGGTCCACTAGACCAAAATTTTTCGTAGGCTGTATAATTATGTGATTTTTCTGGTTTCACAAAAGCCACAATACAAGACTGCCAATATTTCCAGCCTTTTGTTTTAATTCCCGCTGCTTGACGAATTGGCGACTTTGAACCATCAGCCGCTGCTAATAATTTACTCCGAATTGACCGATTCTCACCTTCAAATTTGATATTAATGGTAACTATATCTTGCTCATTCTGCGTACTTACTACTTCTGCAGGACATAGATAAGTTACATCTTTACAACCTGCCAAAAATTCCTGTAAAGGTTGTAACAGTGCATAATGTTCTCCCACATAACCTAATTCTTGTAACCCTAAATCAGAATCTTGAAATTTCACCACCTCAGAATAGTCTGCGTCAGATAAACGCACCTGTCTATATTTAGCTATATTAGGCAGTATTTTATCCCAAATTCCAATTCCTTGAAAAATTCGGGCTGACAGCAGATGTACAGCATAAGTTTGGCCTTTAGCTACTGCGGCAGATGTCACCTTGGCTTCAATTAGCAGTATACTTAAGCCAGAGTCTTTTAAAGCAGCAGCCAGAGTTAAACCAACAATCCCACCACCGACAATTACCAAATCATAATCATATCCCCGTTGGTTTGTGGGTGTGTGAGAAGAGGGAAGAATTTGAGTAAGCTGGGTAAGTGACATTGTTAAGATAGATCACGGCGTTTTACCTATTATTTTTACGCAAGTTCCCTAAGAGAGCAAGGGATCGCAGTCGGTTAACCGTGCAGAATACTAAGCCATTGCAGCCATTAAATTCTCAGCCATTTCAAAATTAGCCGTGACATTCTGCACATCATCTAACCCTTCTAAAGTATCAATTAATTTAAGAAGAGATTTAGCCTGATCAGGATCTGTAACTTCCACCTGATTCCCAGGAATCCAACGCAACTCTATATCTGTAACATTAAAACCCTTTGTTTTCAATGTGTGACTAAGTTTTTCTAAATTTACCAGCTCAGTAAAAACCTCAACCATTTCCTCAGCAATCATTTCATAGGACTCAGCATCACCTTCCAATGAAGCTTCTAAAAGCTGTTCTTCATTAACCCGACCCTCAACTATACACACCCATTTTTGGGCAAATATCCAACTCACACAACCAGTTTCACCCAAATTCCCGCCATTTTTGCTAAAAGAAACCCGCAAATCTGCGGCTGTGCGATTACGATTATCTGTGAGGGCTTCAATTAAAATCGCCACACCACCAGGACCATAACCTTCATAGCGAATTTCTTCTAAACTGGAGTTATCGCCCCCAAAAGTACCAGCACCCTTGGCAATCGCTCTTTCAATATTATCATTGGGAATTCCCGCCGCCTTCGCCTTATCAATCGCCGTCCGCAGTTGAAAATTTCCCGCCGCATCTGGTACACCATTTCTCGCAGCAACTATTATCGCCCGCGATAGCTGCGTAAAGACATTTCCCCTTTTTGCATCTACTATCGCCTTCTGATGCTTAATATTTGCCCATTTACTATGTCCTGCCATAAAGAAAGAAAAATGTTAACAGTCTATTCAAACATAGAATATAACGTCATTGGTGATTGGTGATTGGTGATTGGTGGGCATTAGAAAAATCACTTCCCCATCTTCCCCATCTCCCTCATCTCCCCAGTCCTGATTCCCTGCTAGAAGATCATTGATTGTGCAAGTTCTCAAGTTTTGATGATGAAACTGCTTAAATTTGTCAATCATGTGGATCAACTTTTAGTTCCCCACAATTTCCGACGCAAATCGAAGAAAGTACAATATTACCTTAGTAGTTTACTGCTAGTGCTGTTTGTAGGTATCTTGGCTTTGGGTGGTTATCAAGCTATACATCCTCATAAAGTAACTCATATAACTCTGTGGCATGGTGTAAATCCACCACCAAATCCGGATATTTTACAAAAACTGGTAGACAAATTTAATCAAACTCACTCAAATATCCAGCTAGAATCACTGTATGTGGGGCAACAAGATCAAGAAATACCCAATTGACAGCACTGGTAGGAAATACACTACCTGATTTATTGTGGTAGAATCCCACAATTCCAGGACAATTAGTCGAACTGGGGGCAATCATAGCTTGAGATGACAAGTTAGCTAAATCTCCAGTTAAAATATTAATCCAACTTTGTATACATCAATGGAATACAAAGGTAAAATTTGGTCAGTCCCATTTGCTACAAATAACGTTAATGTTTATTACCGCCCAAGTTTATTTAAAGCTGTAGGAATTACTCAGTTACCGCAGACGTGGGAAGACTTACGACAAGTTGCTAAAAAATTCACTCTTGATACTAATGGAAATGGGCAGATAAATCAATATGGAATACTGCTACCTGCGGGAAAGGGAGAACTTACAGTTTTTACCTGGTTGCTGTTTATGTGGAGTCGTGGCAGTAATATTAGTAAAGGGTGATTCTCAAAGTGCAGCAGATGTTGTTTTGGCAGATAATCAAGGAGCGATCACAGCTTTCCAACTTTGGCAAAATTTAATCAAAGATGGTTCTGCTATATTATCCAGTTTAGAAAGGGGTTATGAGATAGAAAGCCTGCTTAATGGGAAGGTAGCCATGTAGGTAACAATCCTGTGGAGTTTAGCAGAATTGAAACAGAGTGGTCTACATTTTGATGTTTTTCCCATTCCTGTTGCTCAAGAACCTGCTACCGTAATAGGTGGAGAGAATCTGTTTTTGTTCAAAACCAGTCCAGAACTAGAAAAAGCCGACTTTAAATTTGCTGAGTATGCTTTGAGTGCACCTTTCCAAACAGAATTAGCTTTGGGAACATGTTATTTACCTGTAAATATCAAATTGCTTCAAAGTCCTAAATATCAAGAATTCCTGAAAGAACAACCACAAATCAAGGTATTTTTACAACAGGCAAAACACGGGCGATCACGTCCCATCTTTCCTGGTTATACTCGCATTTCCGACCCTTTAGAAAGGGCAGTTGAAGTAGTATTTTTAGGTAAAAGTTCCCCAGATGAAGCCCTGAAAGCAGCCCAGCAACTCTTAGATTTAATCTTCAATTAAAAAGAAGTTACCAGTTAGTTGTCGGAAAAACTCTTTCCCAATCCCCAGCAATTCACTGAGCTTTTTGAAGTGTCCCGACTCTCCAATCCTCTATATGCTACAGTTTGGAGCAAAAACTACTAAGCTGGTAAGATAGCACGTTCAAACTTTACCGGACATCCTGGAGCGCGATACAACTAATTCCGACTTTCTCACTGACTAACTTACGTTGTAACTACATTATGTTTGATGCACTATCTGATCGTTTAGAATCTGCCTGGAAAAAACTGCGCGGACAAGATAAAATCTCTCAATCCAACATTCAAGATGCTTTGCGCGAGGTGCGTCGCGCCTTGTTAGAAGCAGATGTTAACCTCCAAGTAGTCAAAGATTTTATTTCTGAAGTCGAAACCAAAGCTCAGGGAGCCGAGGTAATCACTGGCGTGCGCCCTGATCAACAGTTTATCAAAATTGTTTACGATGAACTTGTGCAGGTGATGGGGGAAGAAAATATTCCCCTAGCAGAAGTTGAGGGTAAAACTACCATCGTGTTAATGGCAGGTTTACAGGGTACTGGTAAAACCACTGCTACTGCCAAATTAGCCTTACACTTACGGAAATTAAATCGTAGTTGCTTGTTAGTCGCCACAGACGTATATCGTCCCGCAGCTATTGAGCAGCTTTTGACACTGGGTAAGCAAATTGACGTACCTGTGTTTGAATTAGGCAGCGATGCTGATCCCGTAGAAATTGCCCGTCAAGGTGTGGAACACGCTAGAGCAGAAGGCATTAATACAGTTATTGTTGATACAGCTGGACGCTTACAAATTGACCAGGATATGATGGCGGAATTATCCCGCATTAAGTCAACTATAGAACCTGACGAAACTTTGCTAGTAGTGGACTCAATGACGGGTCAAGAAGCCGCAAATCTGACTCGTACGTTTCACGACCAAATAGGTATTACTGGGGCAATTCTCACTAAGTTAGACGGGGATAGCCGGGGTGGTGCGGCCCTGTCAGTAAGACAAATTTCTGGTGCGCCGATTAAGTTTGTTGGTGTGGGTGAAAAAGTCGAGGCGCTACAACCGTTTTATCCTGAACGGATGGCTTCGCGGATTTTGGGGATGGGTGACGTTCTCACCTTAGTAGAGAAAGCCCAAGAAGAAATTGACTTGGCAGATGCCGAGCAAATGCAGGAGAAAATCCTGTCAGCGAAGTTTGACTTTACAGACTTTCTCAAACAGTTACGCCTCATGAAAAATATGGGGTCTTTGGGTGGAATCATGAAGTTGATTCCGGGTATGGGCAAGCTTTCAGATGACCAGTTGAAGCAGGGGGAAACCCAGCTAAAACGCTGTGAAGCCATGATTAATTCCATGACCAAGCAAGAACGCCGCAACCCGGATTTATTGGCGAGTTCTCCCAGTCGGCGGCGACGCATTGCTTCTGGTGCTGGCTATAGAGAGTCAGATGTCAGCAAGTTAGTGGGAGATTTCCAAAAAATGCGCTCGCTCATGCAACAAATGGGTCAAGGTAAATTCCCCGGTATGCCAGGAATGTTTGGTGGAGGCGTTATGGGCAACCCCCTAGTGGCAGGAAATCGACCTGCACCCGGTTGGCGTGGTTATCCCGGTGGCGTACCACCAACCAAAAAGAAAAAGAAAGAGAAAAAGAAAAAGGGCTTTGGCACTCTTTAAAAACAGGGAATAGGGAACAGGTGACAGCGCGGAGATAAGGAAGGGACTGCAATTCTCTTTCTTCTCCCTTTCTTGCCTTCTACCTGTCACCTGTTTCCTGCCACCTTTCCCCAATAATGCCTAGCAAGTGCTAAAATTGTCATTTTAGTATTGGAAGTTTTGAACAGAGGCCGTTTAGCCTAGTCACTTCTTCATGACAACAGTCACAAAATCACAACTTACAAACAGGACAACGAGTTCTCAACATGATCAAACTGCGCTTAAAGCGATTTGGTAAAAAGCGGGAGGCAAGTTACCGCATTATTGCTATTAACGACCTGTCTCGCCGTGATGGTCGTCCCCTAGAAGAACTAGGATTTTATAACCCCAGAACTGATGAAGTCCGATTGGATGTTCCCGGTATAGTTAAGCGACTACAACAAGGCGCTCAACCTACGGATACAGTTCGTCGCATTCTAGTAAAAGCTAACGTTTTTGAACAAGTCAGTGCAACAGCCGCATCGTAATCTGCAGATGAAATCATCAACAGCCAGTCCTAACTATATTGGGCTGGTAAAATTTCTTGTGCAGCCGTTTTTAGAATCTCCAGAGTCTTTAAGGGTCGATTGTGAAATGTCTCACATCCTCAAACGGGCTTGGATTCGCATTGCTTTTGACCCGGCAGACAAAGGAAAAGTTTTTGGTCGGGGGGGGCGCAATATTCAGGCGATTCGCACAGTGGTTGCAGCAGCAGCAGAATTGGCTGGGCAGTCAGTATACCTGGAGATCTACGGCAGCAGTTCCCAAAGTCGGGATGGTATGTCTTTCGATGAAGAACAGGAAGAAAGAATACCCCCACCAAGATCAAGAGAAAGAACTGGAAATATCCCCAGA
This sequence comes from 'Nostoc azollae' 0708, assembly GCF_000196515.1. Classification (NCBI taxonomy): domain Bacteria; kingdom Bacillati; phylum Cyanobacteriota; class Cyanophyceae; order Nostocales; family Nostocaceae; genus Trichormus; species Trichormus azollae. Next base: position 1,227,975 of record NC_014248.1, read on the forward strand.
CCTGTTGCGAAACCCCGTTTCCAGTAGGTCTAAACTGGTAAATTTAAACGGACTTACCCAGTAATCCGTTCTGGAAAAAAATGGAGACAGGTGGCAACAAGATTGTCAAATCTTTTCGGCATCTCTCGTTAGTCTGACGGAGTTACCAATAAAGTATAGACATCTGTTGCCAGCCTATTCTCAGAATTAATTAAAATTTAGATTTTAGATTTTAGATTAGCAAAGACTGATTTAGACAGCGTTTGTGCTTATTATTGGGTTGAAGGATTTTGGGATGGCTGAATTTTTCATCATATTCCAGGTTAGAATATTGTGAATTCTTATAAAGATTAAAAAAATTCAAAAAATTATTTAGCCCAATTTTTTGGGAAAATATCATCTTCGTCAAGAATTGCTCCTGAACTTATAACTAAAAAACTATGGCAGGTGCTTTAACAATTCAGCTGCCTAATATTCCCAGTGTGATTGCTCTAGGGGGATATGGGGAAGCAAATCTCAAATTTCTATCTCAACAAACAGGAGCCAGCTTAGTTTTACGTGGACAGGAACTCCTAATTGCTGGTACAGAGAAGCAGGTTGATCTGGCAGCGCGATTAGTGCAATCTCTAGAAAACCTGTGGAGTAAAGGCAATAATATATCAACTGCGGATATTTTAACAGCCCGTCAAGCCATAGAGACCGATCGTCAAGGAGAATTCCAAGACCTACACCGAGACATCCTCGCCAAAAGTCGTCGTAATCAAGAAATCCGCGCTAAAACCTTTCGTCAAAGACAATATATTGAAGCCATTCGCAAACGCGACCTCACCTTTGGTATCGGTCCTGCTGGAACCGGTAAAACCTATCTTGCTGTCGTCGTTGCTGTCCAAGAACTTCTATCTCATCAATTTGAACGATTAATCTTAACCCGTCCTGCGGTAGAAGCAGGAGAAAAATTGGGATTTTTGCCAGGAGACCTACAACAAAAAGTTAATCCCTATCTTCGTCCCCTTTATGATGCCATCAATGAATTCATCGACCCTGAAAAAGTCCCCAATTTAATGGAACGTGGAGTAATTGAAGTTGCACCACTCGCTTATATGCGTGGCCGCACATTAGATAATGCCTTTGTAATTGTTGATGAAGCCCAAAATACCACACCAGCACAGATGAAAATGGTTTTAACCCGTCTGGGTTTTGGTTCACGAATGGTAATTACAGGTGACATCACACAAACAGATTTACCACTTCATCAACAATCAGGATTAATAGTAGCTTTACAAATTTTGAAGCACGTAGAAGACATTGCTTTTTGTGAATTTACCCAAAAAGATGTAGTTCGTCATCCTTTAGTACAGAGTATTGTCGCCGCTTACGAAGATCACGAAAGATAGTCAATTAGTCATTAGTAAAAAACTAAGTTATGAGTCAATACTACTCAGTTAAAATGCTCAAACCTTGGAGATCCCTCTTAATCCACGCCACTTGCTTGATGCCGGGAGACCCGTCCACCGCGGTGGCTACCTTTGAAAAGGGGGAAATAAAGCCATTCTTAGCCTCCCTTTTTAAGGGGGGTTGGGGAGATCAAAAGTTAACCAAGCAGTATTGAGTTATGAGTACAACATTGAGAGAATTTTTGGAAGCTTGTGAAAATTTAGGAACTTTACGTTTAATTGTCACTAGCAGCGCCGCAGTTTTAGAAGCACGTGGGAAAATAGAAAAGCTATTTTACGCAGAACTACTCAAAGGCAAATATGCCAATATGCATACCGAAGGATTTGAATTCCATTTGAATATGGACAAAATTACTCAAGTGAAATTTGAAACAGGTGAGGCAAAAAGAGGTAATTTTACAACCTATACAATCCGATTTTTAGATGATCAACAAGAACCTGCTTTAAGCATATTTTTACAATGGGGTAAACCCGGAGAATATGAACCAGGGCAAGTAGAAGGATGGCAAAACTTACGGGAAAAATATGGTGAAATTTGGCAACCTTTACCAATTGAAACTTTGTAACTTTCCCAATCAAAAATCCTCGAATTATCCAATATTTCGGGGATAATAATTTATCCTTTGTCTTGTTTGCTTTTTTGGTGAAAACACTGTTAATCTCCTGCTTAATACTTTCACTCCTCTTAGGAAATGGATAAGTATACGTAGGTGAATTAGCAGAACGATAATGTTACTCAATTAAGTTAAAAATTCGTTGAACTCCTTGTGTAATCAGAAGATGAATCCCTTGGAAGCATACGCCAGTTTCTGCCTCTTTCAGAGGAGCTTCCCTAACAAGTCGGGAAACCCGCCCAACGAACGCACTGGTTCTGAAGTATCCAACGCAAAGTAGGGGATTCTGTTGGTATAGTAACGAAGCTCCATTTGATGCTTTAATGCTAGTTCACTTTCGAGAAAGAATAGATATAAAATTAGTCAACAAATTGAATCAAGAAGTTGTTAAATAGTGGTTAGAAATAAAAGACAGAGACAACCGTGCTTGGTGTAAAGAAAGAGGTATTAGAATCAGTGAACTTCCTTTGGTAAGACCATCTAAAAATGTTAGTAAATAAAAAAAGAAACAAGCTTTGAAGGATGAGAGAATTCCTAACTATATTGAGGGTAAATTCGGACAAGCTAAACGAAGATTCAGCCTTGGGAGAGTGATGGCTAAACTTTCTCATACTTCTTTAACTGCAATTGCTATTTCTTTTTTAGTTATGAATCTTTCTACTCTTATCTTACGGCTTTTTTGTGTCTTTTTATGGCAATTTTTCAAAACCACATCTTTTTTCACTTCTTTTATTAATGAAAATTATGTTTTGGATAATCCCCAGCCCACAAAAACTTATCTTTTCCCCTATCTGACTATTTAGTCAATTCTTCTCTTGGCTTTTCATGACTTTTTCAGCAAACCGTAATTGTCTTTTACCTAGATTATAAAGCAAAAGACATAATGCCATTAACATCAGTATTGTCTCTATTTAAGCGATTCTTGGTACTCATTACACCTGTATCTGTACTACAGAATGAAGTGCAGAATGTGGGTTAAATATTCAATTCAGCAAGAGTAAGCTGTCACGCATCTAGTTTTTTAACCCAAAGTCCCCTTTCAGCTGCTAATCTGTATCACCCTCAGTCCTACTACAATTAGAATTGTTGTGATGTTTTCTTTGTTAGCTAAAGTGTCAGAATCCCTACCTTTGCAAGATCGCTACCTCGCCTTAATTGATGAAATTGTCGAAACCACTCTCAAGGGTAAGATTAGCTCTGTAGAGCAGGTATACCAAATGTTACTCAAAGGTATCGCTTCCGGTACAGGGGAAATATTTGAATTAGCTTTGAGTGATCGCTTGACAACCCTGCAAACTCAAGTAGATAGTGAAAAAGACGAACTAAAAAAGTCAAAAGGCACACGCAGCTTAAGAGCAATTAGAACCATAGAATCTCAATGGCAACGCTGGCAAGAACAAAACAAAGCCACAGAAGTCATAGCTTTAGTAGTTCGAGAAATTACCATTGCCAGCAATGAACAGCGTTTAGCTGTATTTTTGCGCTTCCTTGACCCCAATCAAAAATATCCGTTAAATTTATCCCAATTACAGCAATTAGGCAAATCCTTACAACAATTTGGTGCAGCTATTTCTGATTTAATGGCAATCTCTACAGGTATAATTCGTGGTGTAGCAGCTTGGCAACGCATCCAAGAAAACCTCCTCAGTTCGATGTATGAAGAAAAAAATTCTCTAGGATTTGGTGGTGTACCTGGTGAAAGAGATCCTTGGGCAAGTTGGGCAAAATTAGTTAAAAGCGAAATACCACAAACATTTTTCCGCACCTTAGCATTAGAACAATCTGCAATTGAATTTACCCAAAAACAACAAAACATTACCCTCAGTGATTGGGTAGAATTAGCAATAGTTTTACAATTCTTACAACGTGGTTTAGTTACCTGGTTTGATCAACAAGCTTATGATATTCAAGCAGGCCCAAAATTATCAATTTCCACATTCTTGACCTTTGCAGTTATTTGGAGTCAATTAGCATCCGGTTTTCAAACTCAAGCAATAGCATACAGCAATGGAGCTTCTCTAATTATGCTCCAGATTTTACGAACCTTTGCCCAACGTCCTTATTTTCCACTCTATGGTGGGATTTTCGCTTCTTTTTCTGGTAGTTCTTTGTGTGATGCCCTCGATTATTTAGATGAACCTCTGCGTTCTGTGGAAGGAACACAAGAGAAAGCGCGAATTTTAACATTATTAGGTTATTCTCAACGAGCTTTAGGCCGATATCCACGCTCAATAAGTTTCCATCAGCAAGCGTTGGAAATAGCCAGAAGTGCTAAAGACAGCGTTTGTGAAATTGCTAATCTTAACCACCTCAGTCGTACCTACGTCCAAGAAAAAAATTATCCCGAAGCCATAAATTACAGTCAAAGAGCATTAATATTAAGTAGACAAGCAGGTGACAAAACCGGAGAAACTAACGCGCTGGTAAATTTGGGTTACAGCGAAGTTATGCAAGCACAACAATTAGAAAACATTGGACCTGAAGTTTATGAATCAGCAATTAATTATTTAGAACAAGGTTTCAAGTTAGCCGAAAAATTAGGTGATTTGCAAACTCAGTCCTTATGTTTTAGCAGCTTAGGAATTGCCTATTTAGTCACCGCACAACACGAAAACGCCATTAAATATTTAGAAATTGGTTTCAAAACCTCCCAAATTTCCGGTGACTTATATCTTCAAGGACAAAATTTATCCTATTTAGCAGAAGCTTATTATCAGCTGCAAAATTACGAAAAAGCTATTTATACGGGTGGTCTGGGAATGTCTCTACTAGAACAAATTTCTTCCCAAGAATGGAGACAAACCGCTGGTTTATTGACCATAATCAAAGGACAACTCGGTACAGATAAATTCCAAGTCTTGCTTCAACACAATCGTCCTAAAATCATCTCCGTTATCGGTGTAGACGGTTATGATTATATTCCTCAATTATTGAACACATATCAGAATCATTAGTGACAAATGAAGGAAAAAAGGAAATTGTCAAGGATGGTATTTGGATAGGTTAAAAACCGTGATCAACTCAGTGTAGACAAGTAATTGAGCGATTGAAACAAGCCATGACAGGCAGCCAAAAAACCAATCGAGACCACGGCAAAAGGAAACAGAGACCAATGGTGGAAGATGAAGTAATAGCCCAGCAATTGGAAATATTACTGACACCAGCCATTACAAATCAAGAAAATTACTACCGAAAACTAGGACTCAGACAACGGATACTGAATTTACCGTTGATCATGGCTGCGGTGTTGACCTTACTGTAGTGAGATATAGCAGGAGTCAGAGAAGTGACAAGCAATGTTAGCCAGAGATGGTTTTCTGTGGTGTAATCCCACAAAACTTAGTCAAGGCAAAGTTAAGATGCTTTTAATACGGTCAAAAGACTCTTGGGTTTAAGTTATTTATGAACAGGTTCAATCAATGGAATTAAATTGCAAATTTGGGCAACGTGGTTATTTTATGGTGTTTTAGTAGATTTAGGTGATACCGTAGCAGATCAACTTTCTCTGCCTTTTGATGAGATTTCATTAGAAATGATTTATCTTGGTCTTGATCATTCTACTATGGCTCATCAAAAAGGTAAGGCAACAGATCCTGTTAAATATTTTACTGACCCTCAAAATCGAGATTTAGGTATTATCAAACAGAAGCCAAAACCAAATTTTAAGTCAATTGTCGCTCCTTTTCCTGATCTTCAAAGTGGGACTGACCAGTTTTTTCCCATATTTATGCAAAAGCCTCTTGACACAAGACTTTCAGGCTTAACTTGTCACAAATGTATCAGAATTCGTAGTTCAGGAGTGAGAAGGATAAGAAAGTAATTCCCAATGCCCCAAAATAATTAAGCAAGGGCGTTGACTTCAACCCCAAAACGTGATCGAAATTAAGTTGATCAGGAAGAACTATCTAGAAAAATCCACTTTAAACAGCGCGTTATCCAAAACCCTTGTCAAGACTTTCAGAAACCGCCTCTACATTCTTGTCACCAGATGTCTAATGTTGGTGAACATCACCAATCACCAATCACCAATCACCAATCACCAATCACGTATTCCCCATTACCTTCTTCAAAAATTCGGGAATCTGTGCAGGATATTCAGCCACAGGAACTTGTGCTGCTTGGAAAGCCGCTAATTTATTTTGTGTAGTGCCAAAATTGGGATCACGTCTGACAACAGTTGCTATATTTCCTGTCTGATGCCAATATTTACTTTGTGGTGCGTGTCTACCTGCAATATAAGCAATAACAGGCTTATCAATAGCTTCAGCTATGTATCGTGCAGCAGCTTCTTCACTCCCTCCTCCTGGTTGACCGACTAAAACGATCGCATCGGTAGTTTCATCTTCATCTAGAATTTGCAACCATTGCAGGAACGATGAACCGACAATAGCATCACTACCAATACTCACACTAATTGATTGACCCAAACCAGCTTGGGTTAATTCCCAAGCCACTTCATAAGTTAGAGTGCTGCTACGGCTAACAATTCCCACTGAACCAGGTGTATAAAATTCACTCGGTTGAGTCCCTAAGAGGATTTTACCAGGAACAATAATTCCCGGACTATTCGGCCCTACCACCAATATTTCACGAGTCTCAGTTTTGCGGAGTAATGTCACCATATGCAACGGTGGCACACCAGGAGAAATAATAATTATCTGTCTAATATTAGATGCACTCGCTTCCAATGCCGCATCTAAAACTTGATAAGGGTGGACACAAATAATTGTCGTATCAATTGCCCCCAATTTTGATATTGCTTCCTCTACTAAATCAAACACTGGCAGATCATACTTCATCTGTCCACCACATCCAGGCTGAACACCAGCTATCAAATTAGTGCCATAAGCTTTCATTTGAGCAATATGAGTTGCTGATATAAATTCACTAAAGCCTTGTATTAAAATTCTGCTGTCTGCTCTTAAGTTCATAAAATTTAGTCATTAGTTATTAATCGTAGATCATTGGTCATTAGTTATTAGTCACTCAACTGATAACTGTTAACTGTTAATGGATACTACTTTTTGTACGCAGGTAGTTTAGCTAAACGGACTGCTTGTGCCACAGCTTCATTTAAATTTTCTACTATTATCAGCGTGTCACTTTCAGGGTTGAGTGCAGTTAAATGTTTCTTGGTATCCTGAAAATCAGTACCAGCAAGACGGAAAACCATCCTGGGTAAATGTCTGGACTTATTTTTACTAGTAGTTGATAAAGGAGATTTCAGTTCTTGCGGGTCCACTTGTATAAAGTTAGCAACAACCTTTGGCATTTGGGAGAGATCAGGAATAGTCCCCAGAAAATTAATCAGAATCACTTGAATACTTTTGTCGCTGGCTAAATTTCTCAGACTTGTGGCCAAGCGATCGCAAAAAGTATTTGGTGTAGTATCAGTTAAAAAAGAATGCCGTAAATTGAAAGACAGACCAGGTTTACCACCCGCATTAAAAACTGCATCCAAGGTAGTCAACAATGAACCAGTCCCATTGGCTAAAATACCGATTTTCCCATAAACTCCTAACCCATTGCCATCACCCAAAATATTGTTAGTCCTGCTTATTTTATTTCTATTTGCTATTTTGGCTGCCATTTGGGCGATTTCTGGATGACGGTTAATTGCCCTGGGGTTGACTCTAATTTTACCATTGAGAGCCATCACTTGTCCCGCAGCACTGACCGCTAGAGGATTTATCTCAACTAAATCCAGGTCTTTCTGCACAAATAACTGATACATTTTTTCTACAATGTCGCTGACTGACTGCATCAGCGCACCCTGCAACCCCATTTTCAATCCCAACCGTCTGGCATAAAATGGCGAAAATTCCTGTTCTACAACCACATATTGCATTTTCTCCCCTGGAGATTCCCAATCAATATCTGATTCTTTGCAACCCAAAAGTACCGGACGACACAGGGCTGTATCTAAAACAACAGCCAAATAAAACTCATCCTTGGCATCATACTTAGATTCTGCCAGCAAAACCTCTGGCAATTCCCCCCAAATCGGCAAATTGAAGATATTCTGAGCCGCTGCGATCGCATCAATCGTGGTTTCCACAATCCTGACTCCACCAGCTTTAGCTCTTTCATCTGCGTGTACTTGCGATTTTAGTACAATCGGATAACGAATTTTTAAGCGTTTCAAATCTGTAGGATGGTCAATTCTTTGGGATGGTAATACGGGAATGCCCATCTTGCCAAACCATTCTTTAACTTGGTACTCCAATAAATCCATTGACACACACCTTGTATTAATAATTCCAAAGCAGCTTTTTAGTTTTATCTGATCGTTTGTACAGCACTTAGATTACATAATTACGCTTTGCTTGGCTAGAAAATTTATTTAACACGAATTAATTTTATCGAATTCGTCAAGCGTAGCAAGTTCGTTTCCAGAACTCCACCCGCTGTAATTTGGTTAATCACACCTAAACCACCCACCCTCTCGACCAACTTGCCAGTCTCTAATAATTACTGGGCTATCCTTGTATATTTTTCCTTAAATAATTTATACTCCCATTTGGATTGTCTAATTTATCATCTAGCAGTATAAAGAAGTAGAACCCTCAACTATCACTAGTTTGTTACTATCTGGTAACAGATATAACTTAGTGCAAAAAAGTTCTTCTGTTTGATGTAAAACTGGGGTCAAGAAAATACAGCAGGAGTCACGAGTCACCAGTAAAACTCTCTTGCTGTCTAGGTTTCAATTTAGATTCTGTACATCATTCATCTGCAATCTGCTGTATGTATCTATATGTATGTAACAAACATAAATACTTTATTCCACATGGTCAAAGAGCATAAAAACTATAAAACTATATAGAACATTAGCAGTAAGACCATGATTAAAGTCACATTGAAAAAAGAAGATATGCAGCTTATAGCCAGTATTTTAGAAGAACAACTACAGATGGAACTTCCACCTGACAAAGTTTTTCAGGTTCGATGTGCCATCCAAAATGACGAACTGATGGTTTTAATTCAACACCCTGTAAATGTATCTCTTGAGACGCAAAAAATATTTGCGGTACTTGAGGAAACACTCCAGTCGCAATCTCAATATCATGAGCAAAGGGTGAAATTTTACGTGAGAGTTTCTGGAGAAAAAGTACCTTACACTAAGAATTCCATAATTGTTAAGCCTAAAAAGATACAAGAGGATTCAAGAATTATCGGAGAAGAAGCCAGCACAGGCTCAGATTACAGTACAGCAAATCACCAATTGATTTTTCCTCCACTCAATATTCTCAACCCTCCCTCTCCATCTCCTACCACAGAAGACAATATCTCGGATAATCCATTTAACTTACTAGTAGACGACCATATGTCGGATAATCCATTTAACTTACTAGTAGATGACAATATCTCAGATAGTTCATATAGCTCAGATACTTTATTCGGCTCAGATCATTCATTGCTTGAGGAGAGTAAGGATAGCCCAGGAGAAGCAGAAAAGTTTGACCCCTTCGGAGATGGAAAAAATTTATCGAAAACCAAACACCTATCTGTTTCATCCTTACCCATCCTCTTAGGTGGGGTATTGGGAGTGGCAGTTATTTTTGGTGGTGGTAATTTTTTTCTGATTCGTGCTTGTGTGATTGGTGAGTGTAAAGAATTACAAATAGCCCAGCAATTCAAAAGCAATACCCAAGAATTGATCCGTCAGGCTAAGTCTCAAAAAGAACTAGTAGCAGTACAACAACAAATAGATACAGTTATTTCTGATCTCAAAGTAATTCCTCAATGGTCGCCTCGTTATCAATCAGCCCAGGAAATCAATTTAAGTTTTTCTGACCAATCAGCAAAAATTACCCAGGTACTAAAAGCTTTAGAGTCTGCAAATATAGCAGAGAAAAAAACCAAAACCCCTCCAACTAGCCTGGAAGAGCTACGTGCTAGACAAAGTTTATGGCGACAAGCAATCATACCACTAGAGTCTATTAAACCTGGTAACGAACTATATGGACTAGTGCGGGGAAATTTGTCCAAGTATCAAAGCAATTTACAGACTCTCAATCAGCAATTGCTCAGTGAAGAATCATGGCTGAAAAAACTCACCACAGCCAAAACTGTAGCTGAATCAGCCCTCAAGCGTGAAGCTAATGCTAAATCGGATAATGACTGGCAAAGGGTACAGTTTGCTTGGCAAGAAGTTGTTAATGATTTGAAAAGTATTCCCTCAAACAGCACAACACACCAGGAAGCAAAAAACCTTTTAACGGATTATCAGCCTAAACTTAGGTTAGCACGCAACCGCGCTAAGAAACAAGCTGCTGCGGCTCTCAACTTCAAACAAGCCGTCAACATGGCTAATCAAGCTAAAGTTTATGAAACACAAAATAAATGGCAGGCAGCAATAGCATCTTGGGAGCAAGCTGTACAGATAGCTAAACAGGTTTCTCAAGATAGTTCTTTCTACAGTCAAGCACAATCCCTCATTCAACCCTATTCCACTGCTCAAGCACAGGCAAAAGAAAAACAACAACTCGATGGTAATTTGGCACAAACTCGCGCTGATTTGGGAAAAACCTGTGTTAATAAGATGCGGTTTTGCATTTTTAACATCGAAACTAGGGGTATTGTTGTCCGTTTAACCCCAGAGTATGACCAAGCATTACAAAGTAACCCTGGTGTCCAAAGTCATTTACAAGCCTTGCAAGAGGCTTTAGGAGTCATCAGTGAAAATTCTAACCTACCCGTATTTCTCTATAATTCCCAAGGACAGGAAAGGTATATGAAGATGCCGCAATAGGGTGATGGGGGTGTTGGGGGTGTTGGGGGAGTATAAATATACCTTCTATCACCTATCATCTTCTGCCTACAATCGTTATATAAAACCTACTCAAAATTACTCATGATCCCAGGTGATTTTGCAGTGTTTGACGCATTTCGGCTACAGGGACTGTTTCCTGTTGCAACCAAATTTTTAATGCTGCTGCACCTTGTTGAACTAGCATTTCTAAACCATCTATAGCGATCGCACCTTGTGTTTCTGCTAATTTTAGAAATTTCGTGGGTTTGGGGATGTAGATTAAATCATAAGCAATAGCACCTGAAGGTAAATTTGCCATATCTTCAGCACTCAAAGGAGATTCATCTACCTGGGGATACATCCCTATCGGAGTTGTATTTACTAGCAAATTAGCTAGGGGAATTAGCTTTGGTAATTCTTCCCAGGCATGGACTTGAAATTTATCCACATAAGGTGAATATTGCCAACTGTGGCGAAATTCCTTCAATTTATACATATTTCTGCCCACAAGGTGAATTTCTGCCAACCCTAGCTGCACACAACCAGCCACAATTGCCCTAGCTGCACCACCATTGCCTAAAATGACTGCCCTCTTGTGACTCCAATCTTGCTGATATGTGGTTTGCAAAGGGGCTATAAATCCTTCTACATCTGTGTTTGTCCCTACCCATTTGTTACCTTGATGAGTAACAGTGTTGACTGCGCCAATAGCTTGAGCAATAGGGGAAATTTCTGTTAATATAGGTATTATAGCCTGTTTATGGGGAATTGTCACACTGAGACCCACAACCCCAATAGCCGCAAAACCTGCGATCGCAATTTCTAGATTTTCCGGTGCAATAGGAAAAGGTAAATAAACATAATCTAACCCCAATTTAGTCAGTGCAGCATTGTGCATCACTGGTGAAAGAGAATGTTCTACAGGATGTCCAATAACTCCCAAAAGTTTAGTTTTCCCAGTTATCTGCTGGCAATAATTATTATCTTGGTTATTCATCGAGTACTATCATCCCCCACAGTATGAAGGTTTGAAAGAATCTCATCACTGTCCGATAACTACCACCTATGCCTGCCCAACGAGAGATTCCCAACATTGTGACTCTGCCACTCATCACTAACATGGCCATGACGAAGGAGCTCAATTGCCGCATCGTCGTCACTTTTATTTCTGGTAGCAGGCTTTGCAAGAGTGTTAGGATATCGAACATAGGCAATGTAGAAGATTTTGAGTTGTTGTTTTGGAAGACTATTCTACTACATCAGCCCTCTTTTCATACTCTTTTTTTGGCTAAGGTTATTGAACTGCTATGAGAATTACGCCAAACCACAGACTTGTCCCTTTGTCGATTGCTCTCATCACCAATACCTTAGTTGAATAAACTACTTAAAGTTCAAGTTCCCCCAAACGTATGATTAATAACGTACTTAAGTTTTATTAACAACCGCACAAGTCAATGATGGTTGTACCTGAGAAGGAGATTTATCTGCAATTAATTCAATTTTGCGTTGAGAGTTACCCTGCCAAGAAGTAGCTTGGACAGTTACCTACGGTAATGTAGGTACTTGGGCCTTTACTGATTGTGTGTGATGGAATGCAGAGATATCAAAAGTATCAGGCCAAGGGTGATCTCTCCTAATAGAGAGGGCTGAAAATTTACAAAGGATTCGGTGTCTGGCTTTCCACAGTGTTAAGATCAGGAAAGAGCGAAGGAAAGAATCAGGGTTGGGAATAGTCAATGATAGGGACTATCCATGAAGATGTTGATGACAAATTCATAACTGACCTCATATCCATAACATTTATGAAATTGGCAAAACTCATGAACCGATTCCTAATGTGACTAAACCACAAATAGTAATAATTACTTGTGAGTAAATTCAGGAATTCAGGGGAAATCTTTGTTGAGGTACCCGGAATATTTTTACAAGTCTAATGACCTGTTCAACAAGAATACCCTTGGTAGAAAACTCTTTGTTTCCTGCCTTTTGTTCTGAGTCGCCATGGCATAATCACTATCATATTTTTCTAGCTGTTCAAGGAGACTAGCAGGGAAAACATTTCGTAATATCTCTAGCCAGTAATGAAATGTGTCCTTTGCTTCCGTTTTGGATATACCGAAATGCAAACCTAAAACCTCAAATGTTGGCATTGTCCTCCAATAGAACAAGCATAGACATACCTGTTCTTTTATCTCTAGTTTCCCTTTCCCCCCTCCTCCTTTCTGATTTATACCTATGTTTTTACTTTCTATGTCACCTTGAAGTTTTTTATGCTGTATTTCACCTTAGGCTAACAAGTCTTGAAACTGATGGTTAGTTATTCCCAGTATTTGTTTTCTACGATGTGGATATTCTTGAATATAGTTAATTTAGTGGATTTTTCCTTTTCCTACACCCTCAACATTCCCTTCTACCATTTTTTTCACACCAAGCTAATTTTCCTGACAGGTCTAATAATAAAATCTGGTGTGAGTGGGGGAAATTTTTCCTGTTCTTCTTCAGTTAATGCTTCCCAGTGTTCTAATTTTATCCAAGGAACATCAGGTGACAGTTTTGCACCATTGGGAAGTCGGAATATGGTTGAGGAACTAAATACTATTCCTAATTGGGTTTGGTGATTCCAAAGACCTACTTTAAAATTTAAATTAGCTTCTCTACGGTCACTTTCTCCTCCTGAACCTGGGAGAATTATCAGTTGTCCTGTTGCGGTGAGTTCTAGGTTTAAATCATCCACCATACAGAGTTGGTAAAATTGCTCCTCTGTAAGGTGAATAATTGGCGCTAAGTTGAGTATATTCGTACTAATAATATGTTCAAAAAAATAATTTGAATTTGGGAAAGAGTTTCAATCCCTATTAGGGATTAAGTGAAATTGCAATAGCGGCGTGCTGAAAGCCTATCTGTATTTGGTTTTCAAGGTTCAGTTGCCTGGATGGTCTACTCTTACTCCATTTCAGAAATCTTGTCAATGGATAAAATGGCTAAAAACCTAACTGTGTAAGGTACGCGGGTGTCTAAAGAACAAAAAGACTGACAAGTCTTGTGCAGAATGAATTTCAGGTATTTCTTCGGTAATAGCTTTTTTAACACCCACCCACCCACGCAATCTTTGTTTTTAGTCAAGGTAATCGGGGTGCAATTGAACCAACATCACCTGGAAAAACTCGGATTACAATTCGCCTAGATGATGAAATACTGGCATGGTTTCGTCAACAAGTACAAGTACATCAAGCAGGTGTGGGAAATTACCAAACCCTAATTAATGATGCCTTGCTTGAGTATATTCAAAAACGCCGTGAACCCTTATAAGCAACACTACGGCGGGTATTGCGAGAGGAATTAGAAAGAATGGATAAATGAAAGAGCTCCCACAGCTTGTTGAAGTGGAAGGGTTAGTATAACTCAATATATTAGAATAACACCATAGGTCTATTAACTTGAAATTCAAGGTTGCCCCTATGCCTTACCCTAAAATAAGTTGTGAAGAAATTACCAAACGTGGTAAAGAACTCTACGAAAATAAAATCCGTCTTTTAGTAGAGAAAACAGAGAACATTGGCAAAATTATTTAAATTAATGTAGACACAGGTGAATATGAAATTGCTAATGATTTAATAATCACAACTCGTAAAATTACAAACTAAACAGGCTAATCTACCAATTTGGTCAGGAAGAATCGGGTTTGAGCAACTAACCCGGATTTGTCACAAGAAGATAAAAAAAAGGGGTCAAAGACTGCGGAAATGTATATATAGCAGGCATTTTAGCAGTTGGAAACCATGACCCTATCTTCAACAGATTGTATACCAAAACAGTTGAAATTTGAGCAACAAAAATGGCTGCCAGTCATAGTCAATTTCCAGGGTGGACAAGTAAGAGCAGATGCAGGATTCAGCTTAATTGCTGAAATAGACAGAAAATTGCAAATCACATCACAGTTTGCACAATGTTTCCAAGATTAGCGAAAGCCAAATCGGATTGACCATTCAATAGAGAGCTTAATTAAACAAAGAATATACGGGCTGGTCATGGGGTATGAAGACTTGAATGACCACGAATAATTACGTCATGACCAGATGTTTGCTATAGCTTTAGGAAAAAGCATTGGAGTAGAGAATGAACCTGCAAAATTGGCAGGAAAGAGTACATTAAATCCCCTGGAACATTGTCCTGAAGATGTGGAACAAGGAGCAGAAAGCGGGTACCATGAAATCTGGCATTCTCCATCAGAAATTGAAAGCTTACTTGTCAAAATATTTCTAGAATCTTACGCCAAAGAACCAAGATAAATTGTTTTGGATTTAGATGTAACTGATGACTTAGTACACGGCTATCAGGAGCAAGTTTTCTTCAATACTTATAATGGGGGATAATGCTATGCTCCACTTTATGTTTTCTGTGGAAAACATCTATTAGCAGCCAAACTTCACCCTTCAAACGTAGACCCAGCATTTGGGACATTATCAGAACTACAAGGAGTGATTAAATAAATAGGTCAACAATGGAAGAATGTTGAGATTTTAGTAGGTGGATATAGTGCTTATTCTAGAGACGATATCATCACATGGTGTGAATCCCAAATGGGTGTGGATGATGTTTTTGGATTGGCGCAAAATAGTCGTTTAATTGGGATGACTAGAAAGACTCAAAGTAGAGCATCCCTTGAGTTTGAGGAAAAACTATCAACAGTAGTTTCATTCTTAGAAACTATGTTTAAACCAGATGAAGAACTTACAGAATTTGCTTGTGACTTGATTAATAACTCAATTTGCTATAAATCGTTAGACTATAAAGCTCGTGAATCTTGGAGCCGTAGTCGTCGTGTTGTTTTTAAAGTTGAATATGGAGTAAAAGGGACTAATGTTCGTTTTGTTGTAACTTCACTTTCTACTAAGAAAGTACCTCCTAGTCAACTATATAGACAAAAATATTGTCAGCGAGGGGAGATGGAAAATCGTTTTAAAGAACAACAATTAGAACTTTTTAGTGATAGAACAAGCAACCATACATTTACGGTAAATCAATTAGGTTTATGGTTCTCTTCTATAGCTTAGGTTTTGCTCAATGCCTTGGGTCAAAAATGTTTAGCTAAAACCGAATTACAAAATGCTAATGTTGGGACTATTCGTACCAAATTATTGCAGTTAGGAGCTTTAATTACTGTAAGTACACGTCCCATTTTAATTGCGATTACTAGTTCTTGCCCATACAGACATATCTTTGCTACTGCTCATAAACGCTTAATAATGCTGACTAATACTGCTTAATTTGAAGTTAAATTGCCTTTTACTTATTTCTAATTAATCATACTTCACCCTTGGGTTGATTCAAGTCTTGTTTTGTCATGCTTAATTTTATGAACAGAGCATTTTGATTTTACTACCAATAAAAAGATAGTGACTTTTTTAGCTTTATAAATGCGATTTTATATTTAATTTATCTCTGCGATTCAGTTTTGATTGATGATGTATGAAAATTTAGTCTCACATCAGGTCATGTAAATTTATTTTTTACTGCTTGTGAGAAATCCGGGTTAATCCTGTTGGTGGTACATTGATCAGGACAATATAGTGATATATGGTACCGTTGTTGGGCTGCAAGCTCGAATAAATCTAATTCTTCATTTACCAAGCAGTCTAAGGGGGATAGATTGGAATGCTCCCTTTTGCTGCTCGAGGCAGAGCCTCACAACACGCATTCTCAACGGGAGACTAGGAAAAAGATAAATTACCCCTCTTCGCTTGCGGTAGGGGGCTAGGGGTGGGGTTAATAATAACTCCCGGATTTGCGATGATGTACCGCTGTCACACCATCTTGGTTTAACACTTTCCCATCATTAACAGTGGCATAAACCAACCAATGATCACCGACTTCCATACGACTTTGGACAGAACACTCCAGGTAAGATAAAGCACCAGAAAGAATTACACCACCATTACTTGCTTCTTCCATCGCTAAACCGGCAAATCTATCTTGTCCAGGGGTGTAGACCTTCATGAACTGTTTGCGTATTTCACGTCCCTCTGTCAAGATATTGACAACAAATTCATTACCAGTGTGGGTCATGTTTTCCATCGCCCTGTCCTTAGCTACGGCAATGGTTAAACCAGGAGGACTAAAGCTGGCTTGTGCCACCCAAGATGCTAACATTCCTGTTTTCACTTCCCCTTGAGTAGCGGTAACAACACACAAAGAACCAACAATGCGACCAACTGCTTGTTCAACATTAGTTGCAGGTTGTCTAGCGACAACTGCTTTTTTCGCAGCACGTTTGAGTGCTTGGGCGAAATCTGTTCCTGCTTCTTCACAGGTTTGTAAGGTGACTTCGTTGGGTTTGAACTTGACGCGAATGGTGTCAAAACCAAATCTGTAACCTGCATCTTTGAGTTTGCTTTCGATGAAATCAACTGCTTCCCCACTCCAACCAAAAGAACCGAAAACTCCAGCGAGTTTGTTGTTAGTAGCGGTGGAGAGAACTATTCCTAAAGCTGTTTGTACTGGTGTGGGTGCGTGGCCGCCTAAAGTGGGAGAACCGATGACAAAACCTGCTGATTTTTCAACTGCGGTTTTGATTTCTTCGGGGTCAGCAAATTCGCAGTTAATTGACTCGACGCTAACTCCTGCTTTGGTTATACCACGTGCAATCGCTTGAGCCAATGTTGCTGTATTCCCATAGGCAGAAGCATAAATCAAAGTTACGGTCATGTCAGCATTAGTTTGTTGTTGAATCCATTCCCGATAAGAATGGGTAAGTTCAATTAAACCATAACGAACTAATGAACCGTGACCAGTGGCGTACAATCTGACTGGTAAATCTGATAATTTATCCAAGGCTGTTTCTACTTGTCTGGCGTGGGGAGCCATGAGGCAATCGAAATAATAACGCCTATCTTCGTTAAAAATTTCCCAACCTTCATCAAATACTTGATCACCACAAGTATGCGCCCCAAATAACTTATCAGAAAATAGTATTTCTGTTTGGGGATCGTAGGTGCAAAGTTCATCAGCATAGCGGGGATTAGGTGTAGGAATAAATTGCAGATGATGTCCTTTACCTAGATCTAAAGTTTCCTCACCCCGCATTACCAAAATTGGTAAATCTTGATTTTCTAACGCTGCTTTTAAATTTATCGCTCCTGGATTTGAACAAACAAAGGTAATTTGTGGGGAAATTTCTAGTAAAGTTCTTAATGTTGCAGCCCGGTTAGGATTAACGTGACCAAGAATTACATAATCAACAGTTTCGACATCAATTCTTTGTTGTAAAGCTGCTAAATAAATTTCTGTAAAAGTCTCTCCTGGTGGGTCAATTAAGGCGATTTTATCACCTTGAATTAAAAAGGAATTAGCGGTTGTACCTTTAGCCAAGGCGTATTCTATTTCAAATCTTAGCCTTGTCCAACTGCGGGCTCGCAATATTGTTGTATCTGTCCCAATCGGCAAAATTTGAATATCACGAGGTTTGGTTTCTAACATGGTTTTATTTCCTTTCTTGAAATAATTCGTTCTATTTGTGCTGAAATTCAGTTGTTAAGGTTGTTTATCTAGGCTTAAAGTCTAAGGTAGATGGGACGAGAGAGGGAAGATATAGCGCAATTGAAAATCAGAAAGATCTTAAAGATGTTATTTTTTCGCAAGGTGGGCATTACCCACCCTACAGGCGACAAATAATAAATCAATTCAAAATTCTAGAATTGTTTATTTTGAATTTTGAGTTGTTTAATAGTGGTTTCCGACTTTCCGGTGGTGAACTGCTGTTAGTGAATCTGGTTTTGATATTCTTCCAGCGTAAACGGTGCTGTATACTGCCCAGTGGTCGCCACAATCCATGCGGCTAATCACTTCGCATTCCATGTAGGCCAGCGCATCTGTCAAAATAGGTGCACCATTTTCCGCTGGTTGGTTTCTTACTCCTTCAAAACGATCTGCACCGGGAGGGAACCGTTTTAAGAAGTGTTTCATCAAGGGTTGATAATTTCCTTCTTCCAGTACATTGAGGACAAAGCGATCGCCTACTTGCATTAGTGATTCAATCGCCCGGTCTTTAGCTACCGCTATGGAAAATCCTAAAGGTTTGAAACTGGCTTGACTCACCCAAGAAGCTAACATGGCACTGGATACATCCCCTTTTTTAGCAGTGATGATATATAAACCGCCGCTAATTCTCCCTAGTGCTTTGTCTAAGTCAGCACCAAGAGATTTCATTGCCTTGATGCTTTTATCTCTAGTCACCCATTGACCTAAATCCGTTCCCGCTTCTTCACATTTTTTGTAAATGTTGTCTGTCGGTGTTTCCCGAATTTCAATTACACGAAAAGCTACATTCAAACCCGCAGCCCGGAATTGATTTAATAGTGGATAAGTTGGTTCATCATTTCCACCACCGGTTTCAAAAATACCAATGGCTTGTTTTTCCTTCGCGGAACCTAAAACTGTACTCAGTGCAGCTTGAATAGTGGCACTAGCAGAAGTAGGAGGCATTCCCACAACTAGCCCAGCACAGCGTCCTACAAGCTCCCGCAACTCTTGCAAATCCACTGCTCCACCCAAATCGACCATTTCCACAGCTACGCCTGTTTTAACGATGCCGTTGGTGATTGATTGCGCCAAGCGATCGCTATACCCATACTCAGAAACATAAAATATCCCAACCGCCGTTTCTGCCTTAGTTTGTCCTTGACTCCAATTCCGGTAACGTCCAATTAATTCTTCAACGTTATGGTAAAGTAGTGGACCATGACCTGTAGCGACCATTTTGATTGCTTTTAATTCTCCCATCCGCTTTAGGGCAGATAAAACAGAACGGGCATTTGGACCCATTAAGCAGTCGTAGTAATATTGAAAATCTTTTTCAATTGCTGCTAAGTCATCATCAAAGGTACTATTGGAGCAATAGTGCAACCCAAAAGCATCGCAAGTGAAGAGAGTTTCGGTTTTGTGGTCAAAGCTGAAAATGGTGTCAGGCCAGTGTAAATTAGGCGCGCTCACGAATTCAAATTGGTGCCCATTACCTAAATCCAAGCGCTCGCCATTTTTGACAATCCGCCGTTTAAAAGGCCAATGTACCAAATCTTCCAAAAACTGAATTGCTACCTTAGAGCCAACTACAGTAATATTAGGAGCCATAGATAGCAAATCTTTCACCAAGCCGCTGTGGTCTGGTTCTGTATGGCTGATAATTAAATAATTTATCTCTTCAGGATTGATTAAAGCTGTCAGTGTATCAAAATATAGCTGACGGAATTTCTCGTGAGACGTATCAACTAAGGCAGTTTGCTCACCACCGATGAGAAATGAGTTATAAGTTGTACCATTTTGCAAACCAAACTCAATATCAAAGCGATCACGATCCCAGTCCAAAGACCGAATCGCTGTTGTATTTTCAGCAATCTCTACAGTCTGTATGGTGAGACGTTTTTCCGGGGCTGGGTTTCCCTGTTTTTCAAATTTATCGGTGAGCAATACCATAACTCCCCTCCTTGAGAAAATTGAGTATTTATTCCTCTTCCTTTATTATGACACGGGTTGAATATTACTTTTTCTTGAAAAACCTATAGCTGACTTAAGAAAATTAAAAGTGTGAAACAGAATACCCACCAACAAACCACAGAAAATCTTTGGCTAGGATTAATGATTGGTAATTCCCGCTTACATTGGGCGTTATTTGTTGATAATACCCTCAACTCAACTTGGGACACAGAACATTTATCAACATCTGATATACAACAGTTAGCTAAAACAAATACTCTACCTGTCTCACCATCTTCTACTCGTCCTATTTTCCTCTCTTCGAACCTCCCCATCACTCTCGTTTTAGCTTCCGTAGTTCCCACTCAAACAAAACTTTGGCAAACTTACCCAAATGTGCGCTTAATTACCTTAAACCACATCCCCATCAAGGGTATGTATCCCACACTAGGAATTGACCGCGCCCTCGCTTTATATGGTGCAGGACAAACTTATGGATTTCCCGTATTAGTAATTGATGTTGGTACAGCACTAACTTTTACAGGTGTTGATCATCAGCAGCGTTTAATAGGTGGTGCAATTTTACCAGGACTAAGTTTACAGTTTAACAGTTTGGGTCGAAATACAGGACAATTACCATTATTAAACACACGTTCAATTACTTCTTTACCACCACGTTTTGCCATGAATACAAAAGAAGCAATTAAAAGTGGAGTAATTTACACATTATTAGCAGGAACTAAAGATTTTATTGGGTCTTGGTTATCTTTATTTCCAGATAGTAAGATAGCAATTACTGGGGGAGATTGTAATTTATTAAGAGGCTATTTACAAAACTATGATCCAGAAATAGCTACGAAATTAATTGCCGAAAGGAATTTAATTTTCTTGGGAATGGGAAAGATCTTATTTGGCAATGGTTAATAAAAATATCAATTTTTAACGTCAATCAACATAAAAAATTAAAGATGGTAGAGAATAGAGACAGGAGTTTGCACTTCAGAAATGATGCCAAAAACATTAATGATTGATGTTCTTATGCAGCAGTCAGAGGCTCTTTTCGTAGAGGAACTACTGCAAGTTAGGGCGAAAGTTGATGCTTTGATTCAGGTTAAATCCTATCCTGTAGCCAAGATATGGAATACTAGAAGCCATTCATTAGAATGGCTAGAAAGATAGGGTCTCATGTTAGACGCATTAGAATCATGGACTAGCAAAGAATTCCAATCTCAAAATTCTATAAAAATCTAGCCAAATCTTTTGAATTAGAAACCTATATAGAGCATACAGATGATCCTTTAGAAAAAGTTATAGAACTGGTAGATGAATGGATGGCTGATGAATCAGATTATGATCAAGGAACTTATCCTCAAATCGAAGCAGCTTTAAACAAAAATTGGTTATCAATATAGATAGATGAGTAGAGTTATATTGTTAGATACTCATCTACTGAGTAAAATAACCCATCCAAACATAGATCCAAAAGTACAGCAGTAGTTGAAATCTTTACAAGAGAGTAAAACTGCAATACGTATACCAGAAATAGCTGACTACGAGCTTCGGCGTGAACTAATCAGAGAAGGAAAGAACAAGAGTTTAGAACGTCTCGACACATTCAGCCAAATTTGTCTTATTCCCATAACTAGTAAAACAATGCGAAAAGCAGCAGAGTTATGGGCATGGGTACGAAATCAGGGAAAGCCTACAGCAAGTAATGATAGTTTAGATGGTGATGTTATTCTTGCACCTCAGCTAATTCTTCAATTAAATTGTTTTGATGAAGTCATAGTTGTAAAAACAAATTTAAAACACATATGTCGGTTTGCAAACGAAGGAATATTTGTCGCTGATTGACAGGAAAGTTTAGAGAGTGTTGTTTAATTTTCATTGCTAATGGTCTGAATTATGATTTCCAGGATTTAAGAATTTCCAAAATTAAGATAAACATTTTATCATAAATTACCAATTACCTGCTGAAACTGCATAACTAGCAACTTGGTTTACAGCAGATAGCAGATTAATGAGGTACAGAATCTAAATAGAACCTAGACAGCAAGAGAGTTTTAATCCTGAGTGCTGACTCCTGCTGTATCATGCCAAAGTGGTTAAACCATGCAAATAGTCTTGCAACTGTCGAGCATGGTCATGAGACATTTTTGGTTGAGGTAAAGAACTAGGAGTAAAAGCCTTAATTTCTATCACTTCTAAATTATCTTTAACCTTCATTTCTCCTTGTACTTCAGCCTCAACAACAACACAAATTGAATGGACTCTCGGATCACGATCTGGTGAAGAATAAACTCCCACCAAACGCCGAATTTTTAACACATCGAGTCCGGTTTCTTCCATCAACTCTCGACGCACTGCATGAGGAATATCTTCTCCCCAGTCAACCATACCACCAGGCAAAGACCAGCAACCATCATCTTTCCGACGAATTAACACAATTCGACCATCAGGTAAAATTGGAATCACACTAGTACCAGTAATGGGATGGCGAAAGATAATACCCAAAACCGTTTGTCCAAAGTGCCATAAACTGCGTGTGGACTGAATCACTGCCGTTAAAAAATTAATAGTATTCAATCTGCAAATTTTTTGGTGTCGTTGGTAACTTCCCACCACTGAATATAAACTCAATGAGTAAAACATAAATTGAGTCTTGTTGGATATAGATATGGTGGGATTAGAGCTTTTATTTTAGCCAAGATACGTATAATACATCAATTATACTATTTAACTATAAATCATTAACCAGTAAAAATTGATTAGACGTATATTCAGGAATCAAAAACGATCTATAAATCCATATTCCTGGTTTATGTTTTCCTTCCCACTTGGGATAAAATTGATAACTCATACTTTTTAAGTATCTCCCGATTTTCAACACTATGTGCCTGATTCACAGCAATAATCAATACTAGGGTTGTTAACTACATTCCGGTTGAATTGCTAAAAAGCGTAGTGTTTAAGTTTCCAAGTTTTTGACTTTTACATGAGTGCTGTCCTGATATCCCCAAGTTTTAGAAGGATTCCGGGATATGGTTGTGAAATAATGATTTACGGTAGCTATAAACATAAATAAATGCCAATATAGCTTGACAGAAACTATGTGAGTACGCTAAGATGGTTTGCTGTTTAAAGTGTTAATGTTTACTGCACTAGGCGAAAAGTAATCCCGACAGCTTTATACTTTAGGGATTGGGTTTTTTAGTTAGCCCCATCGGTTATACCCGATTAACTTAAGGCATAAGATAAATGAATATCTATGCTTTTTGGGACTATTTTAATGAAATCGGTAGCTTATATTACCGACCAATGCCTAGATGTAGGTTTTTTGTTGTTTATTCATGAGGTGAATATGGCCAAGCGCCGCAACCCGAAAAAAGAAAAGGCGCTACGGAACCAGGCTTATGCCAGAAAGTTTCGTAAACGGACTACGACAGGAAGAATGCAAAGAAGGTTCCAACAAAGACCACCGAAGAGTGAAGAAGATGAAGGAACAGGAGCAGCAGCAATGGACGCTGCTGAATAATTTGACTGTTTAAATATTTACTCTTATATAGCAGTGAGCAGTCAGCATTCAGCTTTTGATAAACCTTATATAATCAAGAGTTGGGAATTTGAGCTTGCCCTAATTACCCTGACAACTGCTATATTAATTTTGTATATTTGGGCGTACATCTATTTAGTATTTGTACGCCTTTATTTATTTTTGAGTCAGGAGTAAAAAACTACTCATCATTCAGCACTGATTTGAGTACGGGCTGCAAGAAGAGCTTGGCGAACTTGTGCAAAACCAGTACCACCGTAACTGTTGCGGGCTGCAACTACTTGATAGGGGGATATGGCTTCATAAATATCGGCTGCAAATGCTGGGTGTATTTGTTGCCATTCTTCTAGGGTTAAGTCTTTGAGTAGTTTACCTGCGCCTATGCTCGTTTTTACTACCTTACCTACAAGGTTGTAAGCTTCGCGGAATGGTACTCCCCGTGCGGCTAGATAGTCTGCGACATCAGTAGCGTTAGAAAAGTCTTCTGTAACTGCTTGTGCTAATCGCTCGGGACTAAATTCTAAACCTTCTCTCAACAAAATGGTTATGGCTTCTAGACAGGCTTTGATGGTATTCACACTGTCAAATATGCCTTCTTTGTCTTCTTGCAGGTCTTTGTTATATGCCAGGGGTAGTCCCTTAATGATGACTAACATCGCCTGAAGATGACCAAAGACACGCCCGGTTTTGCCTCGTACTAGTTCTGGCACGTCGGGATTTTTCTTTTGGGGCATGATGCTGGAACCTGTGGCACAGCTATCTTTGAGGGTGACAAAGCGAAATTCTTCTGATGACCAGAGAATGACTTCTTCTGAAAGACGGCTGAGGTGAACCATGATAATACTGGCTGCACACAGAAATTCTATGGCAAAGTCGCGATCGCTCACCCCATCCAAGCTGTTAGCATAAATTTGATCAAAATGCAATAATTTGGCGGTGTAATGTCGGTCAATGGGAAAAGTTGTTCCCGCTAAAGCACCACAACCCAAGGGTGAAATATTCACTCGTTGATAAACATCTCCTAAGCGTTCCAGGTCTCGTTGTGCCATCTGAAAGTATGCCAGGAGGTGGTGCGCTAAACTGACGGGTTGGGCGCGTTGGAGGTGAGTATAACCAGGAATCAGGGTTTCAATATTTTTTTCAGCTATGTCGAGTAAGACGGCTTGAAATTCCCGTAAATGCTGGCGGATTTGTTGGATTTGGTCACGGAGGTAGAGTCTAGTATCAGTGCCTACTTGGTCATTACGAGAACGGGCGGTATGTAGCTTTTTACCGACATCACCAGCAATTTCTGTAAGTCGCTTTTCAACAGCAAAATGCACATCTTCTGCATCAATACCAGGCTGAAATTTGCCCTGTCGGTATTCTTGCCGAATTTTATCTAAACCTGTAACTAATTGCTTTGCTTCTTCTGGGGAAATAATCCCTGTATGAGCCAACATTTGAGCATGAGCTTGAGAACCAGTAATATCATACTCTATGAGTTCAATGTCAAAGCTTATACTAGCATTAAAACGTGCAATCGCTGGATGTAGTGTAGATTCAAACCGCTGGCTCCAAGTTTGTTTTTCGGTCATAAATTAGAAAGAAGAGGAAATAAAAAATTGCGATTTTAGATTTTGAATTAATATAAATCCAAAATCTAAAATCTAAAATCTAAAAATCTATTTAACCGTAACTGCTTAAACCCTTAAGAAGATAGCCGATAATCATACCAATAAACGTCGCCCAAATTTGGCCACTTTTGACAAAATTATTCCAACTACGTTGCATCTGACCTAAAATATCCGGATCTTTAATATCCCTGTAATCACCAACTAGGAAAAAATGGGTATGATCACTAATGGGGAAACTGAGATGGAAGTGCAGGTTGCCCAAGAGGGAAAATACTGTATCGTTCAAATGTTCCATAACTTTATGACCAAAGAATTGATAAACTATTCCCAAAAATGGTAGTAACTCATCTCATATCAAATAACCGCAATTATACACAGCATTTATTTTATTTTCTGACTAACTTTGAGATGCCAAGCGTAATTTATCGGAAGTTCGCAAAATTTGTCCTGCTAAAATTGCTGCACCAAAACCATTATCTATATTAACCACACCCACTCCGGCTGCACAAGAGTTAAGCATTGTCAATAAAGGAGCTAAACCAGAAAAACTTGCACCATAGCCGATGCTAGTAGGAACAGCAATGACGGGACAATCTACTAAACCTGCTACCACACTAGGTAAAGCCCCTTCCATACCTGCAACAACAATTAACACAGATGAGGACTCTAGTAAGTGACGGTTACTAAGTAAACGGTGAATTCCAGCTACACCCACATCCAAAAGACGGTGGACATGGAAACCAGAAAGTTCTGCTGTGACTGCGGCTTCTTCCGCTACAGGTAAATCAGCCGTTCCCGCAGAGAGAATACCGATTTGTCCAGGGAATTTGATTTCAATTTCCGAGGGTGCAATGGCACAAATTCGTGCAAATTCGTAGTATCGCAGACCTCTAACTTTTTTTTGCAGTTCAGTGTAAACCGACTGCTCAATACGTGTAGCTATAACTACATGGTTCTGCTGACGCATCACGGACATAATCTGCACAATTTGATCAATAGTTTTACCTTGTCCCCAAATGACTTCTGGAAAACCGGTTCTTAATTGACGGTGGTTATCTATTTTGGCAAACTCACCTACAGATTCATAAGATAAGTCTTTGAGTGAGTCGAATGCTATATCTGGGGTAATTTTACCATCAGCAACCGCTTCCAGGAGCGATCGCAAAGCTTCAGGTTGAGTCACAGCAATTGTGGTAATTGGTAATTGGTGATTGGTGATTGGTGATTGGTGATTGGTGATTGGTGATTGATAAATTTTTAATCTGTCACCTGTCACCTGTCACCTGTCACCTGTCACCTATTTTGTAATTTTAATTTCATGAATGTTCCAAAATGGACCACCCAAAGCAGAAAATCTAATTCCCTGAAAACGGTTTCGGATTGCGTAAAGAGAATAGGGATTTACTAAGTAAATAAATGGTAAATTCTCCTGTGTTAATCGTTGAACTTCTGCATAAATTTCTGTCACCTTTGCTTCATCAAGTTCCTGTGCGCCTTGAATATAAAATTCATGAATCTTCGCTTCCCATGGTGAAACTTTCCACCCTTCTATTGGTTTTTGTCCTGGTTGGGGTTTTTGATTAAACATATGTAATCCACCTTCAGTAGACCATACATTGGCCCCATCATTTGGTTCTAATCCACCAGTCAAACCGAGTAAAGAAGCTTCCCAATCTAAAGTATTAGATAGCTTATCTATAAAAGTATTCCATGCTAAAGGAGTAAAATCAACTTGGATACCAACTTTACTCAAATCCTGTTTAATTTGTGAACCCATTGCTTCACGAATCTTGTTACCAGCATTGGTAAGTAAAGCAAACCTAACATGGTTTCCTTGAGCATCTTCTAGCTGATTTTGAGCATTGTATTTAAACCCAGATCTGAGTAATAATTCCTTAGATTTTTCGGGATTATAGTTATAAACTTTTAGTCCTGCTTCTGGAGAAAGGTAATAGGGACTCTGCACAGAAATGGGTGAATTTTGCGGTTTACCCAAACCACGAAATGTATTATTAATCATGGTTCGTCTATCAATTGCATAAGCTACAGCTTGGCGAAAATCTACATTATTAAACCAACGTGATTTAATTGGGTCTATGAGTAATTTACCGTTTCTTTTTCCTTGATTCAAATTAAAAAGCACAAAACTTGTACTTGTAGAAGGTCCTCCATTATAAATTTGGAAATCACCTTGTTTTTCTTGTACCTTTAATAAAGAAAAATAGTCTGGTGCTACCCCCACAGCATCTAAACCACTAGAACGAAATTGTAATAAAGAAGTATCCGTTGATTCGACAATTTGCCAAACAATACGTTCAATATAAGGTTGGAGTTTACCTTGAGCATCTTTACGCCAATAATAGGGATTACGCCGGAGAATTACCCGCTGACTAGTATCGTAACGTTCCAGCTTGAAGGGACCATTAACAATTATTTGTTCAGGTGGAGTATCAATACCCCATGTTGTCAGAAATTTAGGTTTTCCGTCTTGGTCTTTAGTTTGTAAAGATTCTCGTAAGGCATGAGCAGGTAAAATAGGTACACCAGAGTTTTGTAAAAAAGGTCTAAAAGGTTCTGGTATGCTAAATTCTACCCGTCTTTTATCAATTTTTTTAATACTGGGAAATTTGCCATCCTTCCCAATTCTCAAAATATCTCTAACGTCTGTTGGTATGGCTTCATTCAGATAAATATCATTATAAGTAAATACAACATCATCAGATGTGAGTGGTTGTCCATCAGACCATTTTAAATTATTGCGCAGAGTGAAAGTAATCTTTAATTTATCCTCAGAAATTTCCCATGATTCTGCTAAATTTGGTTCAAGTTTACCAGTGATAGGATTTTGGTTAAGCAATCCTTCATAAGTATATCCAAAAATATTATTTGCATCAGAATTAAGAGCATAGTTAAAGGTTTTCGGATCGCTGAGAATACTGGTTACTAATTGTGGTACTTGTGCGGCGCTAGTTTTTAGTTTAGTTGGATTACAAGCAGTAATTGTCAGGGCTGTAAACGAAAGGAGGCTGATAAGCAAGAAAAAGCGTTTTGTGTAACTGAGTATTTTTTCAGTAAATGTCATAATTTCACTAATATAAATATTATTTAGGTTAATGAAGGAGAATTACACCAGCCAATAAATTGCTGTCATAGGTGCTGATAGTCTTAGCATTTTCTAACTCTAATGCTCTATTTTGTGTTATGCCATCTTTAGATTTAAAACTAGTGATATTGTCTAATTCAGCCAGCATTGCAAAACTAACTTTTGTAGAGTTGTGTCAATATAACTGTGTTAATTTCGATAAATTAGTTTTTTTCCGCTCTGTATTTTTCTCTTTTTATATCAACCAATAGTTCTATTTGCTGATATTTATCTAATACGACAATATCTGGATCAGAGAGAGGCAATAATCTTTCTATTGTTGGCGGTGAATTAAATTCATTATTGCAAATACTGGAGATTAGCCTGATAAGTAATTCCTCCAGTTTATCTAAACTAAATATATAGCAATCCTCCTATTAATCACTTGCTACTAACAAAACTACAGCATACGCACAAATCCCTTCTTCTCTACCAGTTGATCCTAATTTTTCATTAGTAGTAGCTTTCACACTAACTTGATTTGGTTCTAGTTCTAAAACGGCTACTAATTTATCCCGCATTTTGGCAATATGTGGTTTTAGTTTCGGACGTTCAGCCACAACTACAGAATCAATATTTCCTATTTTCCAACCTTGGTCACGAATTAACTGATGTACTTGTTTTAATAATACAAGACTATCAGCCCCAGCCCATTGGGGATCGCTAGGCGGGAAATAATGACCTATATCTCCTAAAGATAATGCTCCCAGCATCGCGTCCATGATGGCGTGGGTTAGGACATCAGCATCACTATGTCCTAATAACCCCAGTTCATGAGGAATGTGAATACCGCCTAAAATCAAATTCCGATCGCTCACCAATCTGTGAATATCGTAGCCGTTACCGATTCTGATGTTCATAGTCATTAGTCATTAGTCATTGGTCATTGGTCATTGGTCATTGGTAAGACGTGGAACATTAATTTCCCCAATTTACTGTTAACTGTTAACTGTTAACTGTCACCTGTACCCTGTTCTCTCTCTTCTTGCCATTTTTGCAGTAAATCCGGACGGCGCAAAGCTGTGCGCTCAAGTTGTTGGTGGAAACGCCATTTAGCAATTTCCGCATGGTTTCCACTCAATAACACATCTGGTACTTTCCACCCCCGAAAATTGGCTGGACGAGTGTACTGAGGAAAATCCAATAATCCCTCTTCAAAACTTTCTGCTTTTAGAGATTCCTCCTTACCTACCGTCCCTGGTAGTAAACGTACTACTCCATTCAGCAAAGCCATAGCCGGAATTTCCCCACCAGTTAAAATAAAATCACCCAAAGATACCTCACGAGTGACCAAGTTCAGCACTCTATCATCTACCCCTTCATAGTGACCACAAATCACCACCAATTGGTCGTAATTCGTGGACAAATCGCGCAACAGGGGTTGATTGATGGTTTTACCTTGGGGACTCATTAAAATCACATCTCGCCGGGCTAGGGATGGTAGCGACTCCACAGCAGCAAAAATAGGTTCAGGCTTCATTAGCATCCCCACACCTCCACCGTAAGGTTCATCATCGACCTTACGATGTTTATCAGTGGTAAAGTCCCTGGGGTTAACCAAATGTACCTGAGCAATCTGTCTGGCTAGAGCTTTACTTAACAGCCCAGAACTGAGAACCGAGCTAAAACAGTCAGGAAAAAGCGTAACTATATCAAAACGCACAGTAATTCGTATTCAATGACACTAATCTAAGATTGGAACATTTAACGTAAATTTCTGGTTAACGTCAGTTACCAAAGAAGCTAAGAGGGAAAAGGCAGAAGAGTGTGAACTTTTAATTTTTAATAGTTTCTCCCCTTAAACCCTACACCTTAAACCCTACACCCTCTTCTTGATCTTGATCAACAGTATCTAAAATTACTAAAACTCTTGGGTTTTTGGTGCGTTCAAAAATTTTTCTAATTTTTGTAATTACTTAATTTATGTTTAAATATTGTCACAACTAAATTTAAATTAATAATCCAACCCAAGTTAACAACTTCCAGGAGGCATCGTGTGGGTTAACGAAAAAATTGGGATGGCTTGTGCTGAGCCAATCTCCAAAAAGTGTCCTCTCAAAAAAGCAAAGGGCGAAAATCAACAGGCTATTAAACCTTGTTAAATTTACCTGAAGTTGTTGACAGGAGCTAATAACCTGTTGAATGCAACCCCTAAATTTGTACGCCAGGCTCTGGCGGAATTTACGCCCGTGGACAAGAAACCCTCTCCGTGGTTCTGGTGGAAGCGGGAAATAAACAGCAATGTATGGCTTGCGCCACGCTGCGCTATCAGCATTGTATAAGTTTTATGGAGCAGCAGAAACACAATGCAGCAATTAAAAGCTAAATCGCTGGAAATGAGGACACCCCAAGCAACCAAAACCGCCGTTCTAGTTATCGGAGGCGCAGAAGACAAAGTTCACGGACGCGAAATCCTGCGGACTTTTGTTGCTCGTGCTGGTGCTAGTAAGGCGTATATTACAATTATTCCATCCGCCTCCCGCGAACCGGCTATCATCGGTGGTCGGTATATTCGCATTTTTGAAGAAATGGGTGCTGAAAAAGTTGAGATTTTAGACATTCGCGAACGTGAACAATGCGACAGTTCTCAAATTAAAGCATCTCTAGAAGCTTGTACTGGGGTCTTTTTAACAGGAGGAGACCAATTACGTCTGTGTGGAGTTCTGTCTGATACAGCTGCAATGGATATTATCCGGCAGCGGGTAAGAGCAGGACAACTAACCTTAGCAGGAACCAGTGCAGGCGCTGCGGTAATGGGACATCATATGATTGCAGGTGGTGGAAGTGGTGAAACACCGAATCGTTCCCTAGTCGATATGGCAACGGGCTTAGGATTTATTCCTGAAGTCATAGTGGATCAACATTTCCATAACCGGAATCGCATGGGGAGACTTGTAAGTGCGATCGCAGCACATCCTGACCGTCTAGGCATTGGCATTGATGAAGACACTTGTGCTGTGTTTGAACGCGATGGTTGGTTACAAGTTATGGGTAAAGGCAGTGTTACCATTGTTGACCCCACAGAACTTACCCATACGAACGAACCCCTTGTTAGTGCTAATGAACCATTAACAGTGCATAATTTACGCCTACATATCCTCAGTTACGGAGATCGTTTCCATCTTTACCAACGTACTGTTTTACCTGCTGTGCATCGGATCTCCAGCTGACGGGATACAGTATCTGAGGTTACACTGATTTGACCGCACTTGATTTCTTACTGCCCAAAATATTGGACTAAATACTATCTGAAAAGAAAAAACTGTTCATGACAAACAGTTTAGCGGTCAATTCCAGTAAGAAACTAGAATTTTGGTTCCGAATCTCCATCTACCTATTCCCATGAGAATCCTCAAGATCCAGACCTTACGCGGCCCAAACTATTGGAGCATTCGACGCCATAAGCTGATCGTCATGCGCCTTGATCTAGAAAACCTTGTGGAAACGCCCTCAAATGAAATCGCTGGCTTTTATGAAGGATTAGTTGAGGCGCTGCCAAGTCTGGAGGGTCATTATTGCTCTCCTGGCTGTCGTGGTGGTTTTTTGATGCGGGTACGAGAAGGCACTATGATGGGCCATATCGTAGAACACGTGGCCTTAGAACTCCAGGAATTAGCTGGAATGCACGTAGGTTTTGGCCGCACCCGTGAGACTGCCACACCTGGAGTTTACCAGGTAGTGATTGAGTACATAAATGAGGAAGCGGGACGTTATGCAGGACGTGCAGCAGTACGACTATGTCAGAGTATTGTTGATCGGGGCCGTTATCCCAAGGCAGAACTAGAGCAAGATATCCAAGACCTGAAAGACTTTAGCCGTGAAGCTTCCTTGGGTCCTTCTACAGAAGCGATCATCAAAGAAGCAGAAAAAAGAGGTATTCCCTGGATGCCTCTAGCCGCACGCTTTCTGATTCAGCTAGGCTACGGGGTCAACCAGAAGCGAATGCAGGCGACCATGACCGATAACACAGGTATTCTCGGCGTAGAATTAGCTTGTGACAAAGAAGCGACAAAACGCATTCTCGCTGCTAACGGTGTGCCAGTACCCAGAGGCACGGTGATTAACTTCTTGGATGACTTAGAAGAATCCATTGAGTATGTTGGTGGTTATCCTATAGTCATCAAGCCCTTAGATGGTAATCATGGCCGTGGTATCACCATTGATATCAGAAGTTGGGATGAAGCTGAGGCAGCCTATGAAGCAGCCAGACAAGTTTCTCGTTCTATTATTGTGGAACGATATTATGTCGGGCGCGACCATCGGGTATTAGTTGTAGATGGTAAAGTTGTCGCCGTAGCGGAACGAGTACCAGCCCACGTGATTGGTAATGGCAGATCCTCCATTGCTGAACTGATTACGGAAACCAACCAAGACCCAAATCGCGGAGAAGGACACGATAACGTCCTCACCAAAATTGAACTAGACCGTACTAGCTATCAGCTATTAGAACGGCAAGGCTATACCCTCAATAGCGTACCTCCCAAGGGAACTATTTGTTATTTACGGGCAACAGCCAATTTAAGTACGGGTGGTAGTGCTGTAGACCGCACCGACGAAATTCACCCAGAAAATGTTTGGTTAGCACAACGGGTAGTGAGAATTATCGGCTTGGATATTGCCGGCTTGGATATTGTCACCACAGATATTAGCCGTCCTCTCAGAGATGTGGATGGTGTCATTGTGGAAGTGAATGCCGCCCCTGGTTTTAGGATGCACGTCGCCCCCAGTCAGGGCATCCCCCGCAACGTTGCTGGTGCAGTGATGGATATGCTGTTTCCCAACGAAAAACCCAGCCGGATTCCCATTCTCACCGTTACAGGTACCAATGGCAAAACTACTACGACTCGTCTGTTAGCACATATTTATAGGCAAACAAAGAAGGTTGTAGGTTATACCACTACAGATGGAACATACATCGGTGATTACTTGGTAGAAGCTGGAGACAACACAGGTCCCCAAAGTGCCCATGTAATCCTGCAAGACCCAACTGTAGAAGTAGCGGTATTAGAATCGGCTCGTGGCGGTATTCTCCGTTCTGGCTTAGGTTTTGAATCTGCCAATGTGGGTGTGGTGTTAAATGTTGCCGCAGATCATTTAGGCATCGGCGATATTGATACCATTGAACAATTAGCTAATCTGAAAAGTGTAGTCGCAGAAGCTGTATTCCCTGATGGCTATGCCGTTCTTAATGCCGATGATCACCGCGTTGCGGCGATGTCAGAAAAGACAAAAGCGAATATTGCCTACTTCACTATGAACCCAGATTCGGATTTAGTGCGAAAGCATATCCAAAAGGGAGGAGTGGCAGCAGTGTATGAAAATGGCTATCTGTCAATTGTCAAAGGTGATTGGACACACCGCATAGAAAGAGCAGAAAATATACCCTTAACGATGGGTGGAAAAGCGCCATTTATGATTGCTAATGCTTTAGCAGCAAGTTTAGCAGCTTTTGTGCAGAACGTGACTATTGAACAGATTCGCCCTGGTTTAAGGACTTTCCGCGCTTCAGTTAGTCAAACGCCAGGACGAATGAATTTATTTAATTTGGGTAAATACCATGCTTTGGTAGACTATGCCCATAATCCTGCTAGTTATGAAGCTTTGGGTTCTTTTGTCCGCAACTGGACAACTGGACAACGCATTGGTGTAATTGGTGGTCCTGGAGATCGCCGTGACGAAGATTTTGTTACTCTGGGTAAATTATCAGCAGATATCTTTGACTACATCCTTGTCAAGGAAGATGACGACACCAGAGGAAGATTGCGCGGTTCTGCTTCAGATTTGATTATTCAAGGCATTACCCAAGTTAAGCCTAATTCCCGCTTTGAGTCAATTCTGGATGAAACCCAAGCCATTAACAAAGCCTTAGATATGGCTCCCGATGGTAGTCTGGTGGTAATTTTACCAGAAAGCGTTAACAGGGCTATTAAGTTAATTAAGGTGCGGGGTGTTCAGGAAGAAATACAGCCACAAAACTCGACTACTACTATCAATGATTCACAAAATGGGGTAGCACCTTCTTCCGTGGTTAATACCCTACTCTAATTTCAAGTAGAGACGGTTTGATTCGCGTCTCTACTTGTGTTTTTTATTTGTGTTCTAAGTTCGTTGGTTCG
This sequence comes from 'Nostoc azollae' 0708, assembly GCF_000196515.1. Taxonomy (NCBI): domain Bacteria; kingdom Bacillati; phylum Cyanobacteriota; class Cyanophyceae; order Nostocales; family Nostocaceae; genus Trichormus; species Trichormus azollae. Next base: position 1,262,672 of record NC_014248.1, read on the forward strand.
TCGGAATTTTTCGTTATTTAAGAAGATTATTTGTAAGTATTCAGGAGTCACTGAGTCAGGAGTCAGGAGTGAAATTCTCTTGTTGTATGGCAGTGAAATTCTCTTGTTGTATGGCTCCTCCCGTCAATTTTAGACATCATTCAAGTGCATACCGCTATAATTTGTGCCACTCAAACTCTAGAAGGTACTCAGGCGTGGGATACTCTTATGTCTCTTGTTGCTACTACTCGTAAGTTAGGTATCAGCTTTTTTGAGTATGTCCGTGACAGCATTTCTTACACTAGAAAAATCCCAACTTTAGCGACTATTCTTCGTGAGCAGTCTTCTCTTAATTCCTTTGGTTGTTCATCGATGCCCCAATAACTCCTTCCCCGAAATATTGAGGAGATACAAATTAGTATTTGTTTGTGTTTGTAGATGGGGTTTATATAAAGCTGTCATTGCTTCATTAGCAGAACGTAAACGATTTCCTAAACTGGTTTTGATCATTAAGTTTAAGCAGTTAGTAAAATTGGAACTCAAATTAGCGACTTATTCAAATTGAATCCGAAAATCCTTTTCCGGTAAATCTGCGGGATGAGAATCGTTAACTAAATAAATTAATGTTGCCCCTAAACTATAAAGATCAGAAGTAGGAACAGTTCTTCCTCTAAATTGTTCCTGTGGCATATAACCATAAGTCCCTACATAGTTGTTGTTTCTGTGTCTTCTGTGGCTAAAACTGTTTGCATTGAGCCAAAACCCACTAAATAAACTTGACCCACACTGTTACCAGATAGCTCTCCCAACAAAATATTGCTAGGCGTGATATCACGGTGGATCACCTGTGGGTTTAACTCATGTAGATAAATGAGAATATATAGAACTGCTTTGGCTATATTATTAACTTCCACTTCTGTAAAAGTGCTGCCAGTTTGTAAGTATTGCTCTAGAGTTCGGGCTGGGATATAAGTTTGGATGAGGGTAAATCCTTTATAAGTTGGTGAATTTACTTCAAAATAGTAGACCTACTGCAAAATTGTTTCTGTGGTATGATAGAGAGTTTTAGATTCTATGTATTTTTGGTGTTCTTTGGGCTTCCTAATTCAAACATAACCGTGTAACTCTAAATTTTGGCTAGAACAAAGATAACCCCCTTTTATAACATAAAATTAATTCTGCAAGAGGTCTAGTCTAAATAGCGAGGTATACAAGGATGGCATAAAGATTTTAAGGTTTGGGCTTCTCGCTCAAATAATTTGACATCATCCCATTCAAACTCACTACTCAATGGCAGTAACTTGACAATTACCAAGTCATAAGTTAATAAATCACGCGCTAATAGAATTCGTTTTCCTGACTTTTTGGCCAACTGCTGTTGAACTTCGTAGCGATTTGCCAATACTTACCCATTCATTATGATTACTTGTAAAAAGAATTTAAAAGGTTCTCTCAAGTTATGACAGACATTAAGTATTTAGAAGGTAGGAGACAGAAGAAAAACAAATACTCTCCCTCATCTCCCTCATCTCCCTCATCTCCCTCATCTCCCTCATCTCCCTCATCTCCCCAGTATAGTCTTATGCCTTCCCAACTTTGGCCTTACATTACCCCTGGTATTCCCGATGAATTATTTGAAAATTTACCAGGTATTCCCCTGAGTCAGCGAGAATTGAGGTTATTGTTAATTTCGCAACTGCGACTACAACCAAATTCAGTATTATGGGATATTGGTGCAGGGACAGGTACAATTCCTGTTGAGGTGGGGTTGCTGTGTCCACAGGGACGGGTAATTGCTGTAGAAAGAGATGAAGAAGTGGCTAACCTAATTAAACGCAACTGCGATCGGTTTGAGTTAAAAAATGTGGAAGTTATTGAAGGTAGCGCCCCAGAGTGTTTAGAAAAAATTAAACTAGCTCCACAGCGCGTCTGTATTGAAGGAGGAAAAGCTATACAGGCAATTTTGCAAGCAGTATGGCGTTATTTACCACCATCCGGGCGAGTGGTCGCTACAGCTGCTAATCTAGAGAGTCTGTATGCTATTTCCCAAAGCTTTTCTCAGTTAAGAGCTATAAATATCGAAGTTGTCCAGTCTGCTGTTAACCGCTTAGAGACAAGAGGCTTTTCACAAACCTTTGTTGCGGCTGATCCCATTTTCATTCTCAGTGGTGAGAAATTAGACTAAATCTGTTCTGTATTCGGTTTTGGATTCAATCCAAAATCCCTTCGGATGATTCCTCCGGCACGCCTAAAGGCGAACGGCAGTCCCCTATGGACGGAAACCGCCAAGACAGGGGCTGCCTCACTAAAATCCAAAATACTATTATGCCTTGGTCTCGAATTATTAGTGGAGTTATTGCGATCGCCCTTGCTTTGTCTTCAACCCTATTAGGGGGCTGGTACTTTACCATAGCAATTGCGATCATTGTCTTTTTAGGTCAACAGGAATATTTTAATTTGGTGCGAGCTAGAGGCATAGCTCCTGCTGCCAAAACTACTATGTTTGTGAGTCAAGCTCTATTAGTAATTTGCACTCTTGATAGTAGTTTAGCGGATGCTATTATGCCTCTAGCTGGTACGCTTATTTGTTTCTACCTGCTATTTCAACCCCAATTTGCCACCATTGCTGATATTTCCGCTTCCATTATGGGGTTATTTTATGTCGGTTATTTGCCTAGTTATTGGGTTAGATTGCGAAATCTTGACAGCGTAGCCATCAGTAATATCCCTTTAGGTAGTTACTGGCCTAACAACTGGAACGACATTTTAACACAGGGTAATTTAGCTAACTTATCACAAGGTTTAACATACACAATTTTAACTTTTTTATGTATTTGGGCTGCTGATATTGGTGCTTACATTATTGGTAAGTTCTTTGGTAAAACTCGTTTGTCAGATATCAGCCCGAAAAAAACTGTAGAAGGTGCTGTGTTTGGGATCACAGCCAGCGTTATAGTAGCTTTAGCAGGGGCTTATTTTCTGGATTTGCCCAATTATTTAATCACCGGTTTAGCCTTGGGTTTGTTGATTGGTATTGCTAGTCTATTAGGTGACTTGACTGAATCTATGTTGAAGCGAGATGCAGGTGTGAAAGATTCAGGACAATTGATACCAGGTCATGGTGGTATATTAGACCGGACTGATAGTTATATTTTTACAGCCCCTTTAGTTTACTATTTCGTAACGCTCCTGGTATAGCAGATGAGAGTAAAAAGTTAACAGTAAGGAGACTGATGTCTGACAATTTATAACTAATCAGTGAATTTAGGGATTGACATTAATTCGTCCACGGCATACTAATTGTTTAGATTTCAAAGTTATTTCGTGGAGTTCAACATCTGATCCCAGGTCTAAATTATATCCAGCAGCATTTTCTAAAACTACTTCTTGGTCGTGTTTTATTTGAATCTGAGATAGTTGTAATTCCTGCCCATTGAGTAGTTCTAACCCCACTGCAAGCTCAAGCAATTTAGGTTGATTTTGGGGTGATAAAGCCCCACATATTATCAAGCGCTCATTGTCAAGTGTAATTTCCTGCCAAGAAATAGGCTTGGATTTTTCCCATGCTTCTGGTAATAGTTTTAGCAGTACATCATTTAAGGCAGTTGATAATAATTCGGATGTAAGGGAGTCATTGAGATGCTGTTCTTCCACTATCAGTTCAGCCACCACTGGCACAATTTCTGATAGTCGTAGGGATTGACCCTTAATTATACCTCCAATGTTTATCTGTATATTTTCTGCCAGCATTTGAATGCGTGTCACATGAACACCCTGATAAACTGCATTAGTAGCGAAAATAGACACAGAGGGAATACAGCCAGAAAGGAGTTGGCGATCGCTTGCGCTAATCTCTACCTCAATCTTAGATACTTGAGTTAGTTGTGTTCTTAGCCAAAACTTGATGGCTGTGGTGAGAGCCTGAGTAATAAATCGTATTTTCTTACCATTCGTTACTGGGGAAATTTTAGGGGTCATTTCACAACTTGATTTGATATATTTGCTGAAAAATTCGGTAATCTTAACCTGTTCTTAAATATAAAACTTATGATTATTAACTACAAAATGGGAAGATGATATTTTAGATATTCAATTTAAAAACAGCTAACAGCACATAGATTGACAACTGATAACTGCAATAAACTAAGAATCAATTTTTACATGGAGGCACGGATACAGAAAATAATTTCTCAATGGGGTATTGCCTCACGTCGTGAAGCTGAAGAGATGATTAAGCGCTCGCGAGTGAAGATAAATGGGATTTTGGCACATTTAGGTCAAAAAGTCGATCCCCAAATAGACACAATTTCTATTGATGGTCAACCTATCTCTCAAAGCCAGCATCCGTCTTTAATTTATTTGTTACTAAATAAACCACCCGGAGTTGTTTCGACCTGTGACGATCCCCAAGGCAGACCTACGGTTCTAGATTTATTACCACAAAAATTGCGACATGGTTTAGGTATTCACCCAGTTGGACGCTTGGATGCAGACTCTACAGGGGCATTAATATTAACAAATGATGGGGACTTGACATTTTCGCTAACTCATCCTAGTCATAATATTGCTAAGACATATCATATTGTCGTTAAAGGACATCCCCCAGAAGTAGTTCTAGGGAGGTGGCGTGAAGGTGTATTTCTGGAAGGAAGAAAAACACGACCAGCTAAAGTGCAATTAATTGAATCTTTGGCTCACCAAAGCAAATTAGAAATTATTTTGCAAGAGGGAAGAAATCGCCAGATTCGTCGTGTCGCTGAACAGTTAGGATATCCAGTTATCCAACTGCATCGCACAGCCATAGGTTCAATTCAATTACAAACCCCAAAAGCTCGATTTCTCCTCTGGGGTGACTATCGTCATATTACCCCAGAGGAGATAATTGTTTTAAAAAAGCAGATAAAGCGGATACCTATTAACGATTAAGCTGAGTTACGGAGTGTAATCGAAATCATGAAATGGCTAAAAAGGAAAGATGAAAAGCTGAATAAATCATCTATAGAGGAGGAACAGGCGGAAACATTAACACAACTGGGTAATGAATTGAGGATTCTGCGTGAAAAACAGAGTTTATCCTTAGATGAAATTGTCGGATTAACTAGAATACCTCGCCGACTGCTGCACGCAATTGAAGTGGGTGATTTAAACGACTTACCAGAACCAATTTATATTCAGGGTTTAATCAGGCAGTTTGCTGATACGCTGGGACTAAAGGGAGCGGAATTTGCCAGTAATTTTCCCGTTGGTTCTCAACCTGTGAGTTTACAAAACAGATGGAAACCTAAACCTATTACTGAATTACGTCCTGTGCATCTGTACTTGCTTTACGTTTTTGTAATTATCTGCTCTGTCAAAGGATTATCTCAGTTATTGAATCAGGCCGCTTTAGAAGCAAATAATGGACAAAATCTACAGCAGGTGCAAAAGAATTCTGATCTAACAACAGATCAACTCCAAGCCAAGAATATGGAGGAAATTCAAATTGGTAGTAGCACTCCAGAAGTTCAAGCAGTAGAGATTGGTGTAACGTTGAAGTCATCATCCTGGATTCGTGTTGTTGCTGATGGTAAAACCGAATTTGAGGGGGTTCTTCCAAAAGGAACTCATCGCAGTTGGAAAGCTACTGAAGAACTGACCGTGAAAACAGATAATGCCGGTGGTGTGTTAATGAGTGTTAATCAACAACAACCAAAACAAATGGGACAAGCAGGCAAGGCGGAAGAAATCAGGATTGCAGCCGCTAAAATTAGGTCGTGAAAGGTTTTGATTTAGTAGGGATTAGGCTAACTAAATAGAGAATTTATCACTCTTGATGCAACAGGACACAGAAGATTACTGTCAAATTATACTGTCACTAATTACACAGCACTAAAAATAGTTGTGTTACAGTTGGACCCCAACATAAGTTCAGCTAATCCCTACATAAGCATTGAGTTTGGAGTAATGAAAGGCGAGTCTTATGTGTGCTAAGCGCTTATGATTTGGTGATCATGAATTTCTGGGAGCGCGTCCATAAAGTTTGGTAATAATCCTTAAGCGATCACTCAACTCTTGAGTCAAACAACCAGATTGATAGCGCCAGTCCCAATTGCCCTCAGCCTTACCGGGATAGTTCATTCTTGCTTCGGTTCCCAATCCTAAAACGTCTTGCAAAGGAATAATCGCTTGATTGGCGATGGAACTTAAAGCTAATCTGATTAAATCCCAGCTTATCCCATCAGGACTTATAGATCCCAAATACAACAACAAATTTTGCTTTTCGTAATCATTCGTAGTATTAAACCAACCTAAAGTCGTGTCATTATCATGAGTGCCAGTATAAACTACAGCGTTATGTGGGTAATTAAAAGGTAAAAATGGATTACCGGGATCAGAACCAAAAGCAAAATGTAATACCTTCATACCAGGAAACTCAAATTGATCTCGCAGTCCTTCGACCTCTTTTGTAATAATTCCCAAATCTTCAGCCAAAATGGGTAACTTACCCAACTTTTGTTTAATCACCTCAAACAGGGCTACTCCTGGAGCTTCAATCCATTCACCATTAATAGCAGTTTCTTCACCTTGGGGTACAGCCCAATAAGTGTCAAATCCTCGGAAGTGGTCAATCCGAATTATATCTACATAATCTAGCATGGACTCAAAACGTTGCACCCACCATTTAAAATCTTGTTTTTGCAACTCTTCCCAGTTGTAGACTGGATTGCCCCACAGTTGACCAGTGGCACTAAAATAATCTGGTGGTACACCTGCCATTAAAGCCGCTGTACCTGTTTCTTGATCTAAAGCAAAATTATCGGGATTAGCCCACACATCAGCACTATCATGAGCTACATAAATAGGGATATCACCAATAATATCTATACCGTTTTGATTGGCATAACTCTTCAATTCTGACCACTGACGGAAAAATTCATATTCGACAAACTTGTAATAAAATATTTCCTGTGCTAAATCTTGTTCTATCTGGGCTAACGCTACGGCTTCTCTTTGTGCCAGTTCTGATTCCCAAGTATGCCAACTTGCTCCATTTTGGGCATCTTTAATCGCCATAAATAAAGCATAATTATTGAGCCAATAGCCTTTAGTGTTACAAAAATGGTGAAATGCTTTTCTTTGGACATCAGTGGCGTGAGTTTTAAAATTATTGCTGGCTTTTTTGAGTAGATTTACTTTAATAGGTATGACTTGCTCAAAGTCTGCTTTATCGGCCGGAAATTCTGGTAAATTAGCAAAGTCTTGTGAAACCAACAAACCTTCATCTACCAGCTTTTCAGGACTAATTAAAAAGAAATTTCCTGCCATTGCTGAATAGCACATATAAGGAGAATTACCATAACCAGTTGGACCTAGAGGTAAAACTTGCCAATATTGCTGGTAACTATTTTTGAGAAAATCAATAAAATCATAAGCTTCTAAACCCAAATCACCAATCCCAAAACGACTGGGAAAAGAACTGGGATGTAACAAAATACCGCTTGATCTAGGAAAAGGCATAATTAACCTGAAATATAAAAGGAAGTGATCGCCTATAAGAGATGCATCGAATTTATCATGGCATAGTTAGGTTTGACCGTTGTTCTTCATAAAGATATAGGAATGATGGTAAACAAATGAGAAGATTAATCAAGATAATTAAGAATCATTGAAACTTTTCGATACATAACTCAAAATCCAAAATCCGAAATCTAAAATTGTATGACTTACAGAAATCCTGCGCCTACAGTCGATATTATTATCGAATTAATTGATAGACCCCATCGCCCGATTATATTGATTGAGCGACATAATGAACCTTTTGGATGGGCTATTCCTGGTGGTTTTATAGATTATGGTGAACCAGTAGAGGTGGCAGCAAGAAGGGAAGCTGAGGAAGAAATTGGTTTACAAATAGAGTTAATTGAACAGTTTTTGGTTTATTCTGCTCCCAGTCGTGATCCTCGTCAACATACGATTAGCCTTGTATTTTTAGCGATAGCAACGGGCGAGCCTGTAGCGGGTGATGATGCTAAGGCTGTGGGAATTTTTGAGCCTTGGAGTGTTCCCAGTAATTTATGTTTCGACCATGATCGGATTTTGCGGGATTATTGGCGGTATAGGAATGATGGGATACGTCCCAGGTTAGGGTAGAGGATTTTGGATTTTGGATTGTTCTTAGTTAAAATTCAAATTAGATACATTCATCAAAATTCTTTAATTCTGCTGATAATTCTTTACTGTCTTTCCAGAGGTTAATCTTGCCATAAGAATAGATTTTGGCGATAAATGGAGCAGGATCTTGGCGAACAAATTCTTGCATTGGAACTATTGCTCTCAGAAAGATTGCGGCCATATCTTTTCCTGGTAGCCTTTATGAGGCCAACACAAACATTTTTATTTGAGCGCATGCTACGGCAATTCTTTCTAATTGATTTTTGCTTATTTTGTCATCTTTAGTCAGCACAATCCAGCCTTTTCCACCTACTTGTGGTAGCCAGTCTACATTCAAAGCTCGTTTGTCAAAATGGTTATCGTGAATTTCTACACTAATTCCTGCTGCGCGTAGTATGTCTGGAATAGATTTTTCACCTAAGCATCTATCTATAGTATCTATCTATGAAAAAGGTAATCGATTGAGGTTGGATCATGCAGTAGGAAGGTATTCACAACGGATAGCTTCTTCAATTATTGAGTGATCACATTCGTAATCATCAGCTAGATCATCAATTGAATCACCTCTATGATGGCGTTCAGCCAAAACACTTATAGCGATTCTTGTATCAGCAATTACAAGGTGACCAAACGCAATGCGGGGATCAATAACAAAAATACGAGGATTATCTCCTTCGTGAGAGCGAGTGAAAGGATAAAGTTTAATTGCTAAGCCAGTAGGATCTGGTTCAATTCTTTCAAGATGAGTATTTAAAGCATCTTTTAAATCTGTTTGCCCAGGTTTAGAAGCATTAATCAAAAAACCGTATTTTTCTATAAATAAATCAACGCCATCAGTTCGGAATTCTTCACGTGCTAAGGGGTGTGGTACCTGAAACTGCTCATAAATGTAGTCAAGAGCTTTTCTGACTTTATCTAGTTGAATTTTATGGTCTTTACGAATTGCTCTTACAACATGAATTTCCACTAAATTAGTAAATGAAAGCAGTGTTGGTTTTAATTCTCGAGTGAGAATAAGTGGTTTAAAAAAATTAACCCCGTTTGCAGTAGGATAATTTCTACCTTTTACCCAAGAGTTAATTGTTTCTGATGGAATACGGAGATATTTAGGAGCATCTTTAATAGTGTAAGCAGGAATATCTCTCGGATCAGTTTTTCCATAAAATTCTATCATTTTATGTACCTGTCAGAGATGTTCATTTTTAATGAATGACTATATGGAGTTTAATAGCTAGTTTATTCATAGCATCTTCACATAATTTTGCTATGAGTTTTGTAATTTAGCATTAAGCATAGCTTTATACTGAGCCAACTGTATTTAATGATGCTATTATAAATGCTGAAACACTGCTGGAAAAATATGTTGGAGGGCAAAGAAAGTTTCATTCTGTAAATTCGGGAGGAGTATACCTTAAAAGTTTAGACCTAAAAGAGATAGACCTATATCATTCAAATTTGAATGAAGCAGGTTTAAGTGAGGCCATCCTAATTGGAGCGAAACTTAATAGTGTTGTCTTTACTAGACCCTGTCTAAAAAATGCAGATTTGCAATTAGCAGATTTGGAATTAATAGAAGGTTCTTCAATAAATCTAAGCTGGGCAGACCTTAACTTGGCTTGGTTGATTGGAGCAAGCTTGAATAATGCCAATTTGAGCAATGCCAGTATATATCAGGCAAATTGGGAGAGAATCAACCTCAACAGTGCAAATCTAACTGGGGTAAACTTAGCAGAAACAGACTTGACTCAGGCAAGTCTCAATCGTGCATCACTTCAAAATGCCAATCTCCAAAAATCTCAATTTCGAGGTGCCAATCTAGAAAAATGTCATCGACCTATTGCAAAATTGTTTATGTGGTATGATAGAGAGTTTTAGACTTTATGTATTTTTGGTGTTCTTTGGGCTGGCTAATTCAAACATAACCCTGTAACTCTAACTTTTGGCTAAAACAAACACAAACACCCATTATAACATAATAATCAATTCTGCAGGAGGTTTAATCTATCAGGTGGAAATTTAGCTGAAGCGGATTTGGTTGCTGTCTTCCTGGGACCAGTCAACCTCAGAAACGCCAGTTTACAAGGTGCAAATTTAGAAAGAGCTTGTCTAGAAAATACAAACCTGATGAATGCAAACTTTGACGGTGCAAATCTGAAAAGGGCAAATTTAACCAGCGCAAATATATATGGTGCAACCTTTAAAAATGCCGACCTCACAGGTGCGATAATCCCAAATGGAGATGTTTATACAACAGATGTTGATTTAGACTTCAGTAAACCAGATGTACCCTTACCAAAAGAGCCAAAAGAGATTAATATTATGACCCGTCAAGTTATCCGTACTGATAATGCACCTGCACCAGTTGGACCCTATAATCAAGCTATTCTCGCTTCTGGAAAAATGCTGTTTGTAGCTGGACAAATAGCCATTGATCCGCGATTAGGTGATGTTGTTTATACCGATGATATCACCAAGCAAACAGAACAGGTGATGAGAAATATTGAAGCTATCCTGACAGAAGCCGACGCAACTTTTGATAATGTAGTTAAAACTGGTGTATTTTTAGCTGATATGAATGATTTTGCCGCTGTAAATGCGATTTATGCAAAATATTTTCCAGAAGATACAGCCCCTGCGCGTGCTTGTGTAGAGGTATCACGTTTACCCAAAAATGTGTTGGTAGAGATTGAGTGTATTGCTGTTATTGGTGGTTAATGAAGTGGGCGTTAAAAATTAATTGTCGTTATGACAAGGCAAGAGGTGAACCAGGGCAGTGTTGGGGAGCTACTGCGGTGGAAGGGTTTCCCGGCATAAAACACGTGGTGTGGTTTCGCCCATGTAGGCGCTTTGCCTTCCCCCAGGGTGCGACTGGAGAACCCGAAGGTCAATAGGCACTTATGCAATAGGGAAGAGGTTTTCAGGCTAATTTACATTTCTTGACATACTTCTTTTCACGTTGTTCTACTTAATCATAAGGTGGGCGATGCCCACCCAAGTCTTAGTTTTCCGGTTCGATACCTGCTGCACGAAGTTGTGCTGCTAGTCTTTCAGCACGTTGTTTTTCTTGTTCTACTAACTCTGAACTCCACAACAACAAATTTCCTTGTTCATCGAACCATCTCAACCATTTACCAATCAAGTTTTCCCTTGTTCCTTCCCATACACTAAGGTAAAGGTTCATTTCCTCTATCCAGTAAACTTGGTTCTGATTGGGTGTTTGTATTTTGTATTTTTCGCTGCTGTTATCTAAGCGATAAACTTCTAATTCACCGCTTTGGAATATCTCGAAATGTCCCTTGCCATAATCCCAAACTTAACCTGGATTTCTCACAAGCAGTAAAAAATAAATTTACATGACCTGATGTGAGACTAAATTTTGATACATCATCAATCAAAACTGAATCGCAGAGATAAATTAAATATAAAATCGCATTTATAAAGCTAAAAAAGTCACTATCTTTTTATTGGTAGTAAGAGCAAAATGCTCTGGTCATAAAATTAAGCATGACAAAACAAGACTTGAATCAACCCAAGGGTGAAGTATGATTAATTAGAAATAAGTAAAAGGCAATTTAACTTCAAATTAAGCAGTATTAGTCAGCATTATTAAGCGTTTATGAGCAGTAGCAAAGATATGTCTGTATGGGCAAGAACTAGTAATCGCAATTAAAATGGGACGTGTACTTACAGTAATTAAAGCTCCTAACTGCAATAATTTGGTACGAATAGTCCCAACATTAGCATTTTGTAATTCGGTTTTAGCTAAACATTTTTGACCCAAGGCATTGAGCAAAACCTAAGCTATAGAAGAGAACCATAAACCTAATTGATTTACCGTAAATGTATGGTTGCTTGTTCTATCACTAAAAAGTTCTAATTGTTGTTCTTTAAAACGATTTTCCATCTCCCCTCGCTGACAATATTTTTGTCTATATAGTTGACTAGGAGGTACTTTCTTAGTAGAAAGTGAAGTTACAACAAAACGAACATTAGTCCCTTTTACTCCATATTCAACTTTAAAAACAACACGACGACTACGGCTCCAAGATTCACGAGCTTTATAGTCTAAAGATTTATAGCAAATTGAGTTATTAATCAAGTCACCAGCAAATTCTGCAAGTTCTTCATCTGGTTTAAACATAGTTTCTAAGAATGAAACTACTGTTGATAGTTTTTCCTCAAACTCAAGGGATGCTCTACTTTGAGTCTTTCTAGTCATCCCAATTAAACGACTATTTTGCGCCGATCCAAAAACATAATCCACACCCATGTGGGATTCACACCATGTGATGATATCGTCTCTAGAATAAACACTATCTCCACCTACTAAAATCTCAACATTCTTCCATTGTTGACCTATTTGTTTAATCACTCTTTGTACTTCTGATAATGCCCCAAATGCTGGGTCTACGTTTGAAGGGCGAAGTTTGGCTGCTAATAGATGTTTTCCACAGAAAACATAAAGTGGAGCATAGCAGTATCCCCCATCATAAGTATTCAAGAAAACTTGCTCCTGATAGCTGTGGACTAAGTCATCAGTTACATCTAAATCCAAAACAATTTCTCTTGGTTCTTTGGCGTAAGATTCTAGAAATATTTTGACAAGTAAGCTTTCAATTTCTGATGGAGAATGCCAGATTTCATGGTACCCGCTTTCTGCTCCTTGTTCCACATCTTCAGGACAATGTTCCAGGGGATTTAAGGTACTCTTTCCTGCCAATTTTGCAGGTTCATTCTCTACTCCAATGCTTTTTCCTAAAGCTATAGCAAACATCTGGTCATGACGTAATTATTCGTGGTCGTTCAAGTCTTCATACCCCATGACCAGCCCGTATATTCTTTGTTTAATTAAGCTCTCTATTGAATGGTCAATCCGATTTGGCTTTCGCTAATCTTGGAAACATTGTGCAAACTGTGATGTGATTTGCAATTTTCTGTCTATTTCAGCAATTAAGCTGAATCCTGCATCTGCTCTTACTTGTCCACCCTGGAAATTGACTATGACTGGCAGCCATTTTTGTTGCTCAAATTTCAACTGTTTTGGTATACAATCTCTTGAAGATGGGGTCATGGTTTCCAACTGCTAAAATGCCTGCTATATATACATTTCCGCAGTCTTTGACCCCTTTTTTTTATCTTCTTGTGACAAATCCGGGTTAAACCTAAGAGGCTATTGATAAAGTAAATGTAAAGGGGAGTAGACAAGGAATGTTGGAAGGATAGGATACATAAAATGTAGTGTATTTACATAGCTACTGATGGAACGAAAGTCTTACCCCACAGACTTAACTGATATGGAGTGGGAAATCCTGGCCCCATTGATTCCACTAGCCCAAGAAGGAGGGCATCCACCCACAACAGATATAGGTGAAATATGTAATGCCATCTATTATCATTTGAAAACTGGATGTCAATGGAATATGCTTCCAGGTGACTTCCCGCCAAGGTCAACAGTATATAGCTATTACAGGAAATGGCAGGGCCAGGGGGTTTGGGAAAAATTCAACCATACATTGGGTGGTCAAGTTCGCTCGAAATTAGGTAAATCAATACAACCTACCGTGCTTGCCGTAGACAGTCAGTCGGTCAAGACTGACCAAAAAAAGGGGATGTGTATGGTTTTGACGGATGTAAAAACGTAAAAGGAAGAAAGGGGCATACTTTAGTTGATAGCCTGGGACTTGTGTTGAAAGTTGTTGTTAGTGAGGCGAATGCCCCAGAACGAATACTTACTGCCTATGCACTAATGGAACTGCTAGAGGAACCCACAGAATTATTAGAAATAGTCCAAGTTTTATGGGTTGATTCCGGTTATGACGGTGATAAATTTGCACTTGCAGTTTGGTTCATGATTCAAGCTCATGTTGAAGTCATAGGACCTACTGAGCAAGAATTTAAAGTTTTACCACAACCCTGGGTAGTAGAAAGAACATTTGGGTGGTTTAACCAATATCATCGTCTAAGCAAGGATTATGAGCGTTTAACACAAATGAGGTAAGGGGCTATATATGCTCTTATGAATAGAATTATGCTACTTCCTCTTGTCTCCTAAACATTTACTTTATAAATCATCTGTGAACTATATTTTTTCTTAGATTTGATTTGAGTAACTTTACTCTGGTTAATTTGGTGATATTTGAATTGTTTGAATAGTTTAGATAACCCCTTGATAGCATCAGCTTCACAAGCGAATTTTTCTGGTGATAACTTTTTGAAATCTTGCACAGCTTTTGATTGTGCCTTGGTAATTTTTTGTGAGAGCTTACCCAGCTCTAATTCTCTTCTTTCTTGACTTTGCACTACTAACCATCTTTGTTCTATTCCTGGATAATTTACTGTTTTTGAAGCTAGTTTATATCCGGGTAAGTTACTATCAATAAATTCTGGTTCTGGTAATGTTGATATTAATGATTGTGCTGATTTTACGCTTAATAGCACTGGACATAACCAGCTTAAATCTGACATTATTTTTAGATTTGATTCTGTATATAAGGCCCAGTCTGCTACTATGAGACTATTAACTTTTAGTTAACTTTCAATCGTTCTTGGTACTCTACTGCTATTTTAGCAAAGCATGATGAATCTGCTTGGTTTCCCGATGCTAGTTTTAAAAATATATATTGGTATGTCTCCATCTCATGAAGATATCATTTCTATGATGAACTGTTTTAACTCCGGTCTATGGTCACCAGAATAACCGTAGGTAATGGTTATTTCTTTTGGTGATTTTACTGCTAATTCTTCTAGTTCTTGATTATTTCCTACTTTTTGACTCTCGAATATTACTTCTGGTAAGCTGGTATGATATTGCCCATGTATGTACATTTATGATGAGTCTAGATGCCCTGCTCATAGGGATACTCCAAGTGTTTGGGCTGCTTTTAAGGCGACAATAAAAAATATTCTATCCAATCCTTTTATAAATAGTTTATCCATGACTCTCCCCAGTTTATCATCCTTGAGATATTCTGGTGTTACTCCTGCTCCTATTAGATACTCACAGGGGATTGTTTCAAAATCTTGGAGAAACATATATAAGGGTTTTTATACAAATCCTAACCCGTTGATTATCATGGCTTTTACTACATGACGCGGACTTAGTTTCTCTCCAATTTCAAGGATTATTTCTACTACTCCTATGGCGTCTATTATTCCTGCTACTATGCCTAAATGGTCTAGGTTTTGAATTTCCATTTTTTGAAGCTTTGATTTCACAACAGAATTATCCACAACTCCTGTTGTGATTAAATCATTTCTTCTTCTGTTCTAATTTAATTTTTAAATCATTAAATTTTCTTTTCTTTTATCTTCTTTACAAAACTTTATTCTCTCACTCTATTACCATTTTAATCATACTATTCTCATTAAGCCTTTTCTCCCTTGCAGGGGTTTTAGTTCTGTTGTACTACTATCAGTGACAGTTAGGGTACGGAAGGTGGGATTTAAGTATCCTCAAGAAATAACCAAAATGCCAGAGAATCGGATTAATACCTGATAAGAGTCGGGCGTTTGTCAGTAAGGCGTTGGAGGTGGCGACATAAAACCCGGATTTTTTACCGAGGTCGTTTGATATTGAAGAAATATGTCGGAATGTGGGTTTGAGGCTTTGTATCCGATTTTGCTCTTGCTAACGCAGTTACAAGAAGCGATTTCCCAGTCTACTGAGTTAAGTGGAGAAGATAAAGCTAAAGCTTTAGAACAATTGTAAACTGTGGCAGCAGCAGCGACAAGTCCTCAAGAAGCAACCCACAAAAAGACTGCCAAAAATCCTATTTCAATGTTGAAAAGTTTATTTACAAGTTTACCAACTGTGGCTCAATTAGTGGAAGACCCGAATAAATTATTACCTCTGATTAGTAAATTACTTGGTTTAGGATAATTTATGTTCAAAGAGCTATCAGCATTATTCCTAATACAGCAGGAGTCAGGAGTCAGGAGTCAGGAGTAAAACTCTCTTGCTCTCTAGGTTTCAATTTAGATTCTGTACCTCATTGATCTGCTATCTTCTGTAAATAGAGACGCTGTAAGCAACGTCTCTAAAAAAAATGTGGGATAGTCCCTATCTATATTTAATTGTTCTTTTCTACTTACTCGCTTGTTCTGTTAGCTTCGTCAACACATCATTAGAACGTTCCACAAAGGATTTCATACCTTCAGCATCAAAGCCTTTTTGGGACATTAATGCTAAATCATAAACGTGCTGACAAATCATTTTCACTAACTGTTCTGTGGGTGATTCTCCATCACTTTGAATGATGATACTACCTTGATTGATATTAGCGAGGTTTTGAATCAAGGGATGTGCGGTATTTACTAACAAAATATGATCTTCAGGAAAATCGGCGTTTTGCTGTTGCATCATGGCGTTCATTTCCCTTAGACGACGGAGAATTTCTGGTAACAATACCATTGCTGGTGGTGTTCCTTGAGGGTCATCTGATTTTAAGGCTTCCGTGCGGATGTTAACTTTGGGTCTGTTGAGTGATTTCTCAAATAGTTCTTTGATAATTTCACTTTTGGTTTTGTTGGTGGTGGGGTCAACAATTTCGCCGGATTTATCATCCAATAAGGTATTATCAAGGTCAGAATCTACCCGTGTAAATTTAACATCCTGATATTCTCTTTCTAGGAAGTTAATAAAGTGGGTGTCGATGAAGGAGTCCATAAATAGGACTTCTAAACCTTGGTTTTTGTGCAGTTCAATATATGTGGATTGACTGGCTTCATCGGTGCTGTAAAAAACGCGGTTTTCGTGGCGTTCTTTGTTGCGTTCTAGATATTCTTTGATGGTGGTGTAAGGTGTGCTGCTGGTGTTAGATGGGGTGACATCTTGCCAGAGATCACCTTCTGATGATTGGACTTCAACTGCGGGTGTTGTTTCTATTTTAGCAGTGCTGCGGAAGATGAGGATGTCTTCGACTTGTTTTTTAAATTTATCGTCGTTGAGAACGCCAAATTTAACGAATGTTCCTAAGTCTTTCCAAGCACTGATGTATTGTTCGCGGTCGTCGCGGTATAATTCTTTGAGGCGATCACCTACTTTCTTTGCTATGTAGTCACCAATACGTTTAACAGTGCGATCCCCCTGTAAAGCACTGCGAGAAACGTTCAATGGAATATCCGTACTATCAATCACACCCCGCATGGGCATTAAAAATTGGGGGATAATTTCTTCACAGTTATCGCTAACAAAAACCTGATTGCAGAATAACTTAATTTGTCCTTTAGTCACATCCACATCAGGCCGCATCTTGGGAAAATACATAATCCCGTTAATAATAAACGGATAATCTGTATTCAGATGCACCCATAACAAAGGTTCTTCTTGAAAAGGATATAGATAGCGGTAAAATTCTAAATAATCTTCTTTGGTTAAATTGCTAGGAGATTCCCTCCAAGGTGCTTTTTCTTGGTTCAATACTTGCCCATCTAATTTGATGGGTACGGGCATAAAATCACAGTAAGTTTTCACTAGAGTTCTAATTCTCGCAGCTTCTAAATATTCTTCCTCATCTGGCATTAAAGTGAGGGTAATAGTAGTACCGCGAGTAGTGCGAGAAGACTCATCTAAGGTAAACTCTGGTGAACCATCACAAGTCCAGTGAACTGCTTGAGAACCTTCTTGATAGGAAAGAGTATCAATGTCTACTTTTTTCGCCACCATGAAGGAGGAGTAGAAACCTAAACCAAAGTGTCCGATTATTGGTTGATCTGCTTTCCCTTCAT
Source organism: 'Nostoc azollae' 0708 (assembly GCF_000196515.1). NCBI lineage: Bacteria > Bacillati > Cyanobacteriota > Cyanophyceae > Nostocales > Nostocaceae > Trichormus > Trichormus azollae. The sequence continues at coordinate 1,280,528 of NC_014248.1, forward strand.
ATTTGTGAATAAATTCTTCTGCACTTGAGAAAGCGACTTGGTTAATATATTTTTTGACTTCCTCTGCTGTCATCCCAATCCCATTATCGGAGATGGAGAGGGTCTTTTTATCTTGATCAATGCCAATTGTAATTTCTGGTTCACCCGTGTCTCCATTATACTCACCAGCGCGGGACACCATTTTTAGCTTTTGGATGGCATCTACAGCGTTGGATACCAGTTCCCGCAAGAAAATTTGGTGATCTGAATAGAGAGACTTTTTGATAATTGGGAAAATATTATCAGTATGTATACTGATAGTGCCTTGTTCTAGCATAGTTATCCGTCTGTTTTACTTGCAGAGATAATTCTGAGAATCAATTTTCGTCGATATATGTCTTTTTGGAGGTAAGGAATTCCTCTTATTTATGATTCGGATTACACTACCATAAGGGGGGATTGGAGACTGGGGGAATATTAAGTTAACAGGTGTAGATTGTAGGTGGTGAAAGCTGATGGGACAATTAACGATTGGTAAAGAGATTGGTATTTCACAAGCTGGTACAGGCAATACCCAGACAAAAACATTCAGTAATTTCTGATAACGCCTATATTTATTGCTCCATAAAGATTCCAGCGTGTATTAGTACATCTGCACACTTCAAACTTAAGTTTGAAGTGTGCTAATCTGCCTCCAAAATTTATGGTGGACTTATCAATTATTCATTTGAGCATTCTTTTAGTGGTGGAAAGTTTTCACTATACATACAATATGTCGCTTTTATTGATATCTCGGAAAATAACTCTACTTGGGTTTGAAATCTCTATTACCCTATGTGGGTATTGCTGCTGCCAATCAACTAATAAACATTGAAGATATTGGTTTATCAGTCTTGAGGAGTTTTATTTTGTTACCTGTAATTTCATAACTTGCATAGGACTACAAATCTTCTGTCATCTTAAATAAATTAGCAAAACTATACCAATCGCGAGGATATTACAGCGAAGCATAACCCCACTATGCAAAAGCATTACAAATCTGTGAAAAAGTCCTGGGAGCAGGAGATCCAACTACAATGACTATTCGTACAAGTTATGCTCAATGTCTTCGCGGTGGAAAGTAATTGAACTCTCATATAGCAAGTTAATTAGGGCTTGCTGAAAAAGTCTTTTCGTTGGAGCTAGGAGTCAGGACTGAGTTTCAAAACTCACATCTTCATACACATCCGCTATGGGACAATGAAAATCTACTCTTACTAAATGTACATTTACCCCTTTTCTATAACTATTAGACGTCTTGCAGAATTAATTTTATGTTATAATGAGGGGTAGTCTTTGTTTTAGCCAAAAGTTATAGTTACAGGGTTATGTTTGAATTAGCCAGCCCAAAGAACACCGAAAATACATAAAATCTAAAACTCTATATCATACCACATAAACAATTTTGCAATAGGTATAATATTATATATCCATTGTTTCAATATGCGCTTTTGTGTCAGCAATATAAGTCTGAGATCCTTTACCGCGCAGATAATTTCTCAGCATTGAAGCAATTTGAGAGTAATAACTACATGAGTATTACTCGCACCAGCGATTGCGTAAACTTATCCGTCTCTGTATTCATGTTTTATTGGGCTGGTTTCTTCTAATTGAAGATATTCTTCAGGGTAAATATAGTTATAATTGGGGTTTGCAATCATAAAAAATATCCTCCGTAAATATATTACTCAAACACAGGCGACCAAATTGCAGAAATTGTAACTTCTATCTAAGTAGAAACTTACACTTCAGAAGATGCCTCTAACAACTTCACACTGTTGACTGTTGCTAAGGTTTTAACAGGTGATTTTTTGCTAAAAGTTAACCCATGTTCACCTTTATCAATGATAATTGTGTCGCCAGAAATAAAGGTATTTTCTAATAACTTAGTAGCGAGGGGGTTTTCGACTTCGCGCTGAATTGACCTTTTTAGCGGACGTGCGCCATAAACTGGATCATATCCAGCTTCAACAAGGTGGTCACAGGCTGCTTGTGATATTTCAAAGGAGATTTTTTGTTCTTTGAGGAGATTTTCGACCCGTTTGAGTTGTAGACGGATGATGTGCCGCATTTCTGAACGGCTGAGGGTGTGAAAAAGTATGAGATCATCCACACGGTTGAGAAATTCCGGGCGGAAGTATGATTGCAAACCTTCCATAACTCGTTTCCGCATTATATGATACTTACTATCATCACCAGAAACGTCCAAAATATCCTCACTGCCGATGTTGCTAGTCATTACTATAACAGTATTTCGGAAATCTACTCCTCGTCCTTGAGAGTCAGTAATACTACCATTATCTAAGACCTGCAAAAGAATATTAAACACATCTGGATGGGCTTTTTCTACTTCATCCAGCAACACCACAGAATAAGGATGACGACGGATAGCTTCCGAAAGTTGACCACCTTCTTCATAACCGATGTATCCGGGAGGCGCACCCACTAAACGAGAAACCGAGTGTTTTTCCATGTACTCGGACATATCCAACCGCAGCAAAGCGTCATCAGAATCAAAGAGAAATTGAGCTAAAGCGCGGGCGAGTTCAGTTTTACCAACACCAGTTGGTCCCATGAACAAAAACGAACCAATGGGGCGAGAGGGATCTTTCATTCCTGCACGAGCGCGACGAATAGCCGCAGAGACAGCGGAAACCCCTTCTTCTTGTCCGATTACTCTCTCGTGCAAATAACTTTCTAATTTCAGTAATTTTTGCCGTTCCGATTCCAAAAGCCGATTTACAGGAATTCCTGTCCATTTGGCGACTATTTCAGCAATATCAGCTTCTGTGACTTGTTCACGCAGTAGTGTAGAACCTTGGCTTTGAATTTCTAGGAGTTTCACTTCCTTAATTTCCCGTTCTCTCTGCACTCCTTCCAATTTGCCATATTTCAATTGAGCAGCTTTGTTTAAATCATAATCCCTTTCTGCTTGCTCAATTTGCACCCGCAGCGTATCTTCTTCTTTCTTTAAAGTGCTAATAGCTTCTAATAATTGCTTTTCCCTTTGCCATTGTTCATTAAACATTTGCTGTTTAAGCGTTAAAGCAGTAATTTCTTGCTCAATTCGGTCTAAACGCTCCCTAGTTTGGGCAATACCATTGTCTTCTCCTGCTAAGGATAGTTTTTCCATTTCTAGCTGCATCAAGCGTCTATCAATAGTTTCTAACTCCGCAGGTTTGGAGGTAATTTCCATTTTTAACTTAGCTGCGGCTTCGTCTACTAAGTCAATGGCTTTATCTGGTAAAAAGCGATCTGCAATATAACGCGCTGATAAAGTTGCAGCGGCTACCAAAGCAGAATCGGCGATTTTGACATTATGATGCACTTCATAACGTTCTTTTAAACCCCGTAAAATAGAAATGGTGTTTTCTACTGTCGGTTGATCTACATATACCTGTTGAAACCGACGTTCTAAAGCTGCATCTTTTTCAATGTATTTGCGATATTCATCTAAGGTAGTCGCACCAATACAACGCAACTCACCCCGTGCCAGCATGGGTTTAAGCAGGCTTCCTGCATCCATTGAACCTTGTTGGTTGGAACCTGCACCGATAACAGTATGCAGTTCGTCAATAAATAAAACTACTTGCCCATTTGACTCCGTAACTTCCCTGAGTACAGTTTTCAAACGGTCTTCAAAATCACCACGATATTTTGCCCCAGCGATTAAACTCCCGATGTCTAAAGAAATCAATTGGCGATTTTTCAAAGATTCAGGAACGTCACCATTAAGCATTCGTTGGGCTAATGCTTCTGCGATCGCAGTCTTACCAACTCCAGGTTCACCAATCAAAACAGGGTTATTTTTGCTACGACGAGATAATACTTGAATCACGCGGCGAATTTCATCATCGCGGCCAATCACAGGATCTAATTTTCCCGCTTTTGCCTGTTCAGTCAAATCTCTTCCAAATCTTTTTAAAGCTTCATAAGGTGCATCCGCAGATTCTGCTTCTCCCACCTTTTGACTAACCTTATGGGTAACACGAACAGCTTTGACCGCAGTTTCTAACTTAGCAATATCTACATTTAAGCCTTTAAATATCCTTCTACCAATGCGTTCATCTTCAGCAAAAGCAAGGAGTATATGTCCCTCCGCAATCTCTTCATTTCTCATTCTCGCTCGAATTTCTTCAGCACGATCCAATAGCAAATCTAAATTGCGGCCTAAATAAAGCTGATCACTTTTACCAACTTTTGGCTGACGTTGGGTATAACTTTCTAACTGCTGTTTTAAGCGTATTAAATCAATGCCTGAGCGAGTAATAATACCTGTGGCTAAACTGGTGGATTCTTCTAAAAGCGCAATAATTAAATGTTCAACTTCTAATTGCTGTTGTTGATAAGCACGGACTATATCCTGGGATTTTGTAATTGCTTCCCAGGCTGTATCAGTAAATTTATTAGGATCTGTAGGCTGCATTTCGTAGGAGTTTAGATTTTAGATTTTAGGTTATAAATTGGGGATTGAGAAAGAATGACACCCATTTTGCTGGTAATTTGGCAGTTGAGCAATATCCACCAAAGCCAGTAACTCTCATAATAATGTCTTGGTGGGCAATGCCCACCCTACTCCAAGATAAAATATTTGAGAGGAGAATTACTGACTGGCCAGTTGTAGTGACGATTTCTCCTGAGATGTTGTACTGTGAATAGCCAATTGAATCAATTCAACTTTATAGCCATCGGGATCTTCGACAAAAGCAATTTCCGTAGAACCATGTTTCATTAGACCCGGCTCTCGTACTACTTTACCTCCACGATTTTTAATCTCCTCACAAGTTCTATAAATATCGTTTACTCCTAGCGCAATATGACCATAAGCATTGCCCAAATCATACTTTTCTACGCCCCAGTTATAAGTTAGTTCTAGCACCGTATGTTCGCTTTCTTCTCCATAACCAACAAAAGCGAGGGTAAATTCTCCACCTGGGTAATCTTTACGGCGGAGTAATTTCATTCCCAGGATTTCACAGTAAAATTTCAAAGACTCTTCCAGATTGCCTACCCGTAGCATCGTGTGTAGTAATCGCATATTGACCCTTTATATAGTTCTTATATTTTATAGCTGATCATCACTTGGTAAGCTTACCTCGACCTAAAGGTACGAGGCTTTAGACACAGATTTGAATCACCAGGAAGAGAGGCAATTCTCTAATTGACAACTCATCCCCGGACTTTTAGGAAGACTTACAGACTTGCCCAAAGCAGCAATATTCATAGCCGCGTTGATATAAGCATCATGTTCAGAACCACAATGCCCACACTTAAAAACTTTCTCATTGCGATAGGATTTACCCTCAGATAAATTTGATACGATATGCACCATCCACGTGGGAAAAAATTTGATAAACTAGGGTTCTATATAATTTGCTCTCAGTCTAATTAAGAATAGACTATGTATAAATCGCCCCAAGAGTTTTCAGTGTTGGGCTTACCAGTTCATCTGATGACAAACTATCCAAACTGGTTGCTAGAATGCCTACAACAAGGTAGAGGAACACATGTAGTAACGCTCAATGCAGAAATGACCATGCAAGCCGAGCGAAATCGATCTCTAGCTGAAGTTATTCAAAATGCTGATCTAGTAATTCCAGATGGAGCAGGAGTTGTGCTTTATTTGCACTATCTATTCAGGCAAGAAGTAAAACGTTGTCCAGGAATTGAATTAGCAGAAAAACTTTTACAAGAACTTGGTGAGCTGAAAACAGCAACGAACATATTTTTCTATGGAGGAGTATCAGGAGTTGCGGCAACAGCAGCAGAGTTTTGGCAGCAACAAATACCTAATTTAGGTATAGCAGGTACTCACTCCGGCTATCACTCTCCTGAAGAAGAAGAAATATTACAACAAACTCTAGCTCAATTGCAGCCACAAGTTATTTTTGTTGGTTTAGGAGTACCACGTCAAGAGTTATGGATTGCCAAAAACCGTCATTTGTGTGACCAAGCAATTTGGATAGGGGTAGGTGGTAGTTTTGATATTTGGGCTGGTGTAAAAACTCGCGCTCCCCGTTGGTTAGCAAATAATAATTTAGAATGGCTGTATCGTTTGTATCAAGAACCTTGGCGCTGGCGAAGAATGTTAGCTTTGCCTCAGTTTGCACTAAAAGCCTTTGTTTACCGTTTTTCTGGAAGAGATATCAACAGTGCTGAGTGCTGATCAGAGGCAGTAGCCAGTAGCCAGTAGGCGGAAGTCCTTTAATTTTGTTGGCGCAGTCTGCTGGAAGCACTATTTTGATTTTTTTCACCTAGCGTCTCCGAAGGAGATATTTTGAATTTTTTGCTTGTGGGTGTCAGGAAATTTGAGCGATGCCAATATTAACAACTCCAGAAAAAACAGATACGTCTGTTAAGAGAGAAGATACTGTTAGTCAACAGCAGGATAGTCAGACTGGGACAATGGTGGAATTAAGCTCTGTGTCCAAGACTTATACAAACGGCTATAATGCACTGCTAGATGTAAGTATTGATATCAAAAAGGGAGAATTTTTGTTTATTACAGGCCCTAGTGGTTCTGGTAAATCGACTTTCTTAAAGTTGCTTTATGGTGAGGAATCACCAACTCAAGGAGAGGTAATTGTTGATGGTGTAAATGTAGCAAATCTGAAGGGCGATCACTTATCATTTTTGCGTCGTCGGATAGGTATTGTCTTTCAAGACTATAAATTAATTGCGCAACGAACTGTAGCCGAAAATATAACTTTTGTATTGCACGCTCAAGGCTATACTCGTAAAGAAATTCAACGCCGTTTAGAACCGACTTTAAAATTAGTGGGTTTATCATCTAAAGCTGATCGTTTTCCTGATCAACTTTCTGGGGGAGAACAGCAGCGGGTGAGTATTGCACGAGCAATTATTGCTACTCCTCCACTGCTGTTAGCAGATGAACCAACAGGAAACCTAGATCCTGATAATTCCTGGCAAGTAATAGAGATTCTTGAGAAGTTAAATACCTTTGGGGCAACTGTAATTGTTACTACTCATGATGAACAGTTAGTAAGGTGGTGTAATCATCCGGTTGTGCAGGTTAAAAATGGGCGATTGTATAGGAAGTAGGGGTTGACGTAAGTGGTAATCTAATTTCAATACGGATCAGGTAAGGAAAATTATTTAGGCAGGCAGGGGGAGAGAAGAAAAAGGCTAATCTGAACCGTATTGCCCCACACCCCAGCCAGCCCTTTCCTGAATTTTGAATTCTTTCTTCAATATTTCCTTTCTTTTGGTTCAAACATATTAATCACCACTGGCATATATTGAATATCAATTCCCGTAGGTGAATAATAAGCCATTGTATGTTTTAATAACTTACCATCATCCCGTTGCTGAAAATCTTCGCGAAAATGGGCGCCGCGACTTTCTTGACGATTTAAAGCTGATGCTAAAATTGTCTGTCCTACTACCATTGAACTTTGCAGTTCTAAAGCTTCTACTAATTCCGTATTCCAACAACTGCCTTTATCATCTAAATAAATCTGTGGATATTGTTGTTGTAATTCTGCTAATTTCTGCAAACCTTCACGCATTAATTCTTCTGTTCTGAATACTCCACAATATTGCGTCATTGTGTCTTGAAA